>CAYSZH010000051.1:0-26750 GCA_964435305.1 uncultured Granulosicoccaceae bacterium
ACACCCTCAGTCTGTTACAGAAATTCAGACTGCGGTTATTGTAGGGGCCGGACTTGCGGGCTGCTCAATGGCGTATGCTCTGTCAAAGCATGATGTTCGCGTGCTGCTAATCGATAAATCAAATAGTATTGCCAGCGCGGCGTCTTCCAACCCCTGCGGTATTGTCAAACCCATCGTGACAAGAGAAAAATCGATGGCCGCGACGTTTTATTCCGACGCGTATAACTGTTTACAGCAATGGCTGAAACATGATGGGTTAGATAAACTCGCACACTACCGCGAATGTGGTGCACTGCAGCTCATTAACAACGATTACCCTTCGCACCGTCTTTATGAACAACTCGACAGTGACGCTGCCAGTGAGATAGCAGGAGTGGCCGTTCAGTCTAAAGCCTTGTATTTCGCCAAGGCCGGTTGGCTAAATCCAAACGCTTTCTGTAAGCAACTGGTTACACAAGCCCATATCGATGTCCGTTTAAACCACACTGTGCGTTCACTTTCGCAATACGAAGACGGATGGCATCTACATTGCGATTGCAAGGGTAAACCCACGCAATTGAACGCGTCAGTGGTCATACTTGCAAACGGAACCGCATTGCACCAGACACCTTATACCGCCGACTTACCCATCAGAACGGCGAGAGGGCAAATCAGTGAGTTTGCCTTGCTCGAACAATCAAATCTTAAATGTGTGGTGAGTGGTAAAAGCTATGCATTGCCCAATGGTGCAAGCTTCTTTGCTGGTGCAACGTTCGATCGAAATTGTCATGACGTTGAAGTTTTGCAAGAGGACCACCTTAGAAACAGAGCCTCTCTTGCAACGCTGTTGCCGGGTATCAGGGTGCGCGACAGAGCAGAAAACGGATTTGCCGGTATTAGAGCGACCACACCCGATCGTCTGCCATTGCTTGGGCCTGCTCCTGACATCGCTTTTTATAAAAAACACTACGCACTGCTGCACCATGGACCAACTCATCAGGAATTTGCAAAGGCACAATCGCATAAAAACCTGTTTTTACTGGGTGGGCTTGGCTCCAGAGGTATCGTAAGCGCACCCTGGTGTGCCACACTATTAGCCAACTGGCTGTGTTCTACTAATAAGAACACAAGGCCAATTCAAGAGCCTGACTTACGCACTTATGGCGGGTTAATCCACCCCGCCCGCTTTATAATACGGCAGCTTAAACGTAGCCACCCAAGCAAAGCGGTACCAGGCACTAATCCTGGCAGCCTGCAATAGACCCAAACGCAAGCAAACAGATGCAAGCAACATGAATGAGCACAACTCTAATAAAAGTAAAACAGCAACTGCCCTGGACAGTGAGTTCGCTGATGTTACTTTGAAAGACTGGCAAACACTGGCTATAAAAAGCCTTCGTGGGCCAGCCTCGCTCAAAGAAATAGAACGCGTGACCGCTTCAGGCCAATCCATTGATGTGCTCTATCATGATCGACCTGCTGCATCTAACACCACTGCAACAGTTTCAAAACTCCAGGCAATTGATCATCGCCTGCGCGTACTGGGCAGCACCGCAAAAAGCCGTAAGGAACATATTTTACGAGGCTTAAATGGCGGTATGACCTCTTTGGAGATCGCGCTGCCGATGCATAGCGATCGAACTGACAATTTAACCGAGCAGCTCGCCGAAGAGCTTGCTGGTACGCATCTGTCATTAATTAATATTAGCCTTCAAGCTGAGCACAGCTATGCCAATGCAGCTGGTGCGCTACGCGCAGTCTGGAAAGCGCAAGCGCTTGATGAAAACACGGCCGCGGCATCGTTCAATGCTGACCCCATCGGATCCCTGCTGCGTGCGGGCTTTCTTGAAAACGATATCGAAACCGAGCTGCAAGCCATGGCCAAATTTGCAGCGAGTACGAAACAACAATTACCCGCAAGCCATGCTGTGAGTATCAACTGCGCATACCATCACAATGCCGGTGCATCTGATACACAAGAACTCACAGCAGCAATAGCAACCGCAAGCCTTTACATGGATGCCATGTTAGATGCGGGTATGAGGGCAAAGGATGCGGCAGACTCAATCGTTTTTCAGTTTGCCTGTGATGCAGATCATTTGATGGGCGTTGTTAAGCTGCGCACGCTTAAGCAGCTTTGGCAGCATATCGCTGCTGCATTGGGTGTTAACGATGTGCAACTCAATTTGGTGGTAGAAACTTCCTCACGCATGCTCTCAAAACGTTCACCCTGGGTTAACCACTTACGCAATGTAAACGCTGTCAGTAGCGCCATGATGGCAGGTGCGCGTACAGTGATAACACAGCCTCACACGTTTATTGAAAATACCTTTATCGACGACAAACAATTAATTGCCGAGCGCGTTGCCCGCAACACCAGCATCATCCTCGAGCAGGAATGCGCGTTGAACTTTGTACACGATCCCATGGCCGGTGCCTATTCGGTAGAGCAATTGACCCAACAACTACTTGACACTACCTGGCAAGCGCTAAAAGATATAGAAGCGCAAGGCGGGTTTGTTAGCCTTATAAAAATCGGTGCTTGGCAAGAACAGATAAACCATTCGTTTATACAGCGTCAGGCACGTCTGCAAAGCGAACAACAAATCGCAGTGGGTGTCAATCGTTACAATGACGAGCCCGTTGCGCAGCCAGCATCGAAGGCTAAATTGACACAAACAGCTGACAATGCAACTGGCAATAGCGTGGAAACGGTTACGCCGTTGCCCACCTCAGCCTTGACCAGGGTAGCTGCACTAACACCCAAGCGTGATGCCCAGATTTTTGAGGAGCAACGCTGATGTCTCGCATTCACTTCAGCTCCATGCCAGCACCAAAGGTACTGAAAGCACCTGCCAGCACGCACAGCAAAGACACAGTGGCTCGCGTAACACCCGAGTCTATTTCTTTGCAGCGCTTTTATACGCAAGATGCTTTGCAGTCGAGTGCCTACAAGCTGGACTATCCGGGCCTTGCCCCTTTTACACGTGGCCCTTACCCCACTATGTACGTCAATAAGCCATGGACGGTTAGACAGTACGCGGGTTTTTCCACAGCAGAAGACTCAAACGCGTTTTATCGTCGCAACCTTGCGGCTGGTCAAAAAGGATTGTCGGTTGCGTTTGATTTACCCACACACCGGGGCTATGACTCCGATCATGATCGCGTAGCCGGGGATGTGGGTATGGCAGGGGTTGCGATCGATTCGATATTGGACATGCAAACGCTATTCGATGGTATTCCGCTCGACAAAATGAGCGTGTCCATGACTATGAACGGCGCTGTGCTTCCTGTTCTAGCGTTGTATATCGTTGCGGCAGAAGAACAAGGGGTGGCTCAGTCAGCCCTAAGCGGCACTATACAAAACGATGTACTCAAAGAATTTATGGTGCGAAATACTTATATTTATCCACCCGCACAATCTATGCGCATCATTGCTGATATTTTTCGCTATACATCGGAAAATATGCCTCGCTACAACAGCATCAGCATTTCCGGTTATCACATGCAGGAAGCCGGTGCCACAGCTGATTTGGAGCTGGGGTATACCCTGGCCGACGGTGTTGAATACATCCGTACCGGAATTGCAGCCGGGATGGCCATAGACGACTTTGCACCAAGGCTGTCGTTTTTCTGGGCAGTGGGTATGAACCACTATATGGAAATTGCCAAGCTCCGAGCAGCACGATTACTATGGGCAAAGCTCCTTAAGCCTTTTAACCCACAAAACCCGCGCTCTTCGAGCTTGCGTACACATTGCCAAACATCAGGCTGGAGCTTAACGGCGCAAGACGTTTACAACAACGTAACACGCACCAGCATCGAAGCCATGGCAGCCGCTTACGGGCATACACAATCGTTGCACACAAATGCCTTTGACGAAGCGCTCGCGCTGCCCACAGATGCATCTGCTGCTATCGCCAGAAACACTCAGTTGCTGCTGCAACATGAATCCGGTGTATGCCATACCGTTGACCCCTGGGGAGGCAGTTACTTTATGGAAACCCTCACCCGTCAACTGGCACAAAAAGCGTGGCAACATATCCAGGAGGTTGAGGCCTTGGGCGGCATGGCAAAGGCCATCGAAGCGGGCATTCCCAAACAACGCATCGAAGAGGCAGCCGCACGAACTCAAGCACGCATAGACAGCCAGGACCAAATCGTTGTTGGTGTAAACCAGCTGCAAACCGAAAACGAAGAAGCTGTGGAGGTGCTCAAAGTCGACAATGCTTCTGTACTCAACAATCAAAAGCGCAAGCTTGTGCAATTACGCGAATCACGCGATAAGGTAGCGCATGCAGCCGCACTGACCGCGCTCACAAACGCTGCCAAAGAGTCTAGCGGCAACTTACTGGAATTATCTATTGCAGCCGCAAGAGCACGCGCAACCGTAGGCGAAATATCCAACGCACTTGAAGTCAGCTACGGCCGCCATAGAGCCGAAGTTAATACAATTAAAGGCATTTACAAGGCTGCCATGGGCAACAACCCGGCACTACCGGAGGTTCAGGAACGCATCCAGCAATTTATCGAACTTGAAGGCCGCGCACCACGCATATTAGTCGCCAAAATGGGCCAGGACGGGCATGACCGAGGACAAAAAGTGATCGCATCTGCATTTACCGATATGGGTTTTGATGTAGAAGTAGGCGAACTATTTCAAACACCAGAGGAAGTAGCAAAACAGGCAAGCGACCTTGACGTGCATGTCATTGGCGCAAGTTCCTTAGCAGCTGGTCATTTGTCGATGGTGCCAGAATTAAAAGCGGCACTTCACGCTTTGTCACGCGACGATATCATGATCGTTGTGGGCGGTGTCGTTCCACCAGAAGACATCGAATTTTTAAAAGACGCCGGCGCTGCGGCTGTATTCATGCCAGGTACGGTTATTTCGTTTGCGGCTAATACCCTATTGGATGGGTTGTTTGAAAAGCTAGCGGCTCAGCGGCATTAAAATAGTGGGCGAGCTAAAAGCGCACACGAGTTTTACCGAAAAACGGTACCGCCTGACCAGGTGCGAAAACTGGCAAGCTTGCCAGATCCATCGTCATAGGTAAACGCATACTGCAGCCATACATTTTTAAAGCCCTTGCGTTCGAATAAAAAGCCGGCAATGTACCACTTTTCGTTAACGGGTTTATCGGTACCTTCCCACACAGCATCGTTGACCCAGGTATACCCGTTCTCGCGCAGCGTTTCCATATCGACAAGCACACCGCGTTGCGACATGACCTGACGCCGCACCTCCCAGGTATCTAATCGCCCGACGTCATTCAGATCAGTTGCTAAAGTGCCATTTTCGGTCACGTTGGAGGCATCTACCGTTCCAGTTGCATTGGTATCGTCTGCGGCATGAATAGGTAATGCCATGAGACACAGGCCGCACAAGAGGCTTACAAGACAACACCGCAAACAATAAGCGCTAGTAGTGCAGAGCCTGATGAAGGTTGTTGCACAAGCACGCACAGATTGAAGCTTTGAGTTCGTATTTAACATACAAGTTACTCCGCCGTTAGCTAGAAAAGACTAGTCTGACACCGTCAGACTTTCCAATACAGCTACTGCCATCCTCAATGCAGTGTTTTGTTCTGCTGGTATTCCTGTACCAAAACCCACGGTGCAGTCACAACGCACCAAAATTGTGGTTCCCGGGCAACCCAGTCACGTGCATCATCGTCCGAGGCGCGAGCCACTAGATTATTGTCCAGCAGCGATTGCATTTTGCTAGCGTCATCAGATGCCACCAGCTCCGCCACTTCAATAAGGTCGGTTCCGTCTCGCACATGTATGACGACACCTCGAGCAAAATGCACTGCCAGTTCTTGCCAGGAAATAACCCCGGTTTCCAGATTCAGCTTTTCCGCCGCACTGAGCATATCATCTGCAGTGCGCTTATCAGCACTCATGATCTTATGCCGGTTTCATTTCCGCTATAAATTGATTCGAACGCTCAATAGAGCGATTCATCTGACGCACGAGATTATCAATATCCCCTTGTAAGGCTTCAAACGTTTGTTTCAAGGACCCAACAGCCTGCGCATTTAAATTATGTTTAAGATACAACACATTGTCTCTGAATGTGGCAAGCACAGGCTGCATGCTACGTTCAGCCTCTTGCATACTGGTCAGTACTTCCTTGTATCGTGCTTGCGTCTGCCGAAACTGATTTTGGCTATTACGCTTCAAATTGGCGTCGGTGTAGAGTTCAATTTCTTCACTCCACTCCTTAAAAAGCGCGCCCGCGACATCCTCCACGTCATCGATTTCATCAGATACGTCTTCCGCTGCATCGACACTGTCTTCGTACTCATCGCTTAGCCGATCGTAAGCCTTCTTCAGTCCGGTTTCCTCTATTTGCACAACTGAGCCAAATCGCTCCAGTGCATCTTTAAACTGGACTTGAGCATCCTGTTGTGCATCGCGCGCATCTTCGACATTGGACACGAGCAAATCTCGCTTATGAATACCGATTTTTTCAAGCGTGTTGTACTTTATCGTACTGCAACCGACGGTCAGTGACGCAGCCATAAGCAGCACGGGAAAACGCAAGACTCTCATATAAGGCACTCTATATTTATTTGTAAGCAAATTCGATTTATTAGAACGAAGACAGACGAGTCCACGAAACCACAGACGATCCGCTACTACCGCAATGCAGGGTTAGCAACTCGCCTTGACAGTTCGTTCCAATATTTACTCTGGCAGTTGCCAGCATCGACGTGGCCACGCAGATAGCCATCGGTCATCACAGCCACGTCGGTTAATTTACAGCGACGCTCCATCACTTTCCAACGGATTGAGTCGCAGATGCCTTGATCGACGTAACTTTGCACACAGGCAATTGCTGAAGATAAGCTGGCGCGGCTCGCCTGAGTTGTTGTTTGCTGTACGGGAGGTTTGATCTCACGCAACGTGGTGCCACTTGCCTGCACCGTTCGTGGCTCAATAATAATTGCAGAGAGTTTGTTATCCATGCCTTCATCCTTCAAACAACTGTCGTTACGCTGCAACAACATACCTGTGCTTTTCAAGCGACTACTATCGAAAATTCTAACCTGATGGCTGTCCAGCATTTTTATTGATGAAACGGTGTTGTTGGTCACACCCAGTGCTTTCAACGCTTCTACATCATAAAGACCCTCGGCTAACTGCACGCCAGCACCTTTGTAATCGCAATCCGGGAACAGTGCTACAACCGGTTTTTGGTTTTGTTTCTCTTGTGCGCTTGGGGCACGCGGATCTTTACCGACGATAATGGAGGAAATGGCATCATTAAATCGATCATCAACCAGGCACGGGTCGTCCTGCCGCAAGGTTCCCGATCGGCCACGGTGAAAATCGTTGATAAACAATTCCACTTGATAACCATCACCCACTTGAATTGAAGATATGGTGTTGTTCTGAAGTCCTAAAGCGGTCAGTTGTGCTTGATTGTATTCACCTTCTTTTAAGTCATAAGACTGACCAGCATAGTCACAGCCCGTATAAAGCGTGGCGGCTGCGCTGGGTTTGGATGGTGTGGCAACTGTTGCAGTGGTATTGACATCGGCAGCAAATCGCACCGAAATTGACGAAATCATGTCGTTAAAATTATCGTTAACCAGGCACTCAGCATTGGCATACAAGGAGCCAGCACGGCCTCTTAAAAAATCATGCTCGTAGACCGAAACGGCGGCACCTTCTGGCACCCGTATCGATGAAATGGCATTGTTAGGCATGCCCAGCTTTTCCAATTGCGCCTGATTGAAATCACCTGAATCAAGGCTTGCAGACAAGCCTCGGAAATTACATTCGCTGTACACGATAACCTGCTCAGCTGTGGCAGGTTTTGCAGGTGTTGTTGCTGCAAAGCCACCAGAGCCAAACGCTTCCCGAATGGATACAGAGCTGATCGTGTTACTGAAACGATCGCCATCAAGGCAGGAATCGGATCGCCTTAAGGTGCCGTAACGGCCAGAAAAATTGTCGTTCTCATGCACAGTCACGACAAAACCTCTGGGCACATCTATCGACGATATAGCATCTTCGGGTATGCCGTATTTAGCGAGTTCGGCTGCCGTGTAGTCGCCTGCCGACAGCGCAACGCCATTGCCTTTGTAATCACATTGGCCGTAGAAAGTGACGTTGGCATTGGCGGCTAAAGGGCTTAGCCCAATCAACATAACCAACAGTAGAATTCTGTTTTTCATACACTAGTACCTCATTTTTAGATGCGCTTTCTTAGAAATCGCTGCGTTCCAATTCGCTTTGCGTGCCAGCTGCCAAGAGGCGTTTCTAGCCGTTCCTAAAAACGCCTGCATGTATGACTTATGAGTACAGCAGGGGCACACCCATTTCTGTGTGTAATTGATTACTGACTTGTTCGGAGATATTGAGCCCCTTAGCCAGCTTGTCCAGGTACACAGCCTCCGGATTCGAATCCAGATTGATTGACATAACCGACAACAGGTACACCTGTTGCTCCATACCCCGCGGCACACTTTTTATAAATGCTTCAGCATCCAGAGGCGCTTGCATTTCACTGCGAATAAAGGCCGCCTCTTCAGCGCCAATATCACCCAACTGTCCAACAATTTTTTCTTGTTCTTGCGCATCGACGGTGCCATCTGATTTAGCAGCGTTTACCATGGCGCGAATCATTAAAGCCGCATGTTCGGTTTGCTGCGCAGTGGGTTGAGGCGTTTGCACCCCTTCTTGCTGCTGACCTAATGCCGCACCCAGCAATCCACCTAAACCACCACCAGCCTGATCGTTTCCGGATAGGACATTACCCAGCATGCCTCCACCCTGCTGGCCCGCTTGTGCATTGTTGCCACCACCTTGCAACTGACCCAGCAGTGCGCCAAGACCACCGGCACCACCCGATTGGGTACCAGATTGACCACCTGTTAAGCCACCGAGCAAACTGCCCAGGCCACCGGCTCCACCGGCAGCGCCACCGAGTAATGAACCAAGACCACCGGACCCGCCTCTCGACATTGCTTGACTTAATAGTAATTTCCCTAAGGTTCCAACAAGATTCATCCAATGCCTCCAAGGCGTTTATCAATGATGTGCCGATGTTAGCACGCAGTTTGCACCATTCCGAGGATCAGCCAAATCTCTTATCAAATGTTACTCTTGAGCAGCATTTGCGCTTCAGCACACTATATATAGCGGTTTTTATACATGAACATAGACGATTTCATCCGTACCATCCCGGATTATCCTAAACCGGGCATCATGTTCAGGGATGTCACCACTTTATTTAGCGATCCGCGAGGGTTTCGGATGGCAGTGGATATGCTGCTTCATCCGTACGCAGGACGCCCGATTGACAAAGTAGCAGCGCTTGAAGCGCGCGGTTTTATTCTTGGCGGAGCTATTGCTCATCAACTTTCAGTTGGATTTGTACCAATAAGAAAAAAAGGCAAACTACCTGGGAAGACTATTGAAGAATCATACACATTGGAGTACGGAGAGGCAGTAATGCAGCTGCACGACGATGCGTTTAAACCAGGAGAACGGGTGTTACTAGTAGACGATCTAATCGCCACTGGCGGAACATGTGAAGCCGGGATTAAACTGATTAGCCGCTGCAAAGCAGAGCTGGTTGGATGTGCATTTATTATTGACCTGCCCGCCCTGGGTGGACGCAAGCTTATTGAATCCATGGGTGTTGATGTACACACCTTATGTGAATTCGATGGTGACTAGCATCAAGGATCGCGCTTGTTTGGACGCGTGGTTCGCACGGATGGTTCGCACTAATGTTTAGCACTGGTTTCGGGACTTTGCTCTCTACGAATCGTTGGACGACCTGCTGCACGGCGTGCCAAATCCACAACCGCCGTCACAGCATTCACCGCCGCCGATTGCTGTTGAATTTGAGTCAGCGGTCTAAGCGTTGATACGCTATCTCTTTTTTTTATATTCGGTGAAATAGTCACAAACTTACGCACCTTGGCCAAAATGACAGGCCCGATGCCTTTTACCTTAAGCAGTTCATCCACTGTTTTGAATGGCCCATTGGATTCACGATAAAGCACAATAGCCCTGGCTTTCACAGGCCCGACTCCCGGTAAACTATGCGCCAGCCGAGCAGCGCTGGCTGTGTTGATATTGAGCGCCTGCTGGGTTTGATCAGACGCGGTTTGAACAGAGCTGTTGGCTGAGCTTGCAACAGCGTCAGTAGAAACGCCGGTATTAAGAAACGTTATTGCGTAAAACAATATTGACAACAAGCGTATTGAAAACAAACGCACGCTCTTTTGTTTCGGACAAGTCGTGGACGCAGGCTTACTATTGTGACAACGCATATCAACCTCCTTGTTGATAGGTTTATTTGAAATTTAGACTCTGTCTATTCTGGCAACGTTTGTCTGTTTGGGTATTGGGAACTGTGTTGTGTACTACGAGCATACCGAACGACAAGAAATATCGCCAGCTGAGTGCCAAAAATTAGTGAAGATAAAAACAGGTGTAATGGCTGCGCGAACATAGGCAGATTTAGACGATCCATGCTCATCCCCATTACGATAGTACCCACCATAAACGCTATGAGTAAAGTATTAAGAAACACCAGTATGCCTGACTTAACATTAGATAAGGTTTGAAATACCAAATACCCATTTAGCAACAGCAATGGCAGTGCAACATATTTGTGTATCGCAAAAAACGCCGGTAAATTTTCAATCCACAAATGCCGGTTGACGTAGTCACTCTTGGCCGCGATAAGATCAATGGCTTCGCGAACCTGCGTTCCGAGTAATAGTTGCGCAAGCCCAAGCAACATCGCGAGCACAATTAGCGGATAGACATTGGCTGGCAAGCGTTGCACATCGATTGCCCTAAGCTGGTTACGGGTAGATCGTATGATGGCGGCGATTATCAGCCCAACAATGACTTGAGCTAACAACATATGCAGTGTGATAAGTCCAGGATGAAGGTTTGACGCGACCACACGTGAACCAAGCCACCCTTGAACAGCAACCAGTATGAACCCAGCCAAAGCCAGGTGTACAACCGCGTTGTCGTAGCGACGGTAAGCTAATGAGAAAAGCAAAGTGAGCAGAATTGCAAAACCCGTGAACACGCCAAGCAACCTGTTAAGGTATTCTGTCCACGTTTTACGCACATTAAATGTTGTGTTGGCATAACCACGATCGGCATAGAGCAGCTGGTAGTTTACTGGCAATTGCGCTTCGCTTGTTGGCGGTACCCAACGACCAAAACAGGTTGGCCAATCAGGACACCCCATACCAGCGCCCGTGGCACGTACCACCCCTCCGACTAAAATCAAAGCGTAAATGATGGCAACCGTGGCGATTGCCCACACAAGAAATTTTCGGGCTGCTCGAATATCGGGAACGTTATGGGAGGCAGTATTAGCTTGCATAGTGATATTTTACGTTAAAACTCCCTGCTCGGACGCACCCACGGATACATAATTTTCACCTCCATGGAACACTATTAAATAGGGCACAACACAGTAAATTGACGCAATATTGTTATACAGGTAGCGCTAAAGAATATGAGCCTGATCAATTTTTGGCAAAACAGCTGTGGCAATCCTGGCTTTAGAGCACAATCCATGCATCCCAAAGGCTGAACTTTGGGGCAGCCACCGGTTCCTATATTTTATGAATACACTTTTTTCATTCATGCACTTTGCCGGCGTAATTAGCCTTTTACTCCTGTCAGGACCTGTGCTCGCCAATCAGCCACATTGCGGCGATTTCCCGGACAACACGCTTTCGAAATGGAAAGAGCGAGAATTTAAAGGGCGATCCGAATACGCATTAATTGAAAAAGACGGGCAAAGAGTGCTGCGCGGCACGACTAACTCCCAGGCGTCCGTGTTGTATCGTCAAAAGACGATCAATCTTAATAAAACCCCGGTTATTGAGTGGTGCTGGCAAATTGAGAAAACCTACGCAATCGCCAACGACAGGGTCAAAGCGGGCGATGATTTTCCAGCCAGGTTGTATATTGTCCATAAAACCGGCCTACTCCCGTGGGAAACTGTAGCACTTAACTATGTGTGGTCTTCCGCTTCCGAAAAAGACTCCGTCTGGAATAGCCCATTTACATCCAAATCACGCATGATCGCGGTACAAAGCGGTGATGAATCTGCTGGCACCTGGTCATTCCATAAACGCAATATTAAAGAAGACTTCAAGCGCTACTTTGGCATCAATGTTAAAAAAATCGAAGGTTATGCATTAATGATTGACGGAGACAGCGCCAGGCAGTCTGGGACAGCTTATTTTGGCAATGTTAAGTTCCGCCCTGACGCGGCAGATCAGCCCAAATCGAAATCGAATTAACGTGAATCAGGCACCATCTGGGATTAACCTAAAGGATAACCTTATGGCAGAATCTGTCGATTGAGTGACAAATGACAGGAAGAAGTCCATGCTAATGGCCGCTAAGGTTAATATGTCAACATCAAAATATGGGTTCCAAGTCACAGTATACTGTCAGTCAAGCCTACGGGCTGATAGCAGTTGGACTGGATAAAACAGCATGATCACGCTTTCCGGCGAAGCCAGAAATATAAGAGCTCTCAAAAAAATCGCATTGGTTCAATCAATCGATGACGAGCGCTGGGACAGTCTTCTGCCGCACATCAGTTTCGCTGAGTTTGACGAAGGCGAGTACTTGTTTCATGCCGGTAATCAAACTGAAAACCTGTTTTTGGTAATGGAAGGTGAAATCTGCCTGTTTCTGCAAGGCGATTCCTCAAGCGAGCAATTTTACCTTCACTCACGCTGCAAAGGCCAAACCGCTGGTGATTTTGCCGTTCTCAACGGTGGATCACATCTTGTTAGTGCGGTGGCTGCAAAAAAATCCCGAATAGCGCGCTTTCCGCGTTTTGCGTTCGAGCTGCTCACTGATATCGGCCCTGGAATTCTTGCGCATGTTTACGACACCGCAGCGGAGCTATCCAGGCGTGTCATGCTGGCCAAGGTGTTTTTGGAAATGTTTGGCGATATCACCACTGCTGCAATGAATGACTTACTCGATGCCACCAAGATCAGCCACTATAACAGCGGCGATGTACTGATCAACGAAGGTGATCCGGCCGATGGTCTTTTCATCGTTGTCTCGGGTCGACTGCATGTTGAAACAATAAAAGAGGATGGAACTAAAGAGCTAATAGCTGAAGTGCGTGCACCAGAAACCGTTGGCGAAATGGCCTTGCTACGAGAGTCCAACCGAACGGCAACAGTGTTCGCCACCAGAGAATCCACGGTTGCGTTTCTTAACAAAGAACGTTTTAACGAGCTTATTGCCCAGCGCCCTAACATGTTGCTCGCGCTATCAAGGCTCATTGTTCAGCGCCATGCGGAAAACTCAAGGCGTATTAGAAAAAAAACAGCCGATCAGTCGTTCGCCATTATCCCGCTGGATCGTCGCCTGCCACTACGCCGTTTTCTGAATCAACTAAAACGTCAGATAAGAAATATTGGCAATCCCTTGCTACTCGATGCCAGAGGCTTCGATACGATGTACGGCAAAAGTGGTGTGTCTCAGACAGATTTTTCAGATGTGTTCAGTTCGGCCGTTTCTCAATGGCTGGATGATAAGGAAAACTGTTTCCAGGAAGTGTTATACGTAACAGACCCTGACTGGTCTTCCTGGACGAAGCGTTGTGTTAACCGTGCCGATCGAATCGTATTGCTGGCCGACCCCAATAGTGAGCAAGGTGCACAAATCCGCGAAATTGAAAATACGCTCACCCAATTACTCGGTAACGAACGTTTTAAGCGTAAAGTCGATTTGGTCTTGTTGCATCCCAGCTCTACAAAGCAACCGGTTGATACAGCGCGTTGGTTAAGTAAACGAAAAATAGGCGCGTACCATCATGTGCGTCTGGATGATCAGGCACATATGGCGCGGCTGGCCAGACGCTTTTGCGGAAAAGCCCGAGGGCTTGTTTTCAGTGGTGGTGGTGCCAGAGGCTATGCGCACTTAGGCGTACAACGCGTTATAGAAGAAAATGACATTGACGTTGATTACATTGGCGGCTCTAGCATGGGCGGTTTGCTAGGTGCCTCAATGGCAATGGAACAATCGACAGATGACATCGTAGCGCTATCTAAAGTGTTTGCCAGCAAACGCGCCTTGTTCGACTACACACTGCCTCTTACCTCGTTAATGAAGTCGTCAAAACTTACTCGCTTTTGTCAGGAGGTTTATGGCGACATCCGCATTGAAGATTTGTGGCTGCCGTTTTTTTGTGTGTCGTCAAATTTGGCAGATGGACAAGAGGTTGTGCACGATCGTGGCAAGCTGTGGCATATCGTACGCAGTACAATCTCACTACCGGGTATTTTTTCGCCCGTGCCAACCTCGTCTGGACAATTGCTTATTGATGGCGCTGTACTCAACACGTTCCCAGTGGATGTTATGCACGAACGTTTGGGCGGTAAAGGCAACATCATTGGCGTTAATGTCAGTCAAATTGTTGAAATGCGCGAATACTACGACTTCGGCACGTCACTATCAGGTTGGCAGGTTTTACTATCGCGAGTTAACCCGTTTTCTACAAAAATTCGAATCCCAAGGTTAGTTGAAACCTTATTACGTTCCACTGATATAAAAAGCATCACCAGACTAAACGAAACCAAGGCAATGTTAGATGTGCTGGTAGAACCTGATGTTAGTCACATTCCGCTTATGGAATTTAAGTCTTTCCGAAAGATCAGTGATATTGGTTACAAAGAAGCACTCGCTGTATTCACAGAACATGGTTTGGTCAGCGCCACTGACATGACACACACCACTGCATCCCGTAATAATACGGGCGAAGGACTTGAACTACAGACCCAACATTCACAGGCTGGATAGTTCATATTTGTATTAATTTAGTAAAACGGTTGGACTGTTGCACGACCTAATTTCTTTTGGACAAAGAATGCGTCCAAAAATTAGTCTAGAAACAGATTTTCACGTTTGTTCGCTACAGAATGTTAATCCTTTGTGAACCTAGGGTACTGATACACCCATTATGTTGCGAAACCATGCCAGTAAGGACTATATTGTGCTTAGGAGTTAATGCAACTTATGCGCAGTCGTTGATCTAATCAACTTCGACTGCAAAGCAAATTATAGATGGAGATGTTATGTCCAAGTTCGATGAAGCGATAACTGATTGTAAAGCCCAACTAGCAAGCATCAATGTGGACTGCGATGACAAGCTATTGTCTTCCGTTGCTAAAGGCTTGGGGCCGTCCTTATATAACCGTGATGCCAACCTGGTTGCGGCTGCCGACAAGACAGAGTTAGACAATGTTAAAAAACGTTTTGTTAGTCGGAAACTCGGCGTAGAAGGCGCTGATGCCGATGCGGCTATCCAACACGCTATAGACACCATAGGTGCAAGCAACCGTCAAAAATTACGTCCGGTTTTTTACTACCTGATTGTCAAGCACTTAAACAAAGAATCAGTTTACGATAAGTAAACGGGCTCTCACTACAGAGGCGCTATCGGAGTGGCGTTTTTACAGCGATATGTCGTAGCGGCGTATTTGTAACGACAAGCTAAGCAAGAAATTACCAACTAAGAAATTAGTGAAGTAGCAAATGTAAAAGCCGACAAAACTGCCGGCTTTTTTCATTAAGCAACACCCTTCTCAATATCACGATCGCTGATATCGTGTTGGACTGTGCCATCATAATAATGCGTTTGATCAAATCGCCTTAGCACCTGTTCCTGCCGCAGTGCCAGAGCGGAGAGCTTCTCCGTTGTATCCAACTGCAGTTCTCTACGAATAGCCTGTCGACGCAAGGCACTGGCGCGATACGCTACAAATGTAGATTCATCACGAACGGCTGCCAAGTCCGCATCTTTCGGATACAAGGTTGAGTAACCCAGGCAAGAGAGTGTTCCCGATTTTACCGAACTGCAAAGCGCATCATCGTTGAGCAGTTCACTTAATACGCGCGAGCGAAACTCAGTTTCATTGACGTTAGCGTCGTAGAAGAGACTGATCAAGGTATCGCGCTTTAGCGCATCCATTTGGTATTCGCTGGCCAGTATTGCCAGGTTTTGTGTGACATATAAATCCATGTAGGTCAGCGCTGTGTCCAACAGTGCAAGCCCGGCCCGCAAGCGCACCGTATTAACATGGTGCGGACGGCGGTAGTATTTGGGATCGAGCTGGCTTGCTTTTAATTCCAGCAGCAGCCTTTCGATCAGTGGATGCACAATGGCGCCTCGCACGCGTTCCGCCCAATAAATTCTGGCACCGCTGTGACGCCAATGGCCTACCATCAGCTCAGGATCACGGATACCTTCTTCGAGTGAGACCACCGTGTCCAGCAACTTGATCACAATGCCTGATAGGGTGTAAGGCAAATCAGCTTCAGTGGCTTTGATATTGGTTCGAGAAAAACTGTCAAAATTATATTGCGCCTGTGGCGACATTAAATGCGGATGACTTAACGTGACAGCCGCTTTGTTTGCACCATCGCTATGCACATTGGAATCGGTCAATTCTGAGACCATGGCGGCAACCGGACCACCAAAACGAAATTGGATTTTTCGTAGCGAGTGCCCGTAGCCAGTCACCCGCAATGAACCATCCTCCACTACATCATGCAACATGGCCAAGGTGACCAGGAGCGGCTCAAGCGCTCGACCTAATACACGCTCGCCAATCGCCGCAATCCGAAACGCATGGGCTGACATGGTACTTAAGGATTTTCGTCGGCCCTTTTCTAAGGAGCGCATCATTTCCAGGCTAGCCAGATGCACCGTTTCGATGGAGTTGGGTGCATCGGAGGCAACGTAGTACTCCATGACTGGTAAATTCATGTGCACCTCATGTACAGCCTTTCCGCGTCGGCCCGAAAGCCTTCCACGCTTGGCAGGATCTTCAAGCGCATCGCGTACGGACATCATCAAGGTATTTCGCAGAGGTTCTCGCAGCGCATAGTGATCTACCCCGGCCAGGCCAAAAGCGATTTGCGTGCGCGCATAATCTGATTCCAGAAACGGCCTTTCAGGAAAATCGCTGTCTACATCGACCCCTGCAGACTTCAGCTCCTGCCGCCCTTCCTGGTCTAGAAAACTGATGACATGATCTCCCGCGGCCCGGGCAGTCAATCGCAAACGGCTTGCCTCAATGGCTGCAACGGCAGTGGCGATCTCTTTGCTGGGCGCATTAGGAGGTGTTTGCTTATGCTCGATAGCCCGTTCAAATTCGGATAAGTACTCGCGCAGTGCTACAAGGTGTGTGCGTACCTCATCACCAAACCAGCTAAAAATATAGGATTCATCAATAATTTCGTGATCACTTGAACTGATGGCGCTATAGCAATAAGACTTGTCAATGGTGTCGTGCAACATCGTGGCGACGATAAGATCATGGCTGACAGACGGCATGCCTCTGCCGTGATTGCCGTACAAACGCACACCCAATAGCATATTGGCTGCCAGTACTGCTGCATGAATCGACGGTTCGAGCTTGGGAAGCCGATTGGTGTTGATAAGCGTGTCTTGCCCCAGAAGCGCAATATCAATGTCATTTGGGTCAATCGTTTCCGGGTCAATGTCTTGATCGGAAAACAATTCCGCGGCTAACAGATCGCGACCGCGCTGCGTAAAAAAGAGCTCTTTTGGAAGTGACGACAAAGGAACAAGGTGTTCTACTTCAGTCGATATCCAGCGTCGCGACAAGGTACCCGCAATAACCCTTTCTGTGTCCGCAGAACCTGCCAGCAAACCATAAGCTCTTACCAGTTTGACAAGGTCTGTTAATGGGTAGGCGCGTGCCACGATGTGTTCCTGAAGTTCATTACAGCATTAAGAATAGCAATACATTTAACTAATAAAACAATACGGATTGGCAAGCCTCGGATCGAAAAACAATCGCATCACTAAAGCGATGTGACAGAGCTCAACTTTTACGCCATGAATTCGAAACACCGGTACCTGTCGTTGACTATAAACGTGTTCGTGTCGCTCTAAGACAAGGCGTTACGTTTCTTTACCTGGCTGCTTTTTTGACGACACTTTTCGCCTTGTTACGGTTTTGTTCGAATTAGTTTCTGTGCGTTTTCCGGCCGACGATTTTTTCGATGCCGTGTGTTTACGCCCCTTAGCTCCGGATGCTTCAGCCGGACGCGTCTTTTCTTTGAAGTCGCATAAGTCTGATATAAGACAGTTAGGACAGCGCGGCTTACGTGCCACGCACACATACCGCCCATGCAGGATGAGCCAGTGGTGTGCATCCAATAAGTATTCTTTCGGCACCATTCTGAGTAACTTTTGCTCTACAACAACAACATCTTTTCCAGGTGCGATTCCTGTGCGGTTGGACACCCTGAAAATATGCGTATCCACAGCCATGGCAATTTGGCGGAACGCTGTATTCAGCACCACGTTCGCTGTTTTTCTGCCAACACCAGGTAAGGCTTCGAGAGCCTCACGTGTCTGTGGCACCTGTCCATCGTGCTCATCGTGCAGTATTTGACAGGTTTTAATGACATTCTTTGCTTTCGTATTAAAAAGTCCAATCGTTTTGATGTGTTCTCTCACGACAGGCTCACCCAGATTCAGCATAGCCTTTGGGGTGCTCGCGGCCGCAAACAATCCTTTGGTCGCCAGATTGACACTGATATCGGTGGCCTGAGCTGACAAAAGCACCGCAATCAGCAATTCAAACGGGCTGTTGTATTCAAGCTCAGTTTGCGGATCGGGATTTTGCTGCTTCAGCCGAGCAAATATTTGCTCACGTTTTTCAGGGTTCATGGCGTTTGCGGGTTTTCATTTCGTGTTGTGAGGTTTAGCATAATTCGAACAGGCAGAAAATAGGTGAATGCGATGTGTGGTCGTATCAATGTTTCGGACAATGAAGGTGTACGTTTGTTGCTTGCGATGCTTGGCATGGAGGTTTGGCCCAGCCGGGACCCACGCTACAATATCGCGCCCACCCAAACACTCGATGTGGTGCTATGGGACCATGAGACCCCATCTTTGCAACCGATGAAATGGGGCTTGATGCCAAAGTGGGCCAAACCTGGCAAGTTCAGCGCACCGCTAATCAATGCTCGCAGCGAAACCATTTGGGAAAAACCATCGTTTCGCCATTTGATTACCCAATACCGCGTACTGGTACCAATAAACGGCTTTTACGAATGGCACCGTCAAGGTAAAACCAAAACCCCGTTTTACTTCCAACCGGTTGAGCATAAAGCCATGTTCCTGGCCGCTATTTATCAGCCATCACCGGAAGAGACACAGGCGGCGGATACATCTCCCGAACAATCTGCCAATAAAGCACAAGTTTGCCTGGTCACCACAGACGCAAACGACACAATGCAGGCCGTGCACCATCGCATGCCGGTTATTCTCGACGCGGAATCGGCCATGCGCTGGATTACACCATCGGATCATGAGGTTATTGAAAAACTGATGAAGCCTGCCGGTAACGATGTGCTGCAGCAAACCCAGGTGGGCGACTATGTTAATTCATCACGAAACGAGGGTGAACAATGTATTCAGTTACGACAATCAAACGATTTATTTGACTAACGATATTCGAAAAAAGCTTGTCACTGGCCTAGTAAGACGAATTGGGTGCATTATCCGGGTTCAAATCGTCGAATACTTCATCTGGATCAACATCATTCACCAGCAGAATCTCGCGTACCGCATTAATATCGTTTAGCACTTTATCTACCCGCCCTGCAAAATCAAACTCGTTTACCTCGATGGCTTTAGGCATATAACAAAACGCAATTTTAAGTGCCTCTAACGAATCGGCATCAATTTTACTCATAAAAATTTCCGGATGGATTAGTAAAATGGCATTGAATATTCTGGAAGCAAGGTCAGTAGCTACGCAACTGACCAACGAGCACGCCCTGAAAACTGATTCTTTCCGATGAATAGTGCATGGTTTTCATCTGTGCATTTTCTGGGATCAGTTCAACCATGTCATCGGCACAGTTGCCCAACCGTTTGAGTGTGGCTTCTTGACCATCGATTAGCGCAACCACAATGTCGCCGGTGCGCACCTGTGATGTTTTTCGCAAGATAACGGTATCACCATCCAGAATCCCGGCGTCCATCATTGAATCGCCAGTAACACGCAACGCGTAACGATCGGGACCGATAAAAAATTCTGCCAGATTTAAACTGTCCTGACGATCAATCGCCTCTATTGGTTGACCCGCCGCTATACGCCCCAGAAGCGGAATTTGAAAATCGCCTGTACTCACTCGATTCGCGGGTAAAGAGATATAGCCATCAACGTTGGTACGACTGATTGTGCTGAGTTTTTCGATATTATTGTTGATTTTGTTGCGCTGAAGCTGGGCGTCGCTCAGTCGCTTGTCCTCTCGTGCGTCTGAACCCATGTCAGCCACCACGCCAGCACCGACGTCAACCCTTTCGGTACAGCCTGCAACCAGTCGCAAGCCACGCCACCCAGTACCGGCTCTATGCAAGCGCCCTTTATTTATCAAAGACTGCACATAGCGATGTACGGTTCCTTTTGACTTCAGCCGTAATTTTTGCGCAAGCTCCGCAATCGTGGGAGACTGCCCGCTCGATTCAATGTGTTGATCAATAGCCAGCAGAACACGGGTTTCCAGATGCGTTAATGGCGGCAACTCAGACATAACGTACTCCAAACGTTCTCTATCATTAGCAGATTAGCACAAGCTTTGGTATTTTCCTGTCGATACAAGAAAAAGAATGCGATCCCGGTAATGACTAGCTCCATGAGCCACCATGACAAGCTCTGCAACACCCTTGTTGAGTGCTTACTCGGTAAACGTCCGAAAGCGGTTAATAACGACTTCTCTCGGCGAGTGGTGCAATATGCTGCAGAATCTCTGTGGCAGGCCTCGGCCACCAATTCAGCCGAAGTTCGCGTGCTGGAATATTTTCCGGGGCAATCGCCTCGCCTAACGGCCTTTCTCAGAACGACGATCGATACGCAGGCGTTTAAGCTGCCAGCCGACGCGCTTGAATTAGTACTAATTGCCGGCAAGATGCAATGCGACGAGCAAGACTATAACGCCGGCTACTACTTGCGTAACCCATGGAAAAATAAACAACAGGAAAGTTATCTTGTTTTGGGTGGGCAGAGCTCAACGTCAGGGCCGTTTAATCGAGAATCTAATTCGACAATCGATCAACACGAACACGAACAAGCCATAGTATATGTGTGTGCTGGTCAGTTAGAGCACAGCGATAAAGAAGAACGACGCATTAATATCCTCGACCCTAACCGCTGGTTACCTGGACCCGTTGAGGGCACCGAAGTGATGCCTTTACATATGCACAAAGGCAACAATGCCATGTTGATTCGTTGGCTTTCCACTGCCCATTTCACACCTAAGCTGGATCCTCGTGGCGAAGAGGTCTTTGTGCTTGAAGGCGAATTACAGGATGAGGTTTCCCGGTACCCGGAAGGCAGCTGGATACGTAACCCGATAACATCGTGGCAATGTTGGAGTGGCGATGCGGGTACCGTTATCTATTACAAGAATGGACATTTTGATTCTGTAGCAGCCTAAACCGACCAGGCACAAACATGAACACACCTTCAACTATGGATGCACAGCAGGCAGAGACACTTGCAGCACAAATAAAAAGCTGGGCCTTGCGTTTGGGTTTTTCGGATTGTGCCATTACAGATACTCACCTTGATCAGCATGAAACGCATTTAATAAATTGGCTCAACGACGGGTTCCACGCCGATATGGAATATATGTCGCGACACGGTACAAAACGCTCGCGCCCGGCGGAACTGGTGGCTGGCACAACGCGAATTATTTCTGTACGGCTGGATTACTACCCAGACAAAGCAGCAAACGCACAAGCCGTACTTGACGATGCCACGCTGGGCTATGTGTCTCGATATGCACTTGGCCGTGACTACCACAAAGTCATGCGCAACAGACTACAAAAGCTGGCTAATCACGTTCAAGACGAAATCGGCCCGTTTGGCTACAGAGCATTCACCGACAGTGCGCCTGTACTGGAAAAAGCGCTAGCCGAAAAAGCCGGGCTGGGCTGGATTGGCAAGCACAGCAATTTGCTCAATGAAAATAACGGTTCGTGGTTTTTTTTAGGAGAACTCTTTACCGATCTGCCACTACCAGCTGACCCACCGCAAAAAACGACGCATTGCGGTTCGTGCACAGCCTGTATTGATGCTTGTCCGACCCATGCGATTGTTGCCCCTTTTAAAGTTGATGCCAGAAAATGCATCTCGTATTTAACGATCGAAAACAAAAACAGCATCCCCGAAGAATTTCGTAAAGCCATCGGTAACCGGATCTATGGATGTGATGACTGCCAGCTCGTGTGCCCATTCAACAAATTTGCGAAACCAACAAACGAATCTGATTTTGCCGTGCGTCATAATCTGGATGCGCCAGAGTTGTGTGCGCTATTTTATTGGACAGAAGCCGACTTCGACAAGAACCTCGCTGGATCACCAATAAGGCGCATAGGGTACGAATGCTGGATGCGAAATATCGCGGTTGCCTTGGGTAACACGCCAAGCAGCACTGCTGTATTAGAAGCTTTAAACTCTCAAGCAGGTCATCAATCCGCCTTGATTCGCGAGCATGTAAACTGGGCACTGGAACAACACAAGGCTTAACTGACTCGCTCGCCGAAAACCCTGACTAGGCAGCAGAACTGACGCTTTTTTGTAGCAACAAGGCATGACCGGTTTTTTCGTCCAATGAATAAGGAACAAATCCGAACTTTTTGTAGGCGTTAAAAGCCACCTTGTTTCCTTCGAGCACCTCAAGCGTTACTTTGCAACAGCGTTGCGCCCGGGCTTCAGACTCAACGTACGAAAGCATTGCCTGACCAACACCTTTGCCACGAGCGTCTGCTGAGACATACAAATCGTGAATATTAATGAGCGGCTGGCAGGCAAACGTGGAAAATGAACGAAAGCAGTTGGCCAGCGCAATAAACTCACCATCTACGGTACCAAGCACTGAAAACGCACCCGGCGTTTCGCTCAATGCACTGATCAGATTATCGCGCGTAAATTCGCTTAATGCTGATTCACCACCCATTGGATCTTGAGCATAGCCATCAAGTAGCCTCACAACCGCTAGTGCATGTTCAGTGTTGCTGTAATCGGCATGAAATATTTCAAGAGGCATAATAACGTTTTCCAGTTTTCTCGCTGTCGATAGGACAATGGCCGGCGCTTATGACGGCACAGCTGTTATCAAACAATATTTAATCAGTGGGTGTTCGCAGTTCACGCAATCGTTGTGCAATTTGAATTTCCAAGCCACGCTCCACGGGCTCATAAAACCTCACAGGGTCCAAGCCTGTCGGGAAGTACACCTCTCCTTTTGCTACACCACCTTCTTCATCATGGGCATAACGATAATTGCTGCCATAGCCAAGGTCTTTCATTAAGCTGGTGGGCGCGTTACGTAGATGATCGGGGACGGGCTGCGAGCCATTCTCTTTCACATAGTGCATAGCGGAATTGAACGCGGTGTACACCGCATTACTCTTGGGAGCACAGGCCATAAAAACCACCGCCTGAGCAATGGCCAACTCACCTTCCGGGCTGCCAAGGCGCGCGTAGCTATCCCAGGCGAACAGGCCAAGTTGTGCAGCTCGTGGGTCAGCATTGCCGATATCTTCAGCAGCCAAACGCAGCAGGCGACGCGTAATGTATAAAGGATCGCAGCCACCATCGAGCATACGACACAGCCAATAAAGCGCAGCATCGGGATCCGAACCTCGAATACTTTTGTGCATAGCGGATATTTGATCGTAGAACTGATCTCCACCTTTATCGAATTGGCGCAAACTATCTCGGGTTACTTCGGCTATCACCGCTGCATCGATAATTCGCGTTTCCCCAGACAGGCGCGCGCAATCAAACGCGAGCTCCAGTAAAACAAGCGCACGCCTTCCATCACCATCCGCGGTTTTTGCCAGCATTTGGCGGTGCTCTTGCGAAAACTCGATATCGTGCTGACCCAGCCCGTTTACATCATCGCTAACGGCGCGATCAATCAGCTGGCCCAGTTCCTCTTCACTCAACAGCTTTAGCACATACACACGCACGCGCGACAGTAGCGCATTGTTGAGTTCAAATGATGGGTTTTCGGTTGTGGCACCAACAAAGTAGATGGTGCCATCTTCTATATGTGGCAAAAATGCATCTTGCTGGGCTTTATTAAAGCGATGGACTTCATCGACAAACAACACCGATCGCCTGCCAGTACTGTTTTGCATCTCGCGCGCCGTGTTGACACTCTCGCGTATATCTTTTACACCCGAGAGTACCGCTGATAAGCTCATAAATTCAGCATCACTGTGTGCTGCGATCATTCGGGCGAGAGTGGTTTTGCCGGTTCCCGGTGGCCCCCAGAAAACCATGGAGTGTAATCTGTCGTGCTCAAGCGCCTGCCTCAGCGTGCTCTCCTGAGACAACAAATGCGATTGACCAAAGAATTGGTCGAGCGAATTGGGGCGAAGCCGATCTGCAAGTGGACGTAGTGCGGGATCTTGTGAAAATAAACCTGCCTGCGTCGGGCTCATATCATTAGCTTATATCAGTTAACGGCTTCACCAATAACATCAACACCTGCAGGCGCTTTGAAATTGAATTGCGCATCGTCAAGTGCAACATCAGGCTTAAATTTGGTAAACGTGATTTGAGTCGCCTGTCCAAAATTGTCACGCAATTCCATTGCCGCAAGCCCCATCTTGTTTAAACCTAGATACAAGGCTTCAAAGTCTGTGCTGTTATCTTTGGGGATGAGCTCAATCCAATCGATGCCATCGGACGGGCCAAGTAATGTGATCGAAAACTGTTCTTCAAGAGACACTGTACCCATGAGCAAAACCAGCGGGGTGCCGCCGATGCGCTCATTCAAAGAACTCACTGTGACTTGCTCGAGTTCTTTATCAAACAACCAAATGTTTGTGCCATCTGCAACGATCTCTTGAGAGGCCGGTTTTGTGTAGCGCCAGATGAATTTACCCGGACGCTTTAAGATAACGTTACCGCGTGTACTTTGAATAACTTCATCATCTTCACCATATAACGTTTGCTCAAAATCAGCCGTAAAGGTTCTGAGTTCCGATGTGAATTGGTCCAGGCGTTTTAGCGTGTCGTCAGCAGCGACGTTTTGCACGCCCAACAGCAGTGTTACCAACAATACCGATGCAAGCGTGAAGAACGTGCGAACTGGGGATAATCGATTTCTCATAGCAATACTGTGGTGTTATTTGCAGGCAATTACAAGCATTGCAAGGGCTATACCGGCGGCGGCGCCAAAACTTCTCGGGTTCCACTACCTGTAACCTGACTCACAACTCCCGCATTTTCCATCTCTTCAACCATTCGGGCCGCGCGGTTATAGCCAATTTTGAGTCTACGTTGCACGTAAGAAATAGAGGCTTTACGTGATTCTGTCACAATGGCTACAGCTTGGTCATATAACTCATCGTGTTCGGCCGACGCGTCATCACCAGAGGATGCCAGCCCTGGTATGGGTGCCGTGGATTCCTGCAATATTGACTCAATATAATTGGGTTCTCCGCTGGCTCGAATGTGCCCAGACACATTGTGCACTTCGTGATCATCGACAAACGCCCCATGCACCCGCACAGGTACTGCAGTACCTGGTGGGAGATATAACATATCGCCATGGCCCAACAAGGATTCAGCACCACCCTGATCAAGGATTGTACGAGAGTCCACTTTCTGTGAGACCTGAAAAGCAATTCGTGTGGGTATATTAGCTTTGATAAGGCCCGTAATAACATCCACAGACGGGCGCTGTGTTGCGAGTATCAGATGTATACCAGCCGCTCTGGCTTTTTGTGCAATGCGTGCAATCATCTCCTCTGCTTTTTTACCTACCTGCATCATCATGTCCGCAAATTCATCAACGACAACGACAATGAACGGCATGGCTTCTAGTATGGGTGGAGGAGCCGTTGGTTCAAGCGACAGTTCGGCCTGATATAAAGGATCAACAATCGGTGATCCGGTGTCATCTGCTTCTTTTATCTTCTTGTTAAAGCCTGCAATGTTACGTACTTTAAGCTCTGCCATTAAGGTATAACGTCGTTCCATCTCCCCTACACACCAACGCAGTGCATTAGCCGCTTCCTTCATGTCGGTCACTACCGGTGTCAGAAGATGAGGGATTCCATCGTAGACATTCAGTTCGAGCATTTTTGGATCGATAAGAATCAACCGTAGATCGTTTGGTGTGGCTTTGTATAAGAGGCTCACCAGCATCGCATTAACAGCCACTGACTTACCAGATCCTGTGGTACCGGCTACTAGCAAGTGCGGCATTCTGCCGAGGTCGGCAGTAACAGGCTGGCCACTGATATCTTTACCCAACGCAATAGTTAGCGGTGATGGTTTGGATATGTACTCATCTGATTGCAACATCTCGCTGAGCCCCACCACTTCACGGTGTTCATTGGGCACTTCGATACCAATGGTTGATTTACCCGGTATCACTTCCACCACTCGCACGCTCACTAACGATAATGATCGGGCTATGTCCTGAGACAAATTGGTGATTCGGCTGGCTTTAATACCAGGCGCCAGCTGCATTTCAAACCGGGTGATAACAGGCCCCGGATGCACGGCGACCACCTCAACCGATATTCTAAACTCAGCCAGCTTATCTTCTAACAGCCGCGACAACTCTTCCAGTTCGGAATCACTGAATCCAGGCCGCTGTGGTTGCGGTGCATCCAGCAAAGAAATAGGTGGAAGAGCAGAATCCGATACATCCAGCCGCAG
>CAYSZH010000052.1:0-26617 GCA_964435305.1 uncultured Granulosicoccaceae bacterium
GCTTGATACGCTGTACTCTGAGGTTGATCCAGCGGGTAATCAAGTAAGTTGATATAACTCAAATTCATGGTCCCTTGCCTCCCATTATAGTGAAGCCGATCTACATACACCGATTCATCGGCCCATTCTGGAACGTCCAATTCCAAGCAATAGTAAGCTCATCGCCATCGAGGTTAAATCCAATTTGATAATTGCGCTCTGTGTCCTCACCACAGATGGCATTGGCGAATGCCGTTGTCCCAGTTTCCGTTGACTGAACAGTGGTCCAATTTAATCGACACCAAACATCCCCGTGCCCAAGCCAATCGGGCCGTATATCAAAGGGTGCCGCATGCTTTGTACCCTTTGGCGTAATCAAAGCCCTAGCGCACTGTGCTTCGCTACCCCATAAACCTTGCAAGGGCTGAGTGTTCGTCTCTTGTGCAAATACCGATGGTATTACAAGAGAAAGAGCTAAAAGAGTCCGCATGGATTACCTTCTTTTTTATATAAACCTAGTATTGTGACACTTCCCTGCGTCATACTACTGCAAGGCTGAAGCTATCTGTCTTCACTGCGCTATTAGCGATACAATAAAGCCAAGATGCAAATTCACAAACACCTTCCTAAGCAAGCTTACCATTCTTTAACACAACCCTAACTTTGCAACACTGATCTTTACTTGATCATGCTCAGGTAGCCATGCAAATCCAATTTTTTAGTTATCAGGAATTTTCAACAGGAGCGTACAAGTAATCCATATCCGGTTTTTCAGTAGTATAAAAATGTACCCAAATATAAATATGACTAAAAGCCGCCACGGCCAGCGCTGCAGACGAATTGAACCCAAACGCAATCGCCCAAAAAAGCAAGAATGCATATAGGTACATGCCGTTTTCTGTGAAACGAAAAATGCCCTCCTTTACTAGCGGTAGTTCGCGGTAGTGCAAAGCAAAATGATCACCACCTGCAGCTCTTGCCAATCCGAAATACCGCTTGACGCTATACATGGCATAGAGTCCAACAACAATCAGAATGGATGCGATAACAGTGCGGGGCAAATCCCCCATACCCAGGCTTCCACGATCCAGCCACGCCAGTATGGTGAGCGTTACATATCGAGCACCGAAGAACAAAAAAAATAGCGCAAGATAAGCCTTAAACCCAAGGCTTTTACTTACCCCAGAAGAATTAAGTTCTACTCGCCAGGCAAGCCAGACAAATATTTGATGAAATACCGGCGTCAAAACTGCCAGCCAAAATAGTTTCGGATGAGGTTGCTCAAGCATCATCCAAAGTACAAAGACAGCGGCAAGCAAAAGTAAAATACAAACTAAATGATGCACTTGACCAACCCAAATACTGGGTGGTACAGGATTGCCACTGTTATTGCTCTGCATATCATTCGCCTCGCGACAAAAACCGCACGCTACCCGATACACGTATCGACTCTCCAGGAACATCTTGCAATTCGGCACGAATAATTGAACGAGACCCCATGTCTTCACCTTGAATAATATCTATAGCACCATTATGAGCCCAATTAATATCACGCAGATACCCGGCAAAAGCGGCCGTTGCCGCGCCAGTTGCCGGATCCTCATGCACCCCACCGGATGCAAAAGCATTTCTAGTATGAAATAGCTGAGCCGACTCAGGGTAGGCAAACATCACAGTCACAAGCGTGGCATCATTCATAAACTCCCTGCCCGCATCGAGCTGGTAGTCCATCTCGCGCAGCGCTTGTCTGGATTTCAAACCAAAGACTAAATGATTAGCACCTGCGTTGATAAAAGCCGGTGGAATCTCTGAGCTGAGATCTGATTTCGTATACCCAAATAACTTGAGCGCATCTGACACCAACTGTGGGTCAGCCGCGCTTGAATGGGTATTAGGCGATTGTAAGGACGCTGAGTACCGATCCTTCTGAACATAACCCTCTACCGTTATCGAGGCTTCATTAAGCGCTAAATGAAATAACCCTGCTCCTTCCTGCTTTGCTAATACGGCACCCAGTGCGATTGTTGCGTGGCCGCAAAACGGCACCTCTGACTCTGGTGAGAAATACCGAACACGCCATTCATGCTCGTTGTGCTGAGCAAAGGCGGTTTCCGAGAAACCGACATCCGCCGCAATCGCTTGCATCTCAGCTGCGGTGGGATGTTGCGAAGAGATATGAACGCCTGCCGGGTTTCCCCCGATTTCCCCATCTGAAAATGAGGCAACTCTAGCAACTTTGCTAACCACACAATATCTCCCCGTTTCCGGCTTCTGATTGGATCATCTGTTACATGGTACTCGAACGGGACTTTGAGGAGTTGGGCCGGGTTACGGTGTATGAAGCCCATCTGTTACACAACGCATGCTGAGCGTAATAATCACTTAGCGATAGACAGCAACAGGGTCGCCCAACAGAGACTCATCCGGCACCACACCTAAGCCCGGTGTTTCATCAACAGTGATGTAACCATCGGTACAGCGCGGCCCACTGCCTGGCGCTATATCCACTGTCAGCATATCCTGACACGACCAGCACGCTTTAATAAATTCATCGGGGATGGATTGGGCAAGGTGTGCAGCTTCAGTATCGGCAATGACTGATCCACCCGTTGCCATAACAAACATTTGGATGCCATGGGCTATTGCCACATCGCGCATTCTTCGGGCTTTAG
Organism: uncultured Granulosicoccaceae bacterium; assembly: GCA_964435305.1. Classification (GTDB taxonomy): domain Bacteria; phylum Pseudomonadota; class Gammaproteobacteria; order Granulosicoccales; family Granulosicoccaceae; genus Granulosicoccus. The sequence goes on from CAYSZH010000052.1 coordinate 2,652, forward strand.
TGAGCCCACCTACGCGGTTCAGTTTTATACCGAAAACATCAGCGATACCAGATGATGCAATTCGCACAGCATCCTGCAAGGTCACTAAAGATTCATCCACACTGATAGGGGATCGCGTTACCGGCCTTAACGCCGCGATATCATCCAAAGATTCGCATGGCTGTTCGAACGTTACACCCAGTTCCGCAACAGCGTTCATCACGATGCTCGCTTCACGCCTTGTCCATGCACGGTTAACATCATAAAGCAGGATCTCGGATGAGAGTCTGTTTGACTCCATATGCCGAATTCGCTCAATGTCTTTGTCGGTATCGCTGCCACCCACTTTGGCCGAATGGGCAACATAACCGCGTTTGCGGTAGTCGTTGATAATACCTTGCATATAGTCCGGTTCGCCCGAGGATACAGACGAGGCAGCAGGCGTACCATTTATACGTTGACAGCCCAGCAATGCGGCGATAGACATACTCGAATACTGGCCTAAAATATCCCAGCAGGCCAGATCGATCGGTGCTTTTGCGTAGAGATGGCCTGGCAAACAAAGATCCATTGCACGCTCTACCGATTCAAGCTGCCGAGGATCTTGCCCAAGTACGCTCGATGCCATGGTTTCAAAACCTGCTCTTATTCCTGGACCATGAGCAGGAACATAAGTATGGCCCCATGGCGTACCCTCTCCCCAACCGGTAAGCCCTGCATCAGTTTCTACTTTTATAAAAGTAGCATCCAGCACTTCAAATTTAAGCCTCCCTCCGGAAAGCCAGTAAGGGTCTTTCAACGGCAGGTTTTTTTGATAGACCGAGAGCTGAGTGATCTTCACAGGTTAGGTTCTCGAAAACGCCCAAGTCAACATGAGGAGAATAACAATCAGTTAAATTTAATCGTTTTAAAGGCTTTGGTTTGCTCAACCAGCGCAATCTCCGTTGGCAAGCGCTCCATGGATGACGCACCATAGAAACCATGGCAGTGTTTGGTTCGTTTCAAAATGTATTCGGCATCGGGCGGCATGGCGATTGGCCCACCGTGGCATAACACAATGGCATCCGGGTTCACCGCCAGCGCCGCCGCAGACCAACTGTCGATTTGCTCTACACAATCATCCAAAGTTACCGCCGTTTCAGCACCAATATTTCCACCGGTGGTAAGACCCAGGTGACAAACAATAATATCAGCACCGGCTTTCGCCATAGCAGTAGCGTCGTCTTCACTAAAAACATAAGGGGTGGTGAACATGTCTTTCTCATGCGCAAGCCTGATCACATCCACTTCCTGAGCATATGACATCCCGGTCTCTTCCAGGTTAGCTCGAAAGTTCCCATCGATTAAACCGACGGTTGGGAAATTCTGCACACCAGAGAATCCCAGTCGATTGAGATCATCCAAAAACATATCAAAATTGCAAAACGGATCAGTGCCATTGACGCCGGCCAGAACCGGCGTTGATTTTGTCACTGGAATGACTTCACTGGCCATCTCCTTCACGATTTCATTCGCGTTGCCATAAGCCAATAAACCCGACAGAGAGCCACGACCGGCCATACGATAACGTCCAGAGTTATAGATAACAATTAAGTCGATTCCACCCTCCTCCTCGCACTTTGCAGACAATCCGGTTCCGGCTCCGCCGCCAACAATCGGAATGCCAGCGGCTTTCATATCATTAAATTTCTTCAGTAAGTCTGTTCGGTCAAATCTGGGCATGCTACTAGTTCTTGGTTAGTCGAATCGTTTACTTTACGCAATGGGATATAACAATTACGAGATCTCGTTTAAAGCTGCAACAGCCGCATCGCAAAATTGGGCAGAATTAATGTGATGCGGCACATCAACAAGACGCCGCTTATCTGTTTCAACAAACGTATTGCGAATTGCGCCAAACAAACTATCACGCGCCTCGTCACTATTAAATGGCATATCGGGCGCGTCAAGCGCCGAGACGCCAACAAGGGGTAACAGAAATCGAACCGGGCCATCCATTAAGTTCAATCTGCTTGCGATCCATTGGCCCATTTGAGCGTTTTCTTCGGGTGTTGTACGCATTAGAGTGACTTGAGGATTGTGCTCATAAAATAATCGGCCCTCGTATTTTGCCGGTACGGTTGGAGGCGCACCGAAATTAACCATATCCAGCGCACCCACCGAACCCACGTATGGCATTTTCTGACGGATAACTGCACCGAAGCGATCTTCGTTTGCCGCAAAAACGCCATCAAATAGCATGTCGCAAATCTCGGTGGTGGTGAGATCCATTACCGCTTTGAAGAAACCACCGTCAGCCAGCTTTTCCATAGACCGGCCACCCACGCCGGTTGCGTGAAAAACGAACGGCTCGTATTCAGATTCCAACTTTTCAATGACCGATTGAACGGCGGCTGTTGTGACACCAAACATGGTCATGCCTAGCCCCGGTTTTTCACTAGCATCGGCTGTGATGGCAGGCGCGTGCAGTGCGGCACCTGCCATAGCGGCGGCGGCATTTCCAAGTACACGTCGTGAAATCGTATTAAGCCCTTGAACATCGGTAACCGAGTACATCATCATGATGTCACTCGGCCCAACATAGGGTTCGACATTGCCCGAGGCCACGGTGGATACCATTATTTTTGGAGTGCCAATTGGAAGGGACTGCATCGCAGGAGTCACCAAGGCCGTACCGCCAGAGCCACCCGCCGAAATCATGCCTCCAATACTATTTGCATTTTGTTCTGTCCAGGCTTTAAAGGCGATTGCCATACCAGCAACGGCAGTACCCCTGTCTCCCGTGAATACGGCATCCGCACCTTCAGGATGATGTGCGGCAACATCCTGTGGTGATACATCGGACTTGGACGCATGCCCAGTCGCTGCAAGATCCACTGATTTAACCTCTACTCCAGCATTCTTGAGTGTCTCTGCTAAATAGCCCAGCTCTGCGGATTTTGTATCGAAGGTTCCAGCGATGTATATCGCATTATGTGGCATGTCGACTCCTAGTGTATTGATGATGCTTTTTGAACGAGTCTACCAAACCATTCGTTCGTTTGTCATCGTAAAGCGTTGACGACTGCGACACTTTTGAATGCTAGTTGTGATCCCCTATTTGTTCTAAATCCTCAGCTAGTAATTCAAGGTTAATATCAGGGTTTATTTTTTTAGCGATTTCCAGGTCAAACCCTCCTCCAAGAACAATTTCTACCAACCTCTGTTCGATTCTCTTTTCAAAGTAAGATTCAGAATAATGACAATAGTCTGATGCTGTCATTTTCATTATTACGTCGGGATCCGGTAAGTCATTTATCGGATTACCGAGTTTTACCCAATTTCCATTTTCTAAATACCAAATACTAGAACCCCGATCCATACTAAAAGCTGGTTCATTAAGAAAGACCGATAAACGCCCTGGCACCTGACTTTTAAGGGATTCAAAATCATTAGCTAATCCATCTACAGGGCTGGTACATTTAAACGCCACATTTTCACCGTCGAACAAGAAAAACCATTCACCTCCAGAACCATTTCTTAATGAAGCCATTTCTTCTGACTCTGACCACACAGCGTTATACGAGTAATAGCGATACTCCCACTCTTGTTCGATAGTGGCATCAAGAAGCGCCAGATGTTTGAGTTTTCGTCGTAGATTTTCTATCACGCTTTTTCTCTAATCCGATACAACAGCCAAACTGTAACAGCAGCCAAACCGACGCAACACATACACAGATACAAAAAACAGGTTGTCTTTCGACAACATTCTGACCATCTTCCTACTATCGTTGTAATCCCAAAAAACCATAGATTTGCAATCAGTTTGATAAGGAATAGAAATATACACATCTACTCGCTTACCTCAAACTTTACCTTTGCTCCGTCTGGCAGATCTTTTATATGAAAATTCATTTGCCCTGACATTGCAAAATAAACCTCTATATCAGTTGGTTCAAAGTTTTCAGGCTCATACTTTCCACCCAAAACGGGTAGCTGTTTAAAACCATAAACCTGGCCATGGCCCAGATTTACACCTTGCTCTTTAAGCTGTGCAAGCACAGGCACCAAAAACCATTCATTTACAAGCGCACTATCATTAAGTTTTGTTTGAAAAATTTCGTATGAATCAGCGACTTTTTCAATCTCTGCACTGCCTGTTAATAGCCAGACAATTTCCTTGGACTCAGTTTGCAGAAACGCATCCCCAATAGAGGTGATTAGAACGGGTACGGCTGAACCGATTAACCATTGCCAATCCTCGACAATTTTAGAGCGATCCAGATGATCAAACCTCACTGTTAAATCTTTCCAAACAATTGACACGGTATCTCCTCCCAATTACCAAGCTGAAGTCAGCAGCATTTATTTAATAATGTCGAAAGCAAAAACGAGACTGAGCGCAAGCTTCACTAATTAAATAGGCGTTGTACTGTTTAAACTCTTATGCTTCTATTTGACTTAGGTACCATTCCGCTTGCTTCCAATCCAAATCTTGTGTCATGTGATAATCGAACTGACGAGGATAGCAGTGATATTCAAGAATATACTTTAAATGCGAATCGGCAATTTCAGGATCATAGACACGCCAAGCCATACGGCGTGTTCTGTTCCACGTTTCACGCAGCAAAAAAAGTGCGTTGCCACCTGCTTTAATTTCCGTATCCAGCTTGGCACAGAATGGATCAACAATATCGCGCTCTTCCTGAGAGGGCATCCCGTTTTCAATAAGCTCTTCGAAGTCTATGATTAGGGAGAGATGCCAACTAAACACCCGCTTTGGTTCAAAGTCGCGAAGAGCAGAGTTAAGAACGCAAATACAGGGAAGACCCTCATCCTCCCATTCGAGAATTCCAAATTCTTCTTTAGGAATAACAACGCGAACTTCTTTTTCTTGAAGTTCTCGCTCGACATTTCCAGGTTGTTTCTTTGACACAGAGCACCCTAAAAAATCAACGCTGACCGGATCAGTGAACAGCTTGCAGTGATGGTTGTTCGAGCTGGCATACAACACAGGGGAATCAGTTTACCCACTATGTTTTATGATTAAGCCTAGAGAGCACCCACCACTCACAACGTCCTCCTACTCTACTACAGTAGCTCCGGACCCTGTAAGTGACAATGCAGGAAAGTATCCAGGTTTCTAAATCGAAATGGTTCTGTTATTCAACCTCAACGCCCTAGCAAGTGAGGCCTTCAACTATTGGTAGTATCAGAGCTTTTATGGTGCTTTGGCAAGTCATCAGAAATACTCAGCCAACCGAGCCGTTCTCCATAGTGGAAGTGTTCATTCAGTTGAAAATTTGCTAGGTCAATTAAAGCGGCAGCGTAGATTGCTATGCAATTACACGAAAGGTAAATAATAATCGCGAACATCGTCAACACTTTTACCTTTTAGGCGATTCCACTCGTCCCGTTTTAGGTAGATCAACGCATCGCAATAAAGCGCGCCCAGCGCATTTCTCAATTCTGAATCGGCATCCAAGGCATCGAGAGATTTTGCCAGGCTTGATGGAACATGGCGCTTTTCCCTTACACGTTCGACACCGTCAAGATCCTCTGCCGACTGCAAGGATACCTTTTTCTCAAATCCTAGCTTACTCGCCTGAAGCACTGATGCAACAGCTTGATACGGATTGACAGCGCAGTCTGCCATTCGGTGTTCCAGCCTAGCAGAACCTGGTGATTTTGTTGAACAACGCGTTGTCACAAAACGGTGATCATCTGCCCAGTTTGCCCAGTACCCGGCCATAGCACCTTTATTTAACCTGTCATAGCTATTAACCGTCACTGCCAACAACCCGGCAAGAGACTCATGGTGAGAAATCAGGCCGGCTATGCAGTGCTTTGCCATCTCTGACAATTCACCGCTTGGTGCAATCGGGTTATTTCCCTCTTGGTCAGAGAAACTAAAATTGACGTGCATGCCAGAACCGCCTCTGTCCGGTACCGGTTTTGGCAGAAAGCTCAGCAGCAGGCCTTTTCTAAACGCTATTTCACGTGCCATAGAACGTAACAAAAAAGCATCATCACACGCTTTTACCGCGTCAGTAAAACGCAAGGTAAACTCAAACTGTCCGTTGTCATACTCCCCATTCATGCTCTCAAGCGGTATGTCGGCCACATGTGCCGCTTCCCATATTGCATCAGTTAAACCGCGGGGATCATTTTCAGGGCCAGTACCATAAACGAAAGCACCAGGTGTGTCGTATGGGCGCCAGACACCGTCTTGATCACGTTGAAAAATAAAACCTTCTGTCTCAAGCCCAACCATTGGGGAGTAGCCCAAGCTTTGCCATTCAGACACGGTGCGCTTCAACATGGATCTTGCGCATAAGCCGTATGGCTCGTCATCAACTATCAGATCTCCCAGCGCTATCTCCGTTGAAGATTGCCAGGACGTACGGCGCTCAGCATCAAGCTTTAACTCCATATCTGGCAGACCTTCATAAAAGCCATTTCCAGGAATGGAGAGCAAATCACGGTCATAGGTCACACCAAATACGGCGCGAGTAAAACCAACCGAACCGTTTGCCGCGACATCAGTCGGAACATACTTTCCACGCGGCAAATTGAGCAAATCACAAAACATGACGCGGGTTCTATTGATGGATTGATCAGGCATTAGATATGGCGTTGAATAGCATAAGTTTCGATGGGTTAACTAAGCTCGACACGAACGGGGAGCTTCTTGACGCCGCAAATAAAATTGGATCGAGTCCAGCTTGGCGCAGCCGTGGCGCTAATCGTTTTAAGTCGTTTGCAGACCTCCTGTAATACAACTTCAACTTCCATTTTTGCAAGATAACGACCTAGACAAACATGTGCCCCACCTTGTCCAAAAGCCAAATGCCGATTCGGCTTTCTATCCAGCATAACCTGATCAGGATTCTCGAAAACAGCCTCATCCCGGCTACCGGAGACAAACCACAATAACACTTTATCTCCCTCACGGATGGTTTTTCCATGCAATTGGATATCCTCTGTAGCAGTTCGCCGAAAGTGCATTGTGGGCGAGGCGTATCGAATAAATTCGTCGGCACAGGTATCCCAATAGCGGCCTGTTTTCAGCTGCTCAAATAATTGAGGATTGTTTGCCAGAACGTTTAGGGCCATGGCAATGGAATATCGCGTGGTGTCGTTTCCAGCTGCCACCAGGAGACAAAAGAAATTCTTGAATTCCTGTTCATCCAGCGAATTTTCATCACGCATCATCAGCCGTAATATTCCATTTTCTGCTAATGGCTTTTTACCGCTAAGCAGATCCGCTGCATAGTCATAAAGTTCGGCCCCTGCCGGGCTCCGAAACGGCATCATGCGATACTCTTCCGTGTCCATCTTATCCACCACATGCTCAGTAAATTCAGGATCAGTATTGCCAATCAAGGCATCGCCTTTTTCAACCAACCACTCCAGATCGGCGTCAGGTACACCCAGAATTCTGCCCAGCATGAACATGGGCAATTGTTTTGCAATCGCATTTACCGCATCGAACTCACGTTCGCTTAATGCCTTATCGACAATATCAGCCGCCAGCTCTCTTATAAGCGGCTGAAATTGGTCGATGCTCTTTTTCGTAAATGCCGGGTTGACTTTGGCTCGAGTTTGGCGGTGCTCCGGAGCATCGGTTTCCTGAAAAGTACGGCGAGCAAGATACTCCTCACGGCTTTGATCTTCAATGCGTATGCCTTGCGCCGAGCTAAAAACAGTGCCTTGCTTATTCGCTAGTGAAATATCAGCGAACCGGGTTAAATTCCAAAAGCCTCGAGTGTGCTCGTCCCCGTTAGTCCAGCTAACAGGGTCATCCTGGCGCAGGCGAGCGAAGGTTTTATGCGGCACACCAGAAACAAAACTATCGTGACTCGATAAATCCAGGTAGCCATCGTCAAAGGCTTTGCTGCTTTCTAACTCACCCACTACGGTATCCCCATAAAAAACTGTGTACACCAGGCCGCAAACACATCGCCATGCTGCTCTGTGGCTAAACTGGCTAAAGCCACATCCATATCCTGTTTTGGGATTTTTGATTCTGTAGCACGCAAAACACTTAGCATGAAATCATGCGTGAATTCGGGATGCCCCTGCGTGGTGAATATATGCTGTCCCTTAGAGAAACTGGCAATTGGACATTTCTCACTCGAACCCAAAAGATCACAGGCGTCAGGTAGTTCTGCGACAAAGTCCTCATGAAACATATACAGTGGCAGCTGTGTTTGCGCTGGAACCATCCAAGCCCGCGACTGGGTATATTCAGTGAATTGAATACCCACATTGTAGCCATGATCTGATCGAAGCACCTTTCCACCTAGTGCTAAGGCGATTGCCTGATGCCCAAAACAGGACCCCATAAGCGGCTTCTTTGCCGCATCACATTGGCGAATAAAACGCATTAAGTCATCGGTGAAACAGTGTTGATCCAATACGCTTAAAGGACTACCCGTGATTAAATAAGCATCTTGCTCGTCAACCGCGGCTGGCAGCTCTCCGCCAATAGTCATGTAAATCCGATATTGATAACGTTGATCACCTGCATCGAACAAATCACGAAATCGGTGCGCATCATCAGGAAAGGCATCACCTATCTCAACGCTTTTGTCGTGATTGGTTTGTAGAATACCCAGCCGTAAGCGTTTCATGTATCTCGGTTTATGCGTGAAATAAAAAGAGTTGAACGTTGCTTCTCGACAATCTGTATAGCCGCAAACAATGCGGCCATACCATGTCGCTTATATTATTACTTTAAGATATCGGCAATTTCAGCGGACTTGCCACGATCGGTTTCTATTCGAGCCTGCGACTCGGCCATTCCCTGCCAGTAAACTCGTGCACCCGTTTCTTTCATCAATGTTTGGGCTTCATCTCCCGCCATAGTATCGGCCGCTACTTTGGCAATAACATCGATGACTTCCTGAGGCGTACCCTTCTTTACAAATAAACCATTCCACAATTCAACATCGTTTACCCCAGACTGTGCCGCGAGAGTTTCTACGCCATCGAGCTTTGCAATCGGCTCAGCACCAATATTTGCCAGCACATTAACGTCATCCAGACAGGGTTCGATTAAGGCTAATGTGGTGTTGATGACATCCGCATCACCTGATGACAAGGTGTTGCAATCGAGCAAATCAAACGCTGCGTCATCGGCAAATTCAAAATCCATGAGTTTCGCTGCAGCCATTGAAGCTTGCGTGGGAGTTAGCCCTGCACCAAAGTGCCCCAATATCACATCATTGTCTTTGGCATGAGCAGCCAGGCTTGCCATATCTGAATAGGGCGCATCACCAGAGGCTGCCAGTACGAACGGATACGTTAAGAAAATTCCCACTGGTATAAAGCTGTCTTCTTCAATACCAATGTCAATTTTAGGACCAACTACTGGCACACCGATAACAAAAGAGCCAATCATGGAACCATCAGCAGGTCCATTGAGTACTTCCAACGCTCCTGGGAACGGCCCATCGCCGCCACCTGGTTTATTAACAACGGATGCTGCGACGCCAGTCGCTTTCTCCATCTCGGCTGCAATCATCCGCGTTAATATGTCTTCAAAGTCACCCGGTGGCCAAGGCACAACAAACTGCACTGGGCTTTCGGGATATGCCGCGGCTGCAGGGCTCATCGCACAAATGGCTGATGAGCACGCTAGCAACACTATTTGAACAAATTTCTTCATTACTTTTCTCCTGATAAAATGACAAACTACTGGTAGTTAAGTCGTCGATTTTTAATTGTCGAAACAATGATGAAACCAACGACTAAAAGAATCACCACAAACAAAGTCCCTGAAACAGGACGGTTAATTAAGTCAACGGCAAATTTTATTTGCCCTGCCCCCGCAGTTAAGCGCTCGATAATAATTGACCCAAGCACAAGACCCAAAACCACCGGTACTAACGGCCAATCCAAACGCCTGAAAACATACCCTATATAACCAAAAATAACGGCAAACACGCAGTCTGCGAGGCTATTACGAATCGAGTAAACGCCAACAAAAGATAAGATCATGATAAACCCACCAAGAAAACGATTAGGGATGTGGGTTAACTTGGCGATGAAGCGTGTGGATACGAGCAAGGTTGCCAGTACCAACACATTGATAACAAGTAATGCACTAAACAAGCTAAAGATAAAGTCCGGGTTGTTTTCAAAAACATCCGGGCCTGGCTTAATCCCGGCATCGAAAAAGACCACCATCATCATTGCCGTTAATGCCTCACCGGGAACACCCAATGCTAACAACGGAATCATTGCCGCAGCAGGTACCGCGTTGTTAGCGGTTTCAGATGCTATGAGACCCTGTTTCGAACCATGACCAAAACGGGCAGGCTCTTTTGACAATGCGCGCGCAGTGGAATAACTAAAAAACTGCGCAACGAATTCACCCACACCAGGGATGATCCCCATAATGGTGCCGTAACAAGCGGATATCGTCGTAATCAGCTTGTTTTTAAATAAGGTACGAAAGCCTCGCAATACACCCCCTGTCACTCTTGCTTCAGGCGGATCATCATCTTTACCGACCATTAAATTAAGCGCCTGACTCAGTGCAAAAATGCCAATAATGACCACAATCAAATTAAATCCGGAATACAGATACTCGATACCAAACGTATAGCGATCTATTTGACGTGTGGACTGCCGCCCCACTAAGGCAATTAGAAAACCAAAACCAAATAGCATGGCCGCTATACCCATCGACTGGCGGTGAGCCGCAATAAGTAAGACAGCTCCAAGAATGGCAGCCATCAATATATCGCGTTGGCCAAACAAAGCACCCAGATCTCTAAGATACGGTCCAAAAACAAACAGAGCACATAGCGCACAAAGAATGGAGAAAAGCCCACCGAAGAAGGATGCAGAATACGCCAACGATAACGCATCCGCCGCCTCACCACGGCGTGTCAGTGCATAACCATCGTAAGTGGTTAAGGCGTTAACAGGTGTACCCGGAGTATTGATTAAAATGGCGGGTATCGCTCCTCCATACATAGAAGAGCCATACACACCGAGCAATAATACAAGGCTGACAAGATCATCTAGAAATACCGTTGCAGGCAACAGTATCGCAATCGCAATCGCTGGACCAATACCAGGAACAGCCCCAATAAAAAGGCCACCAACCGAGCCAATGAGAATGGCAAGCAACACAGGCGGTGCCATCAAATTTTCAAGACCGAGCAGAAACGCATCCATAGCTAGAAATACGTCAACATGAAAGCACGAACCGAGGCTGGTAATTGATCATAGAGCCAAATACTCACCGGTGTTTTAATCTGCAGTAGTGTGCGAAAAACGATCACGATCACGACGCTTAACCCGAACCCTCGCAGTAACCACACTGGCGAGCGATAGCCCAGGCGCCACGTAAAGAAAGTACCCAGTATCAGCGTAGAAACTAAGTAGCCTAGAATAGGGACAAAATAAGTGTACGCAATAAAGTAGGCAACATATTCCAGAGCGGCGAGATACTTTGAGAATTCATAGCTTGCATCGGTAGGTTGCATAAACCGTTTACGGAAACGATGGACGCGTAAAGATGAGCGATAGTTGACGATGGTTGTGGGTACCAGCAACAACAAACACAACAAAGGAACAACCCACGACTGCTTGAGAATACGGCCAAATCGGGTCAATCGGCCTTCCACTTCAACCAGACCGACTTGATGGCCGATGTATGCTCCAAGGTTATCCGGGAGTGTTCGCTTATCCCAGCCAGTTTGCGAAAAAAAGAAAAACAAGAAAAAAAATGCCACCAGCATGGCGATAAAAGAGACCTGCAGATCGCCACGCCCTCTCCTAAAGCGAAACAAATTTTCTACTTTGACCTTTTCATCGGCAACACAGTGGCTTTTGAATCCGCCACTGGAGTTAAGATCATCCAGCGGCATCGCCTCATCAAACATCAATAGGTCATTAGGGACAGGCTTACTCACAGCTTTATCCAAGCCGTCTTTTTATTGATGAACTTATCGAATGCATGCTGTGATTTATCCGAGCCATTACCAGACTGCTTGTGACCACCCAAAGGTACCGTGTTGTCTGCTCCACCATAGGTGTTAACGTGAACAACCCCCGCATTGATACCAGATACCATGCGATGAGCGCGCGATAACGAGCTGGTCCAAACACCAGCAGCCAGCCCGAGCTCGGTATCATTGGCCAAGCTTGTTGCCTGTGCCTCGTCTTTGAATGGGGTTACAGTCAATACCGGCCCGAATACTTCGTCTGTAAAAAGCTGGTCTGTTGCTTGTACATCGGTAACCACCGCAGGTTTCATATAAAAACCACCTGTCTCGCTTAGCATTCTTTCTCCGCCAATCACTGAATCGTGGCCATCAAGCATTGCAAGCACGCGCTGCATATGATCGTTGGAATTCAACGCGCCTATTTCTGTACTCAGCTGCAATGGGTCGCCCACACGCATCTCGCCAGAGAGCTTTGTCACTTCATCCACAAACTGATCATGGACACTTTGTTGCACCAATAGTCGAGACCCTGCAACACACACCTGTCCGGCATTGCGGAAAATACCATTAACAACACTTATCGCCGCAAGCTGCAAGTTTTCCGTATCTTCAAATACGATATGCGGCGATTTCCCTCCCAGCTCTAAGTACACACGCTTAAGATTGGATTGTGCAGAGTATTCCAGTAATTTTCGCCCAACTAATCCAGACCCGGTAAACACTAATGTATCCACCTCCATTGAACGGGCGAGCTCACTGCCAACCGTCTCACCTCCACCGGTTACGACATTTAAAACGCCTTCAGGTAATCCTGCCTCATGAGCTAATGCGACAATTCGGAGCAATGATAAAGAAGCATTTTCAGGTGGCTTTAACACAACGCTATTACCAGATGCCAAAGCCGGGGCCAGTTTCCAGGCACCGATCATCAATGGAAAATTCCAAGGTATGATGGCGGCCACAACACCAACAGGAACGTTATGAATTAACCCAAGAGTATCGGCAGCAGTAGGCGCAATTTCGCCATAAAGCTTGTCAATCGATTCAGCGTAAAAACGGATGGTATTGGCAGCCGAAAGCGGTTCGGCCTTATAGGCCATGGAAATTTCAGTGCCATTATCACGCACACCGAGAACAGCAAGCTCTAAGGCGTGTGATTCGATTAGATCAGCCCACTTATATAATATTTTTTTCTTAGCTATTGGTGCTTGCGACGCCCAAACACCACTACTAAATGTTCGCCTGGCAGCCGCTGTCGCGGCACGCACGTCATCTGCTGTAGCCTCAGGCAATTTCGCAATAACACCACCATCGATGGGTGACACAACATCACGTGTTTGACCGTTTGACGACGGAACGACTTTGCCATCGATTAACATTGCTGGTGTATCGATTTCACGCACGCGCAAGCTATCGATTTTTGCCTGTTCCAGAATCTACTCCCACCCACTCAGACTAGAGTCAGACCTTATCATCATTCTAATATTTGAACCATAGGTTCAAAATACGATATAGTGATTGCGTCCCATTCTTGTGTCAGATCGACTTCCCCTGATTGCGAAAATCTGACATTTATTACATCCAATAAGCCAGTCACATTAACCAGGCGATATGAATGACAACGGTCATCAAAGCCCTAAATTTACTTGAGTTTTTTACCTACGACGAGCCAGAACTAAGTCTGTCACGCATTCAATTGCTCAGCGGATATGACAAAGGAACAGTGCACCGACATTTAAAGTCGCTGAAAGCTTGTGGCTATCTTGAACAAAACCAGGCTACACGCGCCTATCACATTGGCCCCACCGTACTTCGGCTCGCACGCGTTCGTGAAAACACACGCACCATTGACAAAATTGTGGCCAATCATGTGGACAGCCTAGCCAACCAGCTGCAAGAACTCGTACATGCCAGCGTGCTACAAAAAGACTGTATGAAATCACTCTGTTTTAAAGACGGAGGAAAAGGCGGCACCAGAGTGGGCTTTGATGAAACTGAATTACTGCCTCTGCATGCAACGTCTTCGGGTATTGCTATGCTAGCATTTGGGCCAGAAAATCTAATGCACACTCTGCCAAAACCACTACATCGGTTTACACCACACACACTGAGCAATATGGAAGCACTCAAAAAAGCAGTGATTAAAACAAAGCACTGTGGATATGCGCATGCCAACCAAAGTTTCGAATCTGACGTGTGCTCGGTAGCCGTTCCCTTCTATGAGAACGACGCCGTTGCGATTGGGTGTCTGGCCATCGCCACACCTGCATCACGTATGAAGGATGCACAAAAGAAATCACTGGCAAAATTGGCTCTGGCTACAGCAGAAAAACTCAGTCGAGACCTGGGCAGCAGCGTTTATAGCAATAAGTCACAAGTTGGTAAGCAACCCTGTAGCGCCTGAGCAATCATTCACAAAACTATACCAATGACCAAAACGATTCTTATAGTTGGCACGTTCGATACTAAAAACGATGAGCTTCGATTTGTGCAGAAAACCATTCACGACCAAGGTGGTAATACACTAACAATGGATGTCAGTGTGTTAGGTAATCCTGCTGAGCCAACGGACTATTCAAAGCATGAAGTCGCGACCGCAGCTAACAGCTCTATTGCCGCTGCTATCGCGCACGACGATGAAAACATGGCCATGCAGGTGATGGCACAGGGTAGCGCAAAGCTTGCCTCAGAACTTCACACGTCAGAAAAGTTTGATGGCGTGATTCTGCTCGGTGGCACTATGGGCACCGATCTGGCGCTGGATGTGTGCTGCGCACTACCCATCGGCGTTCCAAAATACATCGTTTCAACAGTGGCATTTTCACCCATCATTCCACCAGCGCGTTTACCGGCAGATGTACAAATGATTCTATGGGCGGGTGGCTTATACGGCTTAAATTCGGTGTGTAAATCTTCACTTAGCCAAGCAGCAGGTGCGGTACTGGGAGCAGCAAAATCAGCTGTAACAATAGACACCTCTAAACAACTTATTGGAATGACATCGTTTGGCAGCAGCGTACTTAAATACATGCTCCATCTGAGGCCAGCGCTTGAAGAGCGCGGCTTCGAATTGGCGGTATTTCATGCAACCGGTATGGGAGGCCGCGCATTCGAAAACCTGGCTGCAAAAGGTGCCTTCGCCGCGGTGATGGATTTCGCACCACAGGAAGTGGGCAATTATCTCATGGGGTCTATGATCAACGCAGGCGAAGATCGCTTAACAAATGCCGGGCTCAAAGGCATACCTCAGATGGTCTCCATCGGTTGTTATGATTTAGTCGATATCATCGCATGGCAATCTGTACCACTAGCGTTGCAGGGCGCTGATGTCCATGCACATAATCGACTATTAGCCTCAGTGCTTATGAATGCTGATCAGCGACGACAGATGGCAAAGACAATGTGCGACAAACTTTCAACAGCTTGTGGCCCGGTCAACTTCATCTTGCCAGTTGATGGCGGCAATGAATGGGATAGACCAGGTGGGATATTAAGCCAACCGGAAGCATTGGCTGAATTTATTGACGAAATCAGAGCATCGTGCCCAAAAAATGTAAATTTGATCGAACTGGACGCACATATTAATGATGATGTATTCATTGGCAAGGTACTGGAAATATTTGATCACTGGGTGTCAACTGACGTTATAAAGAGAAACTGATTTACAGCTCAGTCACAACAATCCAATCCCAGGTCTTTTTCAATTACCGCATGCATAATGAACTGAGTCTTTGTCTACATCGAAGGTTGAGCCCTGTATTGTATTGAAGACTCATCATCAATCAATTTCCCCCAATAATCATCGTATGGATGAATCCTGTCGGTAATGTCCTGTGCATCATTCGTCATGGGCTTTGCCTCGTTATGCCATTGAAACAAGCCGCCTGTTAGGTTAAATGACTCAATAACGCCTTCTTCAGTAAGAACTGAATTTACACGTTGAGCAAGCTCAGAAGAACGCCATCCAACCGAACAATAGAATACAGCTGTTTTACCGGGCAACAAATTCTTAAATTCCTCTGCAAAAGATTCCGGATCAATATCCGGGTCTATTCGAACTGCACCCGCTATATGGCTGACGTCATATTCATCAGGCTCGCGTACATCGAATACCACAATCTTCTCAGGATCGAGCGCAAGGTATTCGTCTCCACTGATGTGTTCAACCTGCTGAAAGCTCTCTTCTATTGTTTCGTGAATCTTTACAAGCTCGGGCTTCTGCACGGATGTGCCAATCCATGCTGTAGTGGCGATTGCCACAAGCACCAGCGGAATTATGACTTTTAAGGGAATTCGCAGAATCATAATTTGTTGACCATCGAGAAGCCTCCGTTGCACCTACCGGAATTCATCAAGCCACAGAGCGACCCTACTTTGGTCACGTTTATCATAATCAACTACCACTTTCCCCAAATCGGCCACATCAACGGATTCACGATCTTCTCCAATCTCTGTCAATCGCATGGTATACCAAAGCGCGCAGACCACTTCCAGTGCATCCCTTTCTTCAAAACCGCCTTCTAAAAGATCCGTTGCATTTTATTTTATAGCTACTGAAAACGAGGGATTCACTGTAGCACGCACTTCTTCAATCACTTCAAGTAACAATCGCATACGAAATTCAATAACACCACCGTAAGCATCTTTTCGTTTATTAAAAAGTGGCGAGAGAAATTGACTGAGTAAGAACCCGTGTGCGGCGTGCATTTGAACTCCGCCAAATCCTAATTCTTGTGCGAGAAGCGCTGTTTGGGCGAATTCTCCAGGTAAGTTTTGAATCTCATCGATTGTCAGAGCTGAACAGTTTAGACCCGGAATATCGATCGCACTTGGCCCTTTCGGGTAGCTTATTGGCAAATAAGACATTGCCCCGGCATGTCCCAGTTGCAGCAAAAGTTTAGTACCTCGGCAGATCCTCTACAGGCAAGTTCTTTAAACCCGCCAATTTCAGAGCCTTGTTGAAGCGCAAGGTTGCCGGGTTTCTCAGCGTAATGCGGCGAACATTGCACCTCCCCTACAATCGACGCCGCGATACCACTGCTTGCCCACCGTTCATAAAGCCGTAGCTGAGCCTGTGTTGGATTTCTACGCCCGTCGCCCAACGAATCAGACATAGCCAATTTTACGATATGGTTTTGTAGCACAGCCCCACACGGCAACTCAAAAGGTTGGAATAAACTGTGATTTTCCTGCTTCGTCATGAGAATTAAGCAGAACCTATCTTAAGATTGAGGGTGCCAGATTCAGCACCTTAATGAACAGTTTGGGAGTGTGTTCTTTATTGCGTATCATAAAAACCGTATAGATCTCAGACTAAATTCAGACTCTGATGCTAATAATTAACCCCTATCACTTCATCGCTTTGAAAACGCGCGACGATCTGACCAAAAACAAGCTAATAATGCAGCCAAAAGATATAAACTAAATAAAATCAAGCCGACGAACAAGCCCGGAAAAGAAAATACAAGACATACAGCCGTAGTAGCGATCAACGCAATTAAAACGGCAGCTCTCCACCAAAACAATGCTGATGACGTTAACAACACAATAGACTGAAAACTGAGACCCACTGCTGCGAGGAACCACCCAAGAAACATCGCAAGGATCATCTTTGAATAGACAGCACCTATGGCGCCTAGGAGCGTTCCAATAAATAGCCAAACCGCGAACAGTCCAAAATATTTCATCGAATCAATCAGGTGTGTCGCTTTCGGAGTAAAAGGCACTTGTTGCAGTGGCCATTGGAATTTGAGCAAGGGCTAAGAAATAGAGCGTCATGGCCATAACCAGACTGAGAGTACGAAAAAAATGTACTCCCAGCTGAGAGCGAGGAAAAACGGAGCGCCCGAAACGTAATATGGCAATAGGCAGTTTTATGCAGCTGGCTAAGGCATACCAGGCCCAGCGAATAAATAAAGGCGAAAAATCAACGCTCAGATACTTCGCCAGCCCATCCACAACATGAATGGATAGCATGGCGATCGCTATCATTAGCGATCCAACTCTGGAATTTCCAACGATCAAAGTTTTTGAGTTCATAGACTAAAAACAATTTAAATTCAGTATTTCGCGCCAAGCGCTATTTGTGCAGACTGCGTCACGATCGCGATCGATTCCAAATCAATCAATAGCGACTTACCATAAGATTAATGCCCAGCCCCACCAGAACACTACCGCCTAGTCTTTGAGCAACACGAGTACCAGAAGGAGAAGCTCTGAGATACTTTACTACTGAATCTGACAGCAAAACACATATCACGTCGGCACTGGAGAACACCACGTTAACAAACGTCCCAAGTAGCAAGAGTTGCCCCCACAGCGGCATTGTGCTGACAGAATCTGTAAATTGTGGAAGAAAAGCGATATAGAATATAGCTGTTTTTGGATTCAATATTTCAACGGTGATACTTTGCCAAAACGCGCGTTGTGGAGACTGACTAGCATTGGTTTCGTTATATGAATCATGATTAGTTGAAATGAAAAGCTGTATTCCTAGCCATATCAAATAGGCCGCACCAGCAACTTTAACGGTGGTAAAGAGAACCGGCACAGCTGAGAACAGAACGGAGAGTCCAAGAGCGGATGCAAGCACATGTGCGTACCCACCGATATGAAGCCCAATGACGGTTAACCAACCCGCTTTTCTGCCCCGAGCAATGGTTTGGGCGGCCGTGTAAAGTAAAGCTGGGCCAGGCATGTAGGCAAATACAACGGTGGCTATCAAAAAAGTGATCAGGTTTTCAGTTGATGCCATAGAGCGCTTTCTTCAAGTATTTCCAGAGCGGACGTAAGCCTCAAGATCATACTATTATCGTTTCTAGCTTGAAACTATCTTACCAGCACCGCAATCTGGACAATATTGTTAGGATTCTTCCATTTAGGAATAACGGCCTGACAGTTCCAACAAATAATAATGTGGGATCTTTTTTCAACATGCCAGTGACCCGGCCCCTGATGTGTTCGCGATGCCCTTCGTCGCGTGATAACGAGCTCTCTGTCTGTGCAGCCCAATGCACCAAAGCGGAGTATAATCCGCCGGCCACATATTGTGCTGTACCAGGCACTAGTTTGCTTGAATCAGACATCTCATCCAACTCACCCTCTACCAGCCTGGTAATCAAATTCTTAAACCGTATCGCAACTGGATATCTGTAGACGGTTGAAATGTTTCTTGCGAACAGGGTTCGATTCTGGCTTACATGGCCCAGCAAAATAGGTAGGAATTTAAACCTCCCATCGAAATATACAGACATGGCGTTGTTCTCGTTACGCTTTGCCGATTCAAACTGCTTTAAAAGCAGATCCAACAGATCGTCCTTGTTTTTGAAGTACGATTAAAATGTTACGGAGCTTGGGATCATCTTTTGAAAATCCTTGGATTTCTTAGGATTGAAAGTATGCACACAGATATACGCCTGCTGTTTCCGCAAGATAATCTGCATCTGTGGTTTTATGAAATTACGGGGGTTATAGAGTTCTTTCTGGGGCTGTTGGTCGCTCTTCTGTTATTCAAGTACATACATAGTCATAACTCAAACTAAATTTTAGCGAATTTGTTTAATAGAATTCCATTCCACGATTACCCAGATATTTAAACTCAGGAAAACCGCGTTTTAAATCACTCCAAAATTGCTGTTTGAAAAGATCCGGAAAAACCGGTTTCTTCAATCCAACGACCTGAGCCTCGTCCATAAACTGCGCTTCAACAATATGCTCACGAACAGCCTCGTGTGCTGCCACTGAAATTTCGCCAGCTAGGTACTCACACAATACCCATGTTTTTATGTGCTGGAGGCCCGGTTGATAGAATTGTTCAAGGTAAACCGGCTTTACTGGATTTACGGTTAAACCCGTTTCCTCTACTACTTCTCTCACGGCTGCACTGTAAATATCTTCCTCATCGATTATTCCACCTCCAGGAGCCACCCAAAAGTCATAGGAATCTTTTTTACAATGCCGAACAAGTAGCACACGATCATCCACTACTACAACTGCTCCAGACGATATGCGATGTTTCATTGTTCCACTCCGAGAACACAGTTTTATTATTGAAAGCTGGTTTCTGACAAAAACCGGCCCTGACACAACACTAACCCAGATTCAGAGACTGTTGTAAATCGAACATTCGCAATAGAAAATTATTGCTCACATACAACTTTTTGACAGTATAGTGCTAAAGCCAGCGTTGGATTTTAAGCAATTTGCTACTTTGCATACAAGCCTTTGGGCAAATACAACAAGCAATTCATTTTTTTGAGATCGGAATGGGCTATATATTCGCCAGCATACTGGCATCTACATTCATACTCGCTTTATTTCGCTGGATGCAGCATTCAAGGGCAGTTACTCGTCATGCCATCGTTATCAGCTACATAACATCAGCCGCCGCCGGTGTAATTCTTTTTGACGTTGACTGGAGTCTGAGCTCCCAGGGCTGGTTCTGGCCTGCGGCATTCGAAGGTGTGGTGTTTTATCTCGTTCTTCGAATGATGGCACTGACAACAGAACTTACAGGTATTACAGTAGCGAGTATTGCTACCAAAATGAGTGTTGTAATACCTACGCTCATTGGAATTATCGCGCTGGGTGAATCAGCCAACTTGCTGAAAGTGGGTGGATTGATTTTCGGTATTTTGTCCGTTTTTCTAGCTGCAGGGGCCCGCATCAAGGTGGCCAAATGGATCCTGCCACTGCTGGTTTTCGTGTGCACTGGGCTGATCGATGCCAGCTTTAAACTCTTTCAAATATGGGGGCTAACTGACGAGCAATTCCCAGGCTTTGTGATCACAATTTTCGGTTTTGCGTTTATCGCAGCTGGCATACATCACCTGTTGCAACCCGGTCGAGTAATCAATCCAGTGAGCGCGGTCAGCGGAGTATTGCTCGGTTTGGCAAACCTGGGTACGGTGTATTTCATATTAATGGCACTTGCGCAACCGGGCCTGGAGAGCTCCATCGTGTTCCCACTGAATAATTTTGGCGCCGTTATGGCGTCGACGCTTACAGCCGTGGTCTTTTTTCGCGAGCGACCTAATACTGCTACTAAGCTCAGCCTATTTTTCGCAACGATAGCAATTTTTCTACTGTACGCCGCAAGTTAGCTAAGTAAAAATCAACTTTATTTTTCGATTGCAGATGGACACGTTGCAAGTGGCTGTCTACTTGTCAGTTGTGCTTTTGCTAAAACGAGAGCGTAGATATTAATGCAAGAATAAACACTAAGCCTATTACCGTAAATATCGCTTTCCCAAAGGCCGTTGAACCAAACCACGAGACACCGGCATTAAAACTCCAAACGGTGTTTATCTGGTACTTAAACATTTTTCCCTCATTATCACCTTCGGAGACAAATACTTCCTCAAGAATATCATCTTCAGCAAGATCGTCCTCGATAACTCGAATAGTTTGTACCAAAGAGAGACTCGGCGGAGTTGAAATACTAAATTTGAGCCAATCCGTTGCCGACGTATTTTGAATTGTTCCGACTTTATTCCACCTACCTGGCTCCAGATAATCCACTCGATAATCCGGCATTTCTTCACCTTTTTTGTAAGAAGAGGAACCCGCCTATCCATATGGTCTGATTGGTTTGCTTGCAGCTTGATATTAATATCTTAGACTGCCGAACCGTTCAAAGCGGACAATGCTAAAAAAAGTACGATACAAAGTGCAAGAAGGCTGTACCAGGCAAGGTTCAAAAGTAACTACAGATCTTTCATATTTTTCACCTGATACCTGGCTCATTGGCGCTTAGCAGTCGCCTTTATTGTGGACGTTACCACTTTGTTCGCGGTTGCCGATTTATCGTTTGCCGCATGTGTCTAGATAGCATTGGCTCATCCTACTATGCCATTCGGTGGTCTACCGGCTAAACAGCAAAACTAAGACAAATAGCAGCGTACGTTGTGGACATCGCCACATTGCACGCGGCTTTCAAGTTGTCTGTTAAAGCGTTTGGTTAAGTTGCTACGCATTATGCTAAATCGACATTGCGCTAATATCTGCAAAGCGCCCAAAGCATCCGGTTCCTATGCAACTATCATGATCTGTTTCAATGGCCTATTGACAATGCACTTAGTGTTTTAAATTGCCAGACTTGCTCTGGGACATAGGCGGATTTATCTGTTACAGCCGAGGCCGAGTAAGAATAAACGCTTGCATAGGCTGCGTATGCAGACGCCTCAAGTGCTCGCCCATGCAACGCTGCAGCCACTCCTCGACTGACTGAAACTGCAGCATTCCCGGATCCGTCTAATGATCCTGAACCAACGTGACTACTAGCAGCCCTAGTCGCTGAAGCCGCTGCAAAGCTCAATTCTTCTCGGTTACTCCGCTGAGAAATATACTTTTCACCAACTTTTAGGGATTCGATTACTTCGTCGTTAGTTAATAAACCTTTTACTCTTTGAATACAGGCAATGCCAAAATTCACTCGAAGTTCGAAATTATCTTCACTGTCGAGATCAATAGATTCTGCCAATTTTTTCAATTCTTCGGAAATCATACAAGATGCCAAATTTACCGTAAAAGAAAGTCTGTTCCGAGCTGAAACCAGTCTCTTGCGTCAGCCTTTAGAGTTCACTCTCGCATATACTGTCATGGCAACTTAACGCCTAGTTCAGTGGCATTTGCCTGCGGAGCATGGTTCTGGCGTAGCCAGGTTCTGCTTCGCAGGCAAATGTCTATTGCAACGCTTTGTTAGGCATATCGCTCTCACTCTATCCATTTTCATAACGGCTTGACCAAGACCTTCGCTTCTTTGCCAGAGACCTTTCGCAATGCCTGAAGTTCCTCACTGACCGTGAATCCTTGCTTCTCATAGAAACTTATGGCCCGCCCGTTTACGTCGTTCACTTCAGCCACGACTTTGTCATAACCGCTATCCGTAGCCCAAGTCCACAAAAAATTCATGAGGCTGGCAGCCAACTCCGTTCCTCGATGGACCGGTTCGACCCAGACCTGTAACAGTTCAGCCGCGCCAAGTCTGTCTGGTTTTTGATACAACGCTGCAACGCCCACTGGCACACCTTTATCAAATCCGAGCACCGTGATTCTGATCCTTCCAGCAACGGTTGACTCAGCCTGCTCCGTCCAGCTTTCAATAGATCTCGACAACGCATTCTCGTATGTTGACCCAAAAGCATCTGGTGATTCTTTAAGCGATTCCAAACGAATTGCCCGATAGAGTTCGGATTCACCTTTCTTCAACCGTCTAATTTCGTATTGACTCGACATAGCTTCGGATGCCTAACGCCCAGCTCATCTGCACCTTGACAGAGCACTCGGTTCTGGCGAAGTCAGGTTCGGGTGCTCTGTCAAGGTGTCTGTTGCAGCGTTTGGTTAGGCTGCACCAC
Organism: uncultured Granulosicoccaceae bacterium; assembly: GCA_964435305.1. Classification (GTDB taxonomy): domain Bacteria; phylum Pseudomonadota; class Gammaproteobacteria; order Granulosicoccales; family Granulosicoccaceae; genus Granulosicoccus. The sequence continues at coordinate 25,930 of CAYSZH010000052.1, forward strand.
GAGAATGCCATGAAAGATCTAGCTCCCGCTCCTTCGCTACGCAGTCTTTCAAATATAGATTTATTAATGTTTGATAGGGAATTCCTGATTCTTCAGACATTCCTTTGAAGTACTCAATAACGTCGTCACTCATTCGAATTGTTACTTGTCTTTTGAGTTTCGTCGCATACGGATTACGACGTGATTTCATTTTTGATAAATCGTATTCTTTTTTCATGGCATTGGCCCCTCGTACAGTTTCCGCTCCTTTGCAGTTGCTTTTCTTGCGGAGATTATCCTTATGATATCTTTTGAAGCTAATTCGCAGTGGCAGATCAATAGAATTCGTGAAGTGTTGCTAATACCTAGTAACAGAAATCGATCTTCATCGTCAGAATGCCCTTCATCATAAAACTGCCGCGCATAGTCGTCATAGAACACAGATTTTGCTTCCTCAAATGAAACGCCATGGTTCTTGAAATTTCTTTTTGCTTTTGCTGAATCCCAATCAAACTTTATCATACATACATTGTATGTATTTCTTTGGTTTCGTCAAGTGCTCGAACTACTTGGTGGGAATCGGAAACCACGTAAATTACTAACTCAAGTTACGCGGAGAGGTTAAAAGTGCAGCCTAACACCCAGCTCATCAGCACCTTGACAACCGCGTGCGTTGTGGACGCAGCCACGTTGCACGCGGCTGTCAAGG
>CAYSZH010000053.1:0-26504 GCA_964435305.1 uncultured Granulosicoccaceae bacterium
ACCCAGTGGCGTGTTACCGACTTTGTCAGTGTTGTAAATCGTGTGATAGGGAAGTGTGTTGGTAAAATATACCGGAACCTCTTCAGCAACAATTTCCTGGAATTCCTGATACAAGGCTTTACGTTTATCAGGATCGGCTTCTTCCCCAGCCATTGCCAGCAATTCATCTACCCGGGAATTGGAGTAGCCTTGCGTATTAGACCAAACCCCTTTTCCGATATTATCGGATAGATAAGTACGGTGTACTCCGATAACCGGGTCACCCCAGTTGAATACCGTATCCCAACTCATTTCAAAGTCCATCTCACCCATGCGCTTTGCCCAGGTAGGGAAGTCTGCGCTGGCCCGCACAGTAACATCGATTCCGACTTTCTTTAACGCTCCTCGTACATATTCAGCATTGGGTTTTAGTTCAGCCCAGCCGAAGTCTATGGTCAAACCAAATCGATTTCCATCGCCGTCTTTTTCGAAACCAGCTTCGTCAAGTAACGCATTGGCTTTATCCAAGTCCAGATCATACTGCTCGACATCCGGGTTATGAAATGGACTATCTGGGTGTACTCCAGAGGGAGCGTTTGCCGCGGTGCCGCGTTGAATGGCTTTTAATATGAAGTTCTTATCAACAGCGTAGGCAATCGCCTGACGAACCTTTTTCTCTTTTAATGGGCCGCTTGAGGTATTCATCGCTAGCCAGTCGATTGGTCCGATAGCACCATAGCCTTCAGGTGTGACAGTAAGGCTATCGACCTTTTTCAATCGATTGATATTCTGCGGTGCAACTTCAAAAGCACCGAAGTCTACCTCACCACTTTCATAGGCAAGCGTTCGAGCCGCTGGGTCGGCTATGATGCGCAACACCATTTTATCCAGGTAAGGGCGGCCATCGATAAAGAAGTCATCGAAGCGTTCCAGAATGACATGCTCACCACTTTTATATTCTGAAAGTTTGAACGGTCCTGAGCCAATTACATTTTCAGTATTGCGAGGATGAGTTTTGGGGTTTTCGCCATCGCCGTATATATGCTTAGGAATAATCGCCATCAGTTGGCTGGACATGGCTAGCATCAGAGCCGGATGTGGCTTGGATAAATTCAACACAGCAGTATGTTCGTCAGGTGTGTCAACAGAGGTTACCGGTGCGAACATGGATTTGAACGGATGATGCTCTTTTATGACATCTACTGAGAACGCAACATCATCGGAGGTGACTGGTTTTCCGTCATGAAACTTGGCATTCTCGACAAGGTTTAACGTGACGGTCAAAGCATCTTCGCTGATCTCCCAGCTCTTGGCTAGATAAGGTTGAGGAGTCCAATCTTCGTCATAACGCAATGGGGCGGCGAACAGCTGCGCACCTGGAAATCCGGTGGCGATTCCAGATTGCACCGCAGGGTTGAGGTTCCTGACATTTGACGTCATGGCCGCAACCAGGGTGCCGCCTTTTTTCGGCTCCTGCGCCACTGCAGACGTTGCTAGCACCACACAGAGCATAGACGCCGTTGTGGTTAAAGTGGATAAAATTCGTTTCATTTTGTCTCCTTTTGAACAAGCTTGGTACTTGTATTGTTTAACACAGAGAACTTAAGTGAAGCCGCAGTACAAAGACTTCTACCGTTGTGCGATGCTTTTTCGTTATACCATAAGGTATTTCGATGCTAGCATGCTTGTGTTATTGATTGCTATAGGTGAAAAATCGTGCGTAGAATCTATCAGGCGAGAAAAATTATCACCATGAACCCTGCGCGAGCGCATGTCACGCACGTTGCCGTTGAAAATGGTCTAATTTTGGGTGCCGGGTCTCTGGAAGAGCTGGCTGGCTGGGGTGACTATGAACTTGATACGCGCTTTGCGGATAAAACACTGCTACCCGGTTTTGTCGAGGGGCATAGCCATGCGATGGAGGGCACGCTTTGGTCTTACGTTTATGTCGGTTTTTTTGATCGTATGGATCCTGATGGAAAAATTTGGCCGGGCGTCAAGAGCATATCCGAGGTAATCGAAAGACTACAGGCGGCCGATGCTACAATTGCGGATGCCTACGCACCGTTGCCTGGTTGGTCACTTGACCCAATATATTATGACAATGAGCGAGTAAACCGTGGACATTTGGATGCAGTCTCTGTCACACGTCCCATAGGTGTGCTGCATGCCTCTGGCCATATTCTAAACGTGAATTCAAAAGCGCTTGAACTGGCTGGTTTGCTGCGCACTGGTATCGAGAACCCTGGCATACCACTTGGTGATGATGGCTTGCCCACCGGAGAGCTTAAGGGTCCGGATGTGATGGGCTTACTTTCGGCACATGTTGGTTTTACTCGTGACTTTCTTGACTGTGATGAAGTTGGGTTGATTAACTTCGGAAAATTATGTGTCCGTTCAGGCGTGACAACTGCTACTGATTTAGCTGCGCGCTTATCGGATGAAACAGTTGAGATGATGAAAAATACAACGCAGCAAGAGAATTACCCAACATGCTTAGTCTCTTTGTTAGTGCATGTTGGCGTTTCTCCTGATGATCTCATCGAGCGAGCAAAGGTACTCAAAACGCAAAGTCAGCAAAACCTTCGTTTGGGTATGATCAAAATTGTTTGCGATGGTTCAATACAAGGGTTTTCGGCGCGTATGCGTGCACCAGGTTATTACAATGGTGCACCGAATGGTTTGTGGTACATCTCACCTGATCATCTGCAACAAATACTTGAAGCGAGTTTAGCGCAGGGCCTGCATGTTCATGCGCACACGAATGGTGATGAGGCTACTGAGTTGTTGCTCGACACAATGGAAGAATGCCTGCTCAAGCAACCCTCAGCCGATCATCGCTTCACGATTCAACATTGTCAGCTAGCCAATACTGCGCAGTTTCGGCGGATAGAGAAGCTGGGTTTATGTGTCAATTTATTTGCCAACCATCATTTTTATTGGGGTGATGAGCATTTCGAACTTACCGTTGGCCCCGAACGGGCGCTACGAATGAATGCTTGCGCTACTGCGCTCAGGCACAATGTGCCTATGGCGATTCACTCTGATGCGCCAGTCACGCCGCTGGGGCCTTTATTTACTGCATGGTGTGCGATTAATCGCATTACTGCTTCTGGTCGAGTACAAGGTGAAGCAGAACGCATTAGCCTGGATGAAGCGCTGTATGCGATTACTTTAGGTGCCGCGTACACCTTGAAAATGGACGCAGAAGTGGGTTCTATTGAGACTGGGAAACGTGCTGATTTCGCCGTGCTCGATGATGATCCTGAGGCGATAGGTGCCGAAAATTTAAAGGACGTGAAAGTCTGGGGTACGGTGCAAAGTGGTCGAGTTTTCGCAGCAGCTGATTTGTAGGCAAGCAGTATGAGCCATCAAATACCAGTCACTGTTATTGGCGGCTACCTGGGTTCTGGAAAAACCACACTGGTTAATCATTTGCTGCGCAATGCCAATGGCAAACGATTGGCTGTCATGGTTAATGAGTTCGGTGAGCTGCCAATTGATGAAGATCTGATAGAGGCGAGCAGTGATGACATCATCTCCTTAACGGGAGGCTGCGTCTGTTGTAGCTATGGTAGTGATCTGATAGAGGCGATGCATGCACTTAGTCAGTTGAACCCGGCTCCTGATAATGTTTTATTAGAGACCAGTGGTGTTGCATTACCTGGCTCAATAGCAGGTACTATTTCTTTGTTGCCCGGTTTCTCACTTGATGGTGTTGTGGTTTTGGCTGATGCAGAAAAAGTAGTCGAGCTGGCAGCAGACAAGTACATGAGCGACACAATCGAAAGGCAGCTCAAGGATGCTGACCTGGTGTTGTTAAACAAAATCGACCTGGCCTCTTCGAAAAAATGCACAGAGCTTCGCAAGTGGATACCGAGCATGGCTACTAACGCTCGGGTTATTGAAGTCTTGCGATCAGTTGTCCCTCCAGAAGTGGTGTTGAAGGATTTCGTCGAAATCGATCGTGAGCGGCAAAGTGCGCCATATCAACATGACGTCACTTTTGAAAGCACCCTATTAAGTGTAGAAAGCTGCGATGATGCCGCTGAATTTGCACGTTGTTTGATTGCAGACTATCCACGCATGGTTAGAGCGAAGGGTTTTGTAAGGCAAAAAAACGAAGCTATGAAAACGATTCAGATTGTAGGTCAGCGTTTTGAGATCACCGCCGCTCCGGATGATGTTGAGACCGGGGTTGTGGTTATTATGAAGTGAGGGGGTCAGGTGAAAGACCTGACCCCCTCTATCTCTTAACTCTTATGATGTGATTCTTGCAGCGCATACACCGGTGTGTCGATGTTTTCCATTCGCGCTTTCAGTTGCAGGCTTAAAAACTGTGAGTAGTGCCTTGACTGGTGCAGGTTGCCCCCGTGAAACCATAAGCCTGACTGCTGTGTGGGTTTCCACATATTGCGCAGTTCACCTTCCCATGGCCCTGGGTCTTTGGTTGTGTCTGAACCCATTCCCCATACTTTGCCAACTTTGTCAGCCACTTCCTGACTGATCAGCTGAGCAGCCCAGCCATTCATTGAGCCGTAACCTGTGGCCAGAACGATTAAATCTGCATCCAGCTGACTGCCGTCGCTAAATTCAATGCTGTTTTCTGAGATGTGTTTAACTTCAACGCCTGATTTAAGTTTTATATCACCATTGGCAATGAGCTCAGATGCACCAACATCGATATAGTAGCCAGATCCACGGCGCAGATATTTACAAAACAGGCCAGAGTCGTCTTCACCAAAATCAAGCATGAAGCCAGCTTTTTCGAGCCGCGCATACAGATCTTTATCCCGTTCCTTCATTTGCGCATAAACTGGCACTTGTAAAGACGGTAATACGCGATACGGTAATGATGCGAAGATGAGATCGGCCATTTCAGTCGTCACGCCATTTGCCACAGCATCTTCACTGTAAAGACCACCCAAGGCTAAATCCATCAAGGTTTCGGATTTTGCAATGTGCGTTGAGCTGCGCTGAATCATTGTCACATCGGCACCACTTTCCCAAAGATCGGCACATATATCATGCGCTGAATTGTTTGATCCAATGACGACACATTTTTTGCCTTTGTAGGCATCTCCACCAGGGTGTTTGCTTGAATGGTGAATATCGCCTTTGAATTTTTCTGCGCCTTCAAATTCAGGAATGTTTGGCACCGCTGACATGCCAGTTGCTAACACCAGTTGTTTCGGCTTTAGTTCGATTTGCTTGCCTTCTCGAATAACATTGACCGACCATGTGCCGCTTGCTTCGTCGTAGCTTGCGTTTTCGCAAGTGGTTGAAGACCAGTAGTTAAGCTCCATGATTTTGGTGTACATTTCTAGCCAATCACCAATTTTATCTTTGGGTGCAAACACAGGCCAATGCTCTGGAAATTTTAAATACGGTAGGTGGTCATACCAAACAGGGTCGTGTAAACACAAAGACTTATATCGATTGCGCCAGCTATCGCCGGCTTTGGCATTTTTCTCGATGATGATGGTAGGTACGCCCAGTCGTTTCAGGCGCGCACCCAAGCCAATACCGCCTTGGCCGCCGCCGACAATGACACAATAAGGTTGAGTGTCGTAACCCAAAGACGCTTCTTCATCATTTCGCCTTTCAAGCCAGGTTTTTCGAGACTTTTCAACTCCATGTGTCACACCGATCTCGCGTGTGCGGCCCGCCTGTTCTTCAAATCCTTTAAGCGACTTCATAGTAGTAAGAAGAGTCCAGCACCCGGCGTCGTTCAGTCTGATATGACCCTCGCAATGTGCCACAGCCGTTTCAAACGTTATCCATCCTTCTACAATGCCGTCGGCTTCGCTGGCATCACCTACAAGTTCCCAGTTGCTGGCTTGCACGTCAGCAAATGTTGAGTCGAGCATGTGAATAATGTCGTCATGTCCCTCCATGGTTTTTAAATTCCACGTGAATGAGACAAAATCTCGCCAAAAACCGTTTGGGTCAAACAGTTTAGCCGCACCTTTAGAGTCGCCTGCCTGAACTAAACTGGAAAACTCAGCTAGCCAATCATTTAAACGGTCTGTAGCGGGATTTGTTTGTTTTGCAGTATTCGCAGACATCGAAGCTATTCTCCAAGTGAATTACATTTTTATACGGGACATTTTGCTGTGTGAGGACTACTTCGAATACTAAACATTACGCAGAGTGGAAATCAAGTGCGGATAGTTAAGGTGAAAATGTAATCAAACTTCACGGGCTTTGCTATCAAGTGACAACAACTGGTAACGGTAATGATTCGAAACCGTTTTCTTCTTTGGACTCGGCGCATAACTTGTCATTCTCTGTTAGCGATAGTCAAATTGTCATAAACAAATCAAACAAGGCGCTTTGATAACGAATTGGGCCGGGTTCAAGTCGAGTCCGTTATACACCCTTAGATTCCGGCCTAAATTGTTGTTACTCAATACATTTGGTGCGTTTTGATCCAATGCCTCTTGCTTCTATTTATGAAGTTTAATCACTAACAATCTACCATCACCGCTGATCACGACGTGAACGTCGAATGACCGTGGTTTGATCTGGCTTTGTACCAATGATAATCCTAGGACGTGATGCCTCGTGTAAATAGACCAACTCAACTATAAATTCAGCTGTTGAAGTCAACAGGGAAACCCTAAATTTGCGTTCACCGTGAAAAGCATGGATACTCAGTTTTATCAACTGTAAAGTGAGGTGCCTCATGTTAAAAAAGAAGCAGAAGATTGGCTTGTTATCACTGATTGCCGCAGGTGTTGTGCTAGGTATGACTCAGGCACAAGGTACTGGGTTAACTTCCTGGAAATCAGGCAAAAACCACGATCGAATCATTCAGATTCAGAACGAGGGTGGTACGCGTGATGCCGTAGAAGGTGTCGAGGTTGCCTACTACAGTAACTCATCTTTCCGCGTAGTTTCTCCAAAAGGCATATCGATTATTGTCGATCCCTGGCGCAACGACCCCTCCGGTGCCTGGGGGCTTTGGTATCACGTAGAATTCCCGGCAGCGGAGGTTGATATTGGTATGTCCACCCACGCCCATTTCGACCACGATGCGTTGGATAAAATCGATGCCAACATGCTACTTGATCGCATGGGTGGCACATTCGAACTGGGTGATGTAAAAATTACTGGCCTTGCTGACAAGCATCAGTGTGTAGCACCGGGGCTTATTCCGTGGACTGAAGCCGTAAAACAGTTCGAAGGCCGTGATGATCCTTGCACAAATAACTTCCGCCATATGGATAACACCATGTACATCATTGAGACTGGCGGTATGCGTCTGCTGATGTGGGGTGATAACAGACCAGAACCCGCGCCGGAGTTGCTGGAAAAAATTGGTGATGTTGATGTTGTGTTTGTACCAGTCGACGGCTCACGCCATATTCTCGACTACGAGCAGGCAGATGCAGTTGTTAAAATGACAAAAGCCAATATTGCTATACCTCATCATTATCTGGTTCCCGAGACCACTTATTACACGTCTACCTTGTTACCTGCCAGCGAGTGGGCCAAAACGCATGATAATACCTTCCTGGATTCGCCATCAGTGGTTATAACCAAGGACGATCTTGAAGGTAAAGAGGGTCATGTTTACTATTTTGGCTCACACAACATCGTGACAGCAGAAAAATAGTTATCGTCTTAACTGGAATTGATTACGTTTCTACTTGATTCCTGCGGCTTTATCTTCTAACCCGTTAAGCCAGCGAAATTCGTTTCGCTGGCTTGTCTTTCTGGCGGCTTTGTTCTCGTCCAGTGTCGTATTCGCTCATTTCAAACTGAACCTCAATATACGGATCATCCACGTCGCCCATCAGGAAGATGGTCTCGCTGTGTATATGCGTTTGCCCATGCCCTATCTACTTGCTGATCTTGCTGGTGCGGTGCAGGACGATGGCAGCCGAGAACCGGCACCCTTTACAAGTAATGCGCTTGTTGATGGTGAGTGGATGCACTATGTTGATTACGATGCTATTGAGCGAGATCCCTTAGGGCTTGGTGCCATGGCAGCTTCTGGGCATGTCATCACATCTGAGCAATCCATTTTGCAACCAGACGTACGTGCGGTCCGTGTTTATCACGGTGATTCGCAACCACCATTTGCCACTCTGGAGGAGGCGGAGCTTGCGTTTCGTAGTGTGGAGCAAGAAAAAGTTTCACCGGCACCGTTCGTCGGCGATAGTGTGGTTGATGTGTTGATTCAATACCGGTCAATGGAGTCGGTTTCATCCTACAGCCTTTCAAGTTCTCTGAATCCTGGCCTGGAAGGGCAGGAAGACACCGCTAATTTGATTCTGGACTACGCAGGTTCCGCTCCAGTGATATTCAGAGTACGCGGTTTATTAGAACGGCCGGTTGTCATTTCAAATTCAATTTGGAAAGCCGCCAAAACGTTTGTCGTTGAAGGTGTACGGCACATTCTTGCTGGTTACGACCATGTTTTGTTTGTCATTTGTCTGGTACTGGGTGCAACACTGATTTCGACATTGGCCTGGAGGGTTACTGGCTTCACTATAGGTCATAGCATCACATTGACGCTTGGTTTTTTTGGCTATGTGCCACAGGCAACATGGTTTATTCCGCTTATTGAAACTGGCATTGCTGTGTCGATTATTCTGGCGGCAGTATTGGCTTTGAACAGCGATCCATTGAAAGTGTCTTCAAAAAATGGGTTTCTATTAACGACCCTTATTGGCATGCTGCATGGTCTCGGGTTCTCCTTTGTATTACAGGAGATTCTGAGTGTGACATCATCAAATATTTGGATAAGCCTGTTGTCGTTTAATATTGGGGTTGAAATTGGACAGCTCGCCATCGTACTGCTGTTATGGCCGATACTATACGTTGTTGGCAAGCATCTTCCACACAGGTTGATCGCGGTGAAATGGATTGTTGCCTTACCGTGTATCGTCATTGCCGCTTTCTGGTCTGGCCAGCGCATACTCGGAACGATTAGTGCGATTTAATAGGGCCAGGGCCGGGGTCAGGTCGACGCCTAACGATTGTACTTCGAATCAACTTCGTTTATTGCAGTCACGTTGTTTGCGGATCTGCCCGCTTCATCAAACGTGTTGCTTAGAAACGCATCGGCGATTGTCTTGGCCAGCTCGCCTCCGATGACGCGAGCGCCCATGGTAATCACCTGTGCATTGTTAGATAGGGCGGCGCGTTCAGCTGAATAGGTATCGTGGCACAGTGCAGCTCGTATACCCGGTACTTTATTGGCTGAAATACACACGCCAATCCCGGTTCCGCAAATCAGAACAGCCCTATCGAACTTGCCTTGAATCAATTCTGTGCAAACTCGATCGCTAAGATTGGCATAAAGTTCCTCTGGAGTATCCGCGTTGTGAGAAAGAACAGTGACTTCATGCTTGTCGCTTAGGTAAGTTGCCAAATTTTCGGCAAGATCAGCTCCGGCACTATCGCCGGCAATCGCGAGTTTCATATGTACCTACCTTTTTTAAATGATCAAATTCAAATTTTATTCGGGTAATTTTCTAAAGTCGAAATCAAATGGCAGGTCTTTTTCAATCGCTGCAAGAATCGCACAAGTGAGTGGAAAGTCATTTTCGTTCAGCTCGCCTGTATTGCAGGCGAACCTGAAACCAGGAAGCAATTGTTTGCCGGTATCTACACCTTCCACCGTCACATTGTGCATATCTGTTTGAAGTACCTCTCCCAATACTCTACCGTTGCCAAGATGTTGCCCTAATTTGCTGTTTCTTCCTCCGCCTACTGTTACATGCAGATCACCAAGCCCGGCAAGATCGAACGCAAGTTCATTTCCGATAGTTGCCAGCTTATCGGGATTGTTGGTGCTAACGGATGCGCCCTGTTTTATCCAGCTGGCGAGTTGCGCAATTTCATGAACGGCTTGATTGAACAGCGCGGCCAACGGGTTTTTTGCATAGCCACCGCCTAATTTATAGGATGTAAACATGGCGCTGACGCCAATACACATGAAATTTTTTAGTGCCGCACAGGCTTCCAGCCCTGTGAAGTCGTCGTGTGTTGCGATGTGGTAGTAGTCCGTTTTCAACAGATCTCGTAATTCATCTGCCACGCTTTTATCCTCAGCTGCAAAACAGACACGCGTCGGGAAAGCCAATGCCAGTTCACGAGCAATGCAAGGCCCTCCAATTCCGACAATGCGTCCTGCCGGAGTGGTCAACTCAGAACCAATTGCCTGCGCATAAGTTAGTGGCGCCGACTGATCACTTTGGGCTCTAACGAGCCCTTTCGTAACCAGTGCCAAAATGCCAGGTGCAGCACCGTGCTTCAGTGCGCTTTCCAATGCCCAATTGACACCGGGACTACTCACACCGACAATGATGACTTGTGCGCTTTGCATACATTCGTCGCTTAGCTCATCGGATTCAAGTGCGACGATACTTTCACTCAAGTTGACTCTCAGGCCAGGGTGTTGTTCACCAACTTTAAGACAATCGATAACATGCTTGTCCAGCGGCGAACCAACCAGTGTCACATTGTTATTGGCAGCGGCAACATTTGCTAATGTACTGCCCATTACACCAGCGCCCAGCACAACTATATTCGCCATGGTCATCTACCATTTTTTAATGGGGTCAAGTCTTTCGTTGCCACATTCTGTAAAACTTGTGGATCAACTTTTGAAGGCGAAGCCCTGCAATACCACAATTTAAAAGAAAGCCGAAATGTGGCAATGAAAGATTTGACCCCATAAGGTGGTTCATACAGGCATCTCATCTACAAACCCGCTCAGACCCGAACTGTCGTCGACAAGATCCAACATGCTGAATCGATCTCTTATAAAGCGTGCGCCTGTGACAGCTTCGCGGTAGAAATCGATATCAAGCTCAAGTTCACTTGCGGTGCGTTGGCAGCCTGCCTGGATCATGGCGTTGTTCAGCTTCTCGTACGGCAATGAAATCGCGTTTAATTTTTTTCGGATACTGTTCCAGTCTGAATCCAGTCGTCTGTTCAGCGCATCTGCTTTTTCCTGATTAAGTGCTTTTTTGCGCGTCTCGCTCATCATGTTGTCCATGAGGGCAGGACCAAAACGATTGCCCATATCATTCTCATTCAGGCGGGTTGCATGCATCACGGGCGGCGTGGCATTGGCTAAAACATTATTCTGCAAAAGCGACATCGTCATGGTCGCAATACCCACTTGTTCACCGTGTGATGACCTAGGATGTTTGTCTCCTGCAAACATGTCGATGTAGTGTGAAATCATGTGTTCCGCCATGCTTCCACTATGCGTGGTATCGGTAAATTGGGTACCTAAACCCATAATTGCTGATATGCGTGTGAGCATCCCAAGCGCTGCTGTGTCGCCAGAGAGCATTTTTCCAGCATTGTTTATCATGTCTTGTTCGTCGTAGGCCAGTAAGGTGTAGGGTGTGTCTGTGTAAGGCGTGTTGAACAGTAAGTTCGACAATAACCAATCGGTTTGTGCCGTTGTTCTGCAGATCACATCAGCGAACGCAGCGGATATCAGCCGCTGTGGGCATTGAGCAATAACGGACAGATCAAAAAAGACGCCCTGTGCACCTTTGCATGTAATCGATTTTTTAAACCCATCAAACGATACCGACGCCGTGCGCGTAGAAAAGGCGTTCATAGGCGAAGTGGCGAATACCGAATATTCACGCTCATCCAGGTAGCTTGCATACTTCACTGTATCGTTTACCGTACCGGAGCCAACCGCTATGCGAACATCGCAGTTTCGTGTCGCTTCACGAATATGCTTTACACCTTCGTCTGAGCAAACTGGCCTTTCCCAAATATACTCAGTCACATTTTGCCCATCGGCCGCTAGTGCGTTAAAAATTCTCTGGCCCATTGCACTGTGTGTATATGGGTCAGATACCACCGCAATGGACTTGCCGTTGTGATGTTTAGCAACCAGCTCGCCCTCAAGACCTTCCAGGCTTTCCTTGATAACAATGTCTTTTACACCGATTTCATATTGCCGGCCGGTGCCTGGTTCAATCCAGTCGCCGCTAACCAGCTCGCGCAATACCCCAGAATGATCACTCATTTATTAACGTCATCTTGTAGTTTTGCGTTCTGCATAACGGACAAGATCACGATTAATCTCGGCCGTGGCGGAGTAGAGTTTTCTGTAGATATTCGCCAGCTCACGATATCTGGAAAATTGCGAAGCATCGGGTTCGTACTTAACAGTTGAACCGGTCATGGATTCAGCTGCAGCCGTTATCGTTGGATACCAACCGGCGCCAAAGGCTGCAATCATGCCGGCACCAAGCGCTGACGCTTCGACGGTTTGACTAACGAGCACGTTTTTGCCGGATGCATCAGCCAACATCTGTCGCCATAACGCACTATTCGCTCCGCCTCCTATGGCCAGATAGTGATCTATTTTGTAACCCAGTTCGTTTTCCATGTCCTCTGTGCTCAGAACCTGATCGAGCGTCATGGCTTCGAGAATAGCTCGATAGATATGTGATTCGTTGTGACTGCCACTGAGGCCAATGATGACGCCACGCGCGGATGTATCCCAATGCGGATCCATCACACCAGAAAAGTAGGGCTGAACCATTAGCCCGTCTGAACCTATTGGTAACTGCTCCGCTGCTTTTTCAAGTTCGTCAAACACGTGGGCATCTGCTTTACCGTGGGCAACGAACTGGTCGACAAACCAGTTAAGTAGAAATGCACCTGAACGCAAACAGTTTTCGAATATATAGCCTTCGCCTTGGGCTGCAAGTTCTGTTCGCCAACTGGTGTTGTATTTATAGTCTGGAGACCATACCCCGGACACAATAGCGGTACCCAGATTGATATAGGCTCGTTCTTTCGATATGCACGCTGTTCCGAGCCCGGCGCATTGACCATCGCCACCTCCGGCGAACACGGGTAACCCTTCCGGCATTCCGGTCTCCTTTGCAATATTGGGCAGCAGCTTGCCAAGCAGGCTACCAGGTGCATGAAGTGCGGGAAGCCGAGATTCGTCGAGTTGCAGGGCATCGAGTAAAGGTTTCGACCAGGTCTGTGATTCCATATCCACGATACCCATTGGATCGGCGCTAAACCAGCCTGTTCGATAGCCACCACCACAAAGTTTTTGCACCAGGTATGATTGCACGTCGATAAAATAGGCGGTGTTATCCCAAACCTCTGGTTCGTTTTCTTTTACCCATTCAAACGAATATAAACAAGGTGTGACGTCCGGTGGTCTGCCTGAAATTTTGTGGATGGATTCAGCGCCAAAGTCTTTGGAAAAGCTCTCGACCTGATCCCGGCAGCGCTCATCAATCCATAATATGGACGGGTAGGTGGGTACGCCATCCGCACCGATAAAGCTTAAGGTTTCACGTTGGTTTGATATGGCCAGGCCTTTTATCGATCCAATGTCTAACCCTTTTTCCTGCAGTTGAGCTACGCAATCTTTTAGTGCGTCGGTGCAGGCACTCCACCAATAGTGCGGGTGCTGTTCAAAGCAATCCAGCCTGGGGTTATCCATTGGAATATCAGCCTTGCCCGTAGCTAAATCCTTGCCCTCTTTATTCCATGCAATGGCTTTGGTGCTTTGGGTTGAACTGTCCAATCCGATAACAAGCTCCTCCGACATTGACTAAAACTCCTGTCTCGTGGGGGTTACAACCATTTCCTGAATTAGCACATTCTGCGGCATTTGGTATGCGAATAAAATCATGTCAGCTACATGGTCTGCGGAGATGCCACCACCGATTCGAACCTTGTTGTCTTTATAAGCTTTCAATGTGTTCGGATCGTTAACATGATCGAGTACTTCTGTTTCAATTATTCCAGGTGATATGACAATCACTCGCACGTCGTGTGGTGCTAAATAGCCGCGCAAACTTTCCGATATGGCATGGACAAAAAATTTACTGCCGCAGTACACGGTGTGATCTGGATAAACTTTACGCCCGGCAATTGAACTCATGTTCACGATGGTTCCGGTTTTACGTTTTTTCATACTATTGATAAAAGGATGGAGCGCGTTCATCACACCCTTAATGTTGATATCGATCGTTTCATCCCATTCGTCTGGATCCTGATCGCCAATGTCGGCCAGGCGAGCGATCCCGGCGTTGTTAAATAGACAATCTACCGGGCCATACACTTTCTCTGCAACACTAACAGCGTTGGCTATACCTTCTCTGTCACGTACATCGACCTGCTGGCAAATGCTATTCGGGAGCTTTAACGCTTCCATTCGATCGAGTCTTCTGGCCATGAGTAAAAGTGGATGGCCTGCATTAGAAAACGCTTTAGCAGTCGCCTCACCAATGCCAGAGCTGGCACCTGTTATCGCAATCAGCGGTTTAGTCATAACTTACTCCTTTCGTGTAAATAGAGTACGAATTAAGCTGGCAATATCATGCTCTTAATAAGATCCGGTGCATCATTGGCCTGAAGTTCGAATGCCTGCGCGGCATCTTCAACCGAATATCGATGGGTTATCAGTGAATCGACATCGACCGATGATTGTTGTACGAGCATGATGGCTCGATCGTAGACGTCGCCCATGCGACGTGAAAATCGTATATCCAAACCGCGGCGTCGAGCCTGAGCCGCAGAAAAACTGTTGTAGGTATCGCCATCAGGAATTCCTACCAGCACCACTCGCCCACCAATGGCTGCAGACATAACCGCATCGGCCATCCCCTTAGGTGAATTGGTTGCTTCAATTACTAGATCACAGCCACGTTTGTCAGTTGCTTCGTTAATGGCTTCAATGGAGGTCCCGGAACTATTTGCGCCGTGCGTAAGTGCTTCTTGGGCGCGGTGTTGTTGCGGATCGACCGCGATGATCTGGTGGCAACCGCTTTTTTGCAGTAACTGAATTATACCGAGCCCAATGCCGCCACAACCCAGTACGGCAATAGATTCGATTAGCCGAGGCTTTGCCAGGTCGATAGCATGGATACATACGCCAAGTGGTTCCAGCATAGCGCCTTGTTCAGCGCTGATAGTAGCGGGCAGCTTTATTATGGAACTGGTTGGCACTGGCAAGGCTGCTGTCATTGCCCCATTAAATGGCGGCGCACCAATAAATTCTACATTTGGGCAAAGGTTGTGATAACCACGCTGACACCATTCGCACTTGTGGCAAGGGGAGGCGGGATCAACAGCAACCAGCTCTCCTTTATCGATGTTTTTATCCGGAATATCTTCTGTTACAACGGCACTGAACTCATGGCCAGGTATAAATGCTGTGCGAATCTTTGCACTGCCGATGGCACCGTCTTTGTAGTAATGTAAATCGCTACCGCAAACCCCCACAGCCTTTACGTCGACCATGACTTCATTGCTCGCAGGCGCAGAGGGTGAAAAATCACTGATGCGGATATCACCAGCGCCATGTATGAAAACCGCTTTATTACTATTCACAACTGTTCAACTCCCATGACAATCAGATCGCCTTTTGGGTGTCCGCATCAAACAGGTGCACATGTGAGATGTCCGGTTGAAGCAGCAGTTCATCGCCGGGTCTTAATTCAATACGGTCGCGTGTAATAGCACACAAGTCTTGACCCGCAAGCGTTAGGTAAACATGAATTTCAGGCCCGGTTGGTTCAACCACTTTTACAGTACCTGCGAGGCGGTCATTGCCTGCAGGGCTGCTCTTGGTGTTGTCTGTTTTGGTAATCTGTAGATGCTCGGGACGAATACCGTAGTGGAGTTTCCGTCCTACCTGCAATTCTGCTTGGGCTGGCAATGGTAATCGTATATTGTCAGCAGCGCCAAAGCGAACCCCGTTGTCTTCCACCACCTCGCACTCAAGTATATTCATAGTGGGGGAGCCAATAAATTGAGCGACGAACAAGTTGTTCGGGTTATCGTAAATATCCATTGGCGTGCCGCTTTGCTCAATATACCCACCACGCATAACGACCACCTCGTCAGCCATTGTCATTGCTTCGATTTGATCGTGCGTCACGTAAATCGTCGTTGTTTGCAGTCTGTGGTGTAAGTCTTTTATTTCGGTACGCATTTGTACGCGAAGTTTCGCATCCAGGTTGGATAAGGGTTCATCGAACAGAAATACGTCTGGGTCTCGTACAATGGCTCGTCCCATTGCTACCCGTTGCCTTTGCCCTCCCGAGAGCTCTTTTGGCAAGCGATCAAGATAGTCATCAAGCCCTAAAATTGAAGAGGCCCAACTGACTTTTTCGTCCATGGTTTTTTTATCTGTTTTATTCAATCGCATGGAGAACGCCATGTTCTTCCTGACAGTCATGTGCGCATACAGAGCATAGTTCTGAAAAACCATGGCAATATTTCGGTCTTTTGCATGAACATCGTTAACGCGCACATCATCGAACTTGATGTCACCGCCAGATACAGACTCAAGACCAGCAATCATGCGCAGCAGCGTAGATTTACCGCAACCTGATGGACCAAGCAGGACAACAAATTTCCCGTCTTCGACGCTCAGATCAAGTTCATGCAATACCTTGACGATCCCGTAGGACTTGTCCAGGTTTGAAATAGTGACAGATGCCATGGCGCGTAATTTAGAGTGAGTAAAATTGAAAGCGACAAGGCCACCGTGGTGTTAAACACTAAGGTGGCCTTGTCGTACTAACTAGCCAAGATCGGCTTCGTCTACTACTGCATCAACCAATTTTGCAACCTGGTCCATACACTTTTTCGCACTGCCGCCGTAGTCCTGTCCCGTTAGCAGTTTGCCAAGCTCGGTAGGAATCTCATTGTTGGCAACACCTGCCCAAATCGCAAGATCAGGTTCGGACGCCATCACATTGTCGATAGTCCACTTGACCGTGTCTAGATGACGTGTAGTACCTGCGCCTTCGAGACCCTTTCTTTCTACAATACGTGGATCGGTGAATGATGAATTTCTCATTGGCGCGAAGCCACCAATAAGAGTACAGCGAGTCATCACGTCCTTGGAACAAGCCCATTGCAGAAACAACCAAGCTGCATCTGGATTTTTGGAGTAACGCGACAGCGCTATACTAGAACCACCTTGATGACCCCAGCCTGGAATTTCGCCAAAGCCCACTTCATCGCGTGATCGTAAAGACGCACTGCCTTCAAGTGGCTTAGCCATTTCCCACAAGCCTTTAACTTCAGAATCATCTGCGTTCCAACCAGGGAAAAACTCTGCCCAGCTTTGACAAAGTGCAATTTGACCTGCTGAACCCATTTGCCATTGACCGTCCCAAGTAGACGTAACCGATGCGGCTGGCGAGTTCTTGAGCAAATTCTGATACCACTCAAGCCCTGCTATTCCTGCTTCGTCATTACCTGAGAAGTTTTTATCTTTACCGAAGATCGATCCACCATGACCCCAAACGGCCTGAGTCCAATCGCACTCCAGAGAATAGTGACCGGACTTTGCCTGAAGGCCTGTACCGAAAATGTTGTTTTCTTTTTCCGCCGCTGTGATCATTTCAACAGCCTTGGTGAAATCCTCGTAGGTTCTTGGTATGGCAATTCCGTGTTTTTCAAGAATATCCTTGCGGTACATCAATGTGAATATCGGAATGTCGAAAGGCAAGCCAATCCATTTTCCATCATATTCACAAATGCCTTCCACCAATGGTTTGGAGAAGTCATCAAAATCAAAACCCGGCATGGCCAGATCCGGTTTGGAATCGTAGTACTCAACCGGGTCGAAGGTGTCAGGCGAGAACGTGGATGTCCAGGCTTGGTCAAGATAATAGATGTCGTAGGTGCCGAGCTGACCTTGAACATCTTGGGTTGCCTTTGCCAGTACTTGCTCAAGCGGCACAATTTCGATTTCGACGTTTATTCCGGTTAGCTCTGTAAACTCAGCTTTTAACTCGTTTAACACGTTTGTTGGTGGGGTAGCTTCAGACGTGTATCGAATTGTTGTTCCAGCAAAGGGTTTTCCTGCTTCGCGTAGAAAATCTGCAACTTCCGGCGGCGTTGTGCTCTCCTGCGCGTGAGCCAAGTTGCCGAAAAAAGGCCGATTGTTACCGCCAAGCATGCCTGCCGAGTAGGCCGACATACCCACACCCGCGATTCCCATATTTTTCAGAAACGTACGCTTCGACATTTTCCCCGCGGTGAACTTGTTAGCCGAGTCAATAACGAAATTCTGTTTTTTAAAACGTTTAAAACTCATTAACTTCTCCTTCAAGTAGTGATGATGCTTTTAAGCATCTTTTTGCCATCGATGCTTAGCGCATCAGTCTTTTACGGCGCCCATGGTCAATCCTCGTACAAGATGGTTTTGTACCAGAAGAATGAATATGAACCCGGGAATTATCGCGGCAGTACCCAGTGCAGAAATAAAGCCCCACTCAGAGCCAGTCGATGTCACAAAAGTGGTTATTTTCACAGGGACCGTACGAATTGAATTTGTCAGAAATAAAGACAAAAGGAATTCGGTCCACGAAAAAATAAAGCACAGTACAGCAGTGGCGGCAATCCCGCCTTTGATCATTGGAAGCACAACAAGATAGAAACATTGGAAACGAGTTGCGCCGTCGATCATAGCGGCCTGATCGACTTCGATGGGTACATCGTCAAAAAAGGATTTAAGTATTAACAATGCCAGTGGTATGTTAATTAGAGTGTGCGCGATGATAAGACCAATGTGCGTGTCTCTAATACCAAGATCGCGAAATATAAACACCAGCGGAATGATGATCGCGATAGGCGGCAGGAATCGTTGAGAAAGTATCCAGTGCATATAACCCTGGGCACCTCGGAAAGTTAATCTTGACAATGCATAAGCTGCCAGTAAGGCAATACTGGTTGCCAGAAAAGTTGAACAAATGGCGATAATAAGTGATGACATTATCGAGCTTCGCCCATCATAAGCACCTTCGCCACTGGTGCCCATTAAAATACTGGAGTTGGCCTGATTATCGGACTTGCGCCCACCTAAAACCGTCACTCTATAGTTTTCAAATGTGGGTTTAAAGTCAAATACCACCACCCGATCTTTGTTAAAAACGGCCGAGATTGGTTTTACGGACGTCAGTGCAAACCAGGCGATTGGAAAGATAAAAATAGCCACAATGCCTATAGCAATAACGTACCGCGCGGTGTCTTTTATTGTCTGGGTAACCATTTAGAACTTCACCTTGAAGACTTTGATAAAAATGCTCGAAGTGATCAGGACGAGGATGAGCGTGGCCAGCGCAACGGTTGATGCATATGGAAAATTGGCGGTTTTGAAGTACACCGTTCCTGCGTAGGCCGTTAGGGTTTCAGTTGCCGTACCCGGACCGCTGTCAGTCATGACTTTCACATAGTCGAAGATTCTGAACAGATCTATCCCGCGAATTAGCACCGCTAGCGCGATGATTTTAGACATCATTGGCAAGGTTAAATACAGAAACGACTGTATCCCTGTTGCACCATCGATAGAAGCCGCTTCAAACGGTTCTCGGGGCAAAGCACGTAGTCCTGCCAACATAATTAGCACCATAAACGGAGTCCACTGCCACACATCCGCAACGATGACACCCAGTAATGCTGTAGAGCCGGTACCAAGAATAGGGGCAGTTGGAGATAACAAACCCAGCGCATAAAGAGAGTTACTGATTACGCCAAAAGAGCTGTCGTACATCAGCAAAAACATCATGCCTGTGACAGCTGGCGGTACGACAAGAGGCAGTGTCATCAGGGCTCTAAGTACACCAAAGCCTCTTTTGTCTGTATCGAGAATAAGGGCAATGGCAAGGCCGAGTATCAATTGCAGTGCTAGCGCAATCACGGCGTACGTGAAGGTTATTTGCACCGCGTCCCAGACCCTGTCATCTGCGAAAAGCTTCTCCCAGTTCCAGGAGGGCATGAATTTTTCTTTTCGTGTTGCTGGGTTGCGCTTGTAAAAAGACAACCACAGAGAGTACAGCACGGGGTACAGACCAAAGACGATGAGAAGCGAGGTGACCGGAAACAACCACGGCAATGGATGCTCAGACGTAAGCCAGCGCGGAAGTAATTGCCGCTTGTTCATGGTTTAGCCCGTTGTGTGCAATGGTGGGTCATGTATTTGTTTTCTTGTCGCTTTTCGTAAATTCAGGCGTGCGGCTTCGGCCTAATTTCAATCGTTTTTTTACAAGGGTTGGCGTGTGCCAAGGTTCGACCTTTTATTCATGCCTATGAATACCTTTCATTGGCCTCATGATGCAATTACCAGTTTGCTTGCTTGACTTATCATCACTCATTGTGAAATTATTTTCAATGTTTGCTAAAAATATCACGATTGAGCCGGGGTAGCTATGACCCAAAATGTTCCACTTGCCAGAACGGCCGAAGATAAAGCGGCCGATTCGGGCTTGGCTGTGCGCGCAGCGTGGATGCATTACGCCGGTGGCCTTACGCAAGCGGAAGTTGCGAAAAAACTGGGTCTATCCAAGCTGAAGGCGCATCGCTTGATCACGCGTGCCAATCGCAGTGGCATCGTCAAGGTTTATATTGACGGTGAAGTGGCTGAGTGTGTCCAACTTGAGCAACAACTCTCAGAGCAATACAAGCTCGACTATTGCCAAGTGGTGCCAGATTTTGATCACGATGAGCTTCCGCTCAAAGCACTCGGCCCAGCAGGTGGGCAGTACCTACATCGCCTATTAGATGGAGCCACTGTTAAAACTGTGGGAATGGGGCATGGACGAACCATGGCGGCCTGTGTAGAAAATATTCCTCGCACACGCGGTACGAACGTTGAGTTTGTTTCGTTACTTGGTGGTTTCTCTCGAAAATTTGCTGCCAATCCGCACGACGTTATTCATCGACTTGCTGAGCGTACAGGCGCACAATCCTATTTGCTTCCGGCACCGTTTGCCGTCGATACAATTAAAGACCGAGAAATTTTGATGGGACAGCGAGGTCTGCAAAAGGTCATGAAGTTGGCTCGCAGTTCGCCGATTAAAGTTGCAGGTGTAGGCGACTTGCATTTGAACTCCGCACTTGTGGTAACAGAAATGGTCAGTCGATCAGACATGGAAAAAGTCCTTAAGGCAGGAGGTGTCGGCGAACTACTGGGAAATATTTTTGCCGATGATGGAAGCCCGGTTAATACCAGTTTAACGAGGAGGACGATTGGACTGTCGGTTGATGAAATCCGGGGTTCTCAAGTTGTCTGCATTGCGGGAGGCTTGGGAAAGTCCAGAGCCATTAAAGCCGTGCTTAACAGCAAGCTATTATCCGGCCTGATTACCGATGAACGTACTGCGCGAACACTTGTTTAGTGAATTTAGCGATATATCGCCCATTTATCAGAAGTTCAAACGCGGTTTGTAGGGAAATTTGTGAGCTGCAGCGACATTTGCTCAAAACAGTGACCTTGTTGCAGATTAACCGATTTCAGCTGCCGATACAGAAATTATTGTTGGCCAATCTGTCTGTTTTACGTTGCACGCTTTTTAGAGTTTGGAATGTCTAATAGTTTTCATATTGATGTGAACCACTTAATTTATCTTAATCTTAATAAAGAACGTATTTGCTAATGAGCGAACCTAAATCTCACTGGGAACAACGCGAGAAAATCATTGAGCTTTGCTTATGGATGAATTCGTCTGGCCTAAATCAAGGAACGTCAGGCAATATCAGCGTACGCCATAAAGATTCTATGTTGATTACGCCAAGCGGCGTACCTTACGAGCAATTGAAACCGACTGACATTGCAAAAATGTCGTTGAAGCATAATCGCTTTGAATGGAAAGGCCCGTTCGCACCTTCTTCAGAATGGCACTTTCATCGTGCGATTTTACAGAGCAATCCGGAATTTAAGGCTGTGGTACACACGCATTCCACCTATGCAACTGTTTTATCAATGGCAGGTAAAACAATACCGGCATGTCACTACATGATTGGTGCGTTTGGTGGTAATACGGTGCGATGCTCGAAGTATGCAACATTCGGAACGCCAGAGTTATCGACCAATATTCTCCAGGCAATGGAAGATCGTAGTGCTTGTTTACTGGGGAATCACGGTATGGTGGTTGCTGGCCCTAATCTGGATAAAGCAATGTGGGCTGCAGTAGAATTGGAAACGCTTTCCAAACAGTATTACCTGGCCAGTAAACTCGAAGACATGAATATACTGTCGGATGCCGAGATGGACCGTGTGATTGCAAAATTTGCTGACTACGGACCTAGGGATAAGGGCAACAATGTGCAAAGAGTAAATGGGTTGGGAACTGATGACGCGGATTCATCGTCAGGAAAGTCAAGAGACAAACAGAAAAATAAGGTAAAGCAGGGCCAGCAAGAAAAGAATAACTCAAGCGATAGTGCTCAAGAAGCATCGCTTAACTCTCCAATAAAAAAGAGCCCCAGCATTAAGTTTCCTGCCACCAAATTGAATTGATCAAATAGCTGATAGCATTGCCTCGATTAATCTAATAGGGTCCGCAAGCATTGGGGCATCCCAGTATTAATTTGGATGCATCGGGCTCTCCGGGTACAAAGGCTTGCATTTTTCTTTGAGCCGCATCGCTTGTGCAGTCATGAAAAAACACTTCTAGCGCACCATTGAGTGTGACCTTGTTAGCGTTGCCTTCGTGTATGTCAACAAGGTGCGGCAATACTCCGGTAAGGTCTTCAACGCTGCCACTATTGGTCAACGCCTGTTTGTCAGCTTTTACTACCTTACAAACAACTGAGTAATGCCAGCCGCTGGGTAACATAAAACCTGCTATGTAGATGACCTATACGGTCTGCCGATGACGAGCTTGCGCAACGGCGGACGCGAATAAGCAGCCACCAGAGTGGCCTATTATTGCAGCTGATTTTGGCAAGTTATCAAATACGCTGATAAGACGCGTAACCGCCTGTTCATACTTGGCATAGGGGAGTGCTCCAGCTATCGTCTGAATTCAGAAGCAAGACCGTCAGGCAATGGTACCCTCGTTAAAATGTTAAGTGATATGATGTATCGTACTCATCGGTGCTTTCGACTAATCGATTGACTGATACGTTAAATCATTAGTTTAAGAATGATGTGTTCAAACGGAGGTCCAGGTGGCGAAAGCCAAACTTACAACAACCCTCGAATCGGCTGAACAGCAATGTCAGCTGAGGGGTACCAGGCTGACACAAAAAAGGAAAACTGTATTAAAGGGACTTGTAAGCTCTAAACATGCAATGACTGCATACGAGCTCGTTGACTACTGTAAGCGTGAATTAGATGAGTCGATTCCAGCCATGTCGGTTTACCGAATCCTGGATTTTCTGGTG
This sequence comes from uncultured Granulosicoccaceae bacterium, assembly GCA_964435305.1. Lineage (GTDB taxonomy): Bacteria > Pseudomonadota > Gammaproteobacteria > Granulosicoccales > Granulosicoccaceae > Granulosicoccus. Next base: position 23,131 of record CAYSZH010000053.1, read on the forward strand.
AACGAAAAGCTGGTACACAAATTAAAATTGGCGAATCGCTACGTTGCCTGCATCCATATCACTTGCGATCATCGCCACGCAGCACCACAATTTCTCATTTGTACTGAGTGTTACCGCGTTGAAGAAGTCGACATTAGCCGATCAACTATGGGATCTCTAAAGCGAAATGTTGAAAGCGCAGGCTTTGAGCTTGTGAGTGAGCAAATAGAAGTGGATTGCATTTGCGCAAGCTGTGCCGCCGCCAGTTGAGGTCGTGGGGTCAGATCTTTCATTGCCACATTGCACGCTATGTGGCAATGAAAGATCTGACCCCTACTGTTATCCGTCAGTGAGTGCTTTTGCAATAGTTGTGGCGTTGTGCCGCATCAAATCAAGGTAGTTAGGCGCAGGCTCATCCGTTTTTGATAGTGCACCTGGGTACAATTTACCGCCTATCGTACTACCAGTTTCCCGCGCGATCTGCTCAAGCAACCTTGGGTCAGCAACGTTTTCAACAAAGACGGCAGAAATACCTTCGGCCCGTATCTGTTCAATCAGATCGGCAACTTCGCGGGCGGATGCTTCACTTTCGGTACTAAGCCCTTGCGGTGCAAGAAAGATGAGGCCATAGTCGCGAGCGAAGTATTGAAACGCATCATGAGAGGTCACAATGGTGCGCTCGCTTGCAGGCAACGCGGAGATCATATCTTTAATTTGCCCATCTAGAAGCTCGATTTCAGCAATGTAAGCGGCTCTGTTTTGATAGAACATTGATGCACTTTCTGGCGCTGCTATTGCTAAAGCTTCAGCGATATTGTCGACATACACAACAGCGTTTTTCAGGCTTAACCAGCCATGTGGGTCGAATTCCCCATGATCATGATGATCGTCATGTCCATCCGAATCGCTGTGTTCGTCATCGTCATGTTCGTCTTTATGCTCGTCATCCTCGCGCCCGTCCGCATCTTGCGTTTCTTCTTCCTTAGCGTGCTCGTCGTCGTGCTCGTTGTTATGATCATCATCGTGTTCGTCATCATGATGCTCTTGCATAGCGATGAGCTCGAGACCATCCGTTGTTACTACTGACACACCCTTAAATTCAGCCGCTTCTGCCAACCGTTCAAGCCATCCTTCAAAGTCCAGACCGTTGGTAAATAGTATCTCAGCTCGACTGATCGCTTTTGCATCAGCAGGAGTGGGTTGGTATACGTGCGTGTCGCCATTGCGACCAACCAGAGTCGTAAGTTCAATGGCATCACCACCAACGCGTTGCACCATGTCGCCAAGTATCGAGAATGTCGCGACAACTGGAATAGGTTCTTCGGAGTAGCTTGTGCCTGGCAAGCCGGAAATCGCCATGGCGATAGCAGCAAAGCTAAAAAATTTGTGTCGAGTAGTCATGATGGTCCTGGTTTTCACAGTTCTATTGTTTGTATAGAACGCGTTTGTTGAAAGATACCGCCCCGCAATCCGAAAATGATGGAGACGACGTATATAGCCCCTGCGACGAGTATGATCGCCGGGCCCGAGGGCAGGCTGTAGTGATAAGAAATAAGTAATCCACTATAGCTTGAAGAAAGCGCGATTGCGGCTGATAGCGTTATCAAACCGCCAATACTGAGTGTCCAGAATTGTGCTGAAGCCGCTGGCAGAATCATGATACCAACGGCCATCAGTGTGCCAAGTGCATGGAATCCGCCAACCAGATTCATTACCACTAGAGTTAAAAAAATAAAGTGAGTGATAGCACTTAGTTTACTAACTGAGCGCAGAAAAAGTGGATCGGCACATTCAAGTACTAAGGGGCGGAAAAATAACGCCAGCATTACTAACGTTAAGCTGGCGATAGAGCACAACAGAATCAATGCAGCGTCGTCCAGAGCCAGCACTGAACCGAACAATACATGCATAAGATCTACATTGCTGCCTCGGGTGGAAATAATCAGAACGCCAAGTGCAAGAGAGATAAGGTAAAATGCAGCAAGGCTTGCATCTTCGCGCAAGCTGGTAACACGTGTAATAAAACCTGCGAGTAAAGCCACCGACATACCCGCCACCAACCCACCTATGGTCATGGCGCCAAGTGACAAACCTGAGATAAGGTAACCGACTGCCGCCCCTGGCAAAATTGCATGCGCCATTGCATCGCCCGTTAAGCTCATGCGCCTAAGCATTAGAAACACCCCTAACGGTGTTGCCCCCACGGAGACGGCAAAGCAGCCAAGCAGTGCGCGACGCATAAACCCAAATTCAGCAAACGGCGCGAACAGTAGTTCCCACATCAGTTTGTTTGCCTGCCGCAAGTGTGTGGCGGCCCACTGCAGGCCTCGCACATCTGACGCGCCAGAAATTGGTTCTCTGCAGTCAGTACTTTTTCAGTTGGACCATGTGCCACTAGCTCCCTAGCCAGTAGCAGCGTATTGGGAAAGTGTGCATGTACAGCATCCATGTCGTGCAATACCGCCAATATTGTTCGTCCTTCGCCATGCCATTGTTTAACCACGTCAATCAGATCTTTCGTAGTTCCAGCGTCTATTGCAGTGAACGGCTCGTCGAGTAGAACAAGTGGCGCGTCTTGCATCAGCAAGCGTGCAAACAAAGCTCGTTGCAATTGCCCTCCTGAGAGGGACCCGATTGCGCGTTTTTCGAAACCACCCAGACCAACAGCTGACAGTGCGTTTTTGATGCGATTGCGATGTGAAGATGATATGCAAGCGAATGCGCCAATCTCTCGCCATAAGCCCATGGCAACCAACTCGATCACTGAAATTGGAAACAAGCGATCTACTTCTGACTGTTGTGGTAAGTACGAGATTTCTGTTCGATTGAGTTCACCGAGCGACACTCGCCCGGACATTGGTTGCAGCGCACCCGTAACACCTTTAAGCAGAGTTGATTTTCCAGCACCGTTGGGGCCGACAATTGCGGTCAGGCTGCCTTCGGCGATCTCCGTCTTCAATCTCAATACAGCTGGATTTCGGTTATAGCCAAGAGAGAAATCCTCAAAGGCGACTGCATAGCTCATAGTCCACCTGGTGTGGAAGTGGCCCAGTAAAAACCGGCCCACAAAGCCGCCGCAATTACGGCTGCAATCGCCAGCCGATGAGTAGCCCCGATCATTAACAGGCCCAGCGCTTTCGCAAGAGTGTTCGGTTTGTGTTTTGGCAGGTCCACAGTTATACGGAAAATACGTCTCAATTTGATATATTATATCATCACATATGATACAAAGTATCTAAATTCGACTAACAGCTAAGCGAGATACACATGAATGCTTTGGATTCTGTTGTAGCGACTGAAGTAGCCCACTGGCGAAGAGTGTCTGCAGTGGCCGATTTGGCAGAGATTTTCGAGCCTTATGTGCAAGTGTGTAGTTGGCATCGGCCCATCGACCC
>CAYSZH010000054.1:0-26198 GCA_964435305.1 uncultured Granulosicoccaceae bacterium
GTTTCTAGAATGGCTGTGATTTTAATTGCCTCGGTTACTCTAATTTAGCACCCAATGCTTCGACAACCATGGCTTGAAAGTGGTGCACTGCATGCTCGGATAATTCACTCATGTCTTTATCGACGATAAACCTGCCTTGATTGTACCCATGCGATTTAAGCCCTTTCTGAACGCTTTCGCACAGGCTGATATCTTCTGGCTGCAGTACATCCTTTTGATAATCGATGGTTTGCTTCAGCTGCTCGGTGATGTGGCCGTCGCGTACAAACCAATCTTGATATTCGATTGTACGACCCGTGCCATCGGGAATCATTTGTAAAACCGATAAATTAGCTTCTCCCGGATAGGCCCATATGGTGAGATTAGGCCAGAGAAACCAGCCTGCAAAGCCAAAATCGACATCGCCAACCTCAAAATCATAAGCGTTGCTGCTGGTGGAGCGAGCCGCTTTCGAAATATGATTCGAGTACATGCCTTTTACAGTTGATCGGTAGCTTTTCATATCTACCAAGTCAAGAAAATCTTTATGGGCTGGTGCACAGTGATAGCACTCTAGGAAGTTATCGATCATCACTTTCCAGTTGCAGCTCACATTGTACGTATCTCGTGCAACGTACTGAAGTTCATCTACCGTAGGGCAGTATTCACGAATCTCCTTCTCTAATTCAGGCGCTTGCTCAGCCAAAGGTTTGGCCTGTGGATCTAGATTGATAAAAACCATGCCGCAAAAAATTTCTACCTGTACTGCTTTGAGTGAAAAATCGCATTGATTAAAGCTGGCCACATTCTCAGAATTGCGAGCAAAGCGCAGTTCCCCACTGAGTTCGTAAGACCAGGCGTGATAGGGGCACACGATGAACTTCGTATTGCCTTGACCTTGTACGAGTTCATGGCCACGGTGTTGGCAAACGTTATAAAAAGCACGCAGTTTGTTATCTCTGCCGCGCGTAACAACAATGCTCTGATCACCAATTTCAGTGGTTAAAAAGTCACCTGTTTTAGACACCTGGCTGCTATGCCCTGCATACCACCATTGCCGATGAAAGATAGCGTCCAGTTCCAGAGAATAGATGCTCTCATCTAAATAGTATCGGGCTGGCAAAGTGTACGATGCAGCCGCATCCGAGCAAAAAGGCGCGTCGCCGTTTTTTTTATGTATCGGTGAGGTCTTCATGTCAATCTGCTGGTGTGTTGTTCTTGGTTGCCAAGCGTGAAACTTTATAGTGCTTAACTTATCAATGAGGCTCGGTATACGTAAATACGTATAAGCGCCATTCGGTGTGTTTATCGAATTGAAAGCGGTTGGCATGGCTCACTGGCCCGGATTTGGTTCGAAAAACACGCCGCCAACACAGGCCTTCACTTTTTTATTTTTCCAAATAGCTTAGATCTGCCAGCTTCAATCCAAACTGTTTGCCAATATTATTCGCTTCTTCCAGGTTTGCATCAATATCGCGAGGGTTGTGTGCGTCAGAATTCACGATGTATTCAATGGCATAGTCTGCTGCCATCTCCCAAAACGGTAACCAAGGATACATACAGCGTCGACCTTCAGGTGTGTCGATTTTGGGTTTGCGTAATCCATAACCGTTAATCTCCAGCGGTATCTTCATTTCGCTTGCTGCGGTAAAAATGTCATGTGATATGGCTTTGGTATTGTCGTCCCATTGCAGATAAGCATTGCCAAATAAATCTGGGTGAGCCATAAATGCAAACAAACCGGACGCCATGGATTCTATAAAATAGTCTGCATAAGCATGCAGCGCTTTTTTAGATTCAGCACCACCATAAGAGCCGCGCCATTCTCCTTCATAGGGAAAAAAATGCGCTGCACCGACAAGGTAGTCAAATTGCAACTCGTCAAGCAGAGTGTCTTTGAAAAAAGCAGCATATTCTCTTGCGTACTCACACTCTGCTGATTTCAGTATTTTCAGAGTGGGGTGATTGACTACGGCCTGATCAATGGCATCGCAATAATCCGGCAACTCGTCTATATCCATACGAATATGATCCCAGCGATTATCAGGTAGCGCCGTATGGTCAGAAATACCCAAAACGCTCAACCCCTTATCAACGGCTGCTTGGCAGTACGCATCAACATCTTGTGAAGCATGTTTACAACGATAGGTGTGGGTGTGGTAATTCTTTTTGATCGTCATGATGCCGAATAGTGTGAGTTACGAATTTGCGGATGGATATATCAGCGCGTTGAAATTAGCCATCGTCGGCGCAGTCCCAATAGATTCAATGCAGCGCTCGATGTTGTTGCTGCGAATGGCGCCCAGTAGCGGAGTTGCAAAGTGCTTAAATTTGCGGCTAACCTCTGTATCATCAAGTGGCGATTCAGGATCACCATTCGCCTCAGTTGCTCCAGACTGCAGTACACGGCCATCGTGAAGATGGAGTTCCAGCTCGCTTATTCGTCTTAATGGGAATTCAGCGTTGTATTCATCCACTTCGTACAGTTCAATACCTTGGCTTATATCGCGCACTTTTTCATCAATTAGGCCATCACCGTCGATTTCGGCGACACCGACTCGATTATGAACTAAGGCTGCAGCTACCGGAAATGGCAAGCTATATTGTGCTTGCTCAGTTGTTTCGGGCAAAGGCGTTGCCAAGCGGACTGATTCGTGGAAACTGCCAATACGAACATGCTTTATGTCATCGGCATTAAAGTCGTGTTGCTGATGCAAATTCAATGCGGCAACCACGGCAGATTGCGCCCAGCGACAAACTGGGAAACGTTTGATATATTGCTGTTCTATTTGCCACTCGGATCCGAGAGTGGACCAAATAGTAGCTTGCTCATCTGACTCCAGCGTAATTGCCGGTGCACCTGTAAAACCATCTCGCGCCAGAAGAGCGGCCGAGACGCCTGCCATAGCTCCCCAGCCTGAACCGTCTTTAAGCATTGTGGGGTGATCTATACAACGCATCATCTGACTGCGCGGCCCATGGTATTCTGCAATGCCCAATGCATGACGTGTTTGAGTTTCGTCAAGCTGCAATAGGCGAGCACCGATAGCGGCAGCAGCTACTGCGATCCAGGCACCTGAGGTGTGAAAGTCGCTAACACTGGTGTGCAGTGCAAGGCCTGCACGGCATCCTATTTCATACCCAACAACCATGCCTGCAAGGAACTCTGCTTCACTGACCTTATCGCCATTGGTGGCATCATGCAGCGCAAGCAATGCGGCCAATACTCCGCATCCTACATGGCCCTTCACAGGCTTGTAACCGTCGTGCGCATCGATAGAGTCAATAGTCATGCCGTTGGCAAGCGCTGCACCGCTTGCGCTGCATTGCCTGCCATCGAAGAGTAAACGGCTGTGGTTCTTTGCACTGCCAAACTGATCATGCGCGTGATTGCGAATAACAGTCGACAATGTTGTTTGTGTACCGTTAGCGGCTACACCCAGTAAATCAAGTAGACAGCGGCGCGCCATTCTTTGTGTGGAAGCCGGGAAATTCTGCCACTGAGCGTGATGTATAAAGTCAATGGTAGACTGTGTATGAGCCATGCTTGTGCTCATAGCCGCTGTTCTTGAACAGCGTGACAGGCAACAATGTCTCTGCCATAGAATTGTGCAGTCGGTGCTTCGTTTGTACAGCGCTCATTGGCAAAGGCACATCGTGGATGAAACGTACACCCAGAAGGTGGATTTATTGGATTGGGAATTTCGCCAGTAACGGCATTCCTTGGTTTTCCACTCATATCAAGGTCTGGAACCGCATCGAGTAACATGCGTGTGTAAGGGTGGCGCGGAGCAGAAAACAGGGTGTTACTGTCTGCAATTTCAACCAGTGCACCAAGATAAAGTACACCAACGCGGTTAGCCATGTGTCGCACCACTGATAAGTCATGGCTTATAAATAAATAGGTGAGGCCCAGTTCGTCCTGCAGATCTCGCATCAGGTTTAGAATTTGCGCTTGTACAGAAACATCAAGTGCAGAAGTGGGCTCATCGCACACAATAAATTCTGGATTAGATGACAGTGCTCTTGCGATGGCTATACGTTGACGCTGACCACCAGAAAATTCGTGTGGAAATTTACGCGCGTCAGCAGCGGCAAGGCCAACTTGTACAAGTAATTCTGCAACACGTGCATTGATATTTTTAGAATCGGTTTCAAGGCCCATCACAGCCATGGGTTCTGCGATGATACGGCCCACGCGCCAACGTGGATTGAGGCTCGCATACGGGCTTTGGAAAATCATTTGCACACGACGTCTAATCGATTGCATGGACGACGGTGGCATCAGGGCAGTTTGTGATTGCGACGCTTTTTGATCGGTCGTTTTCGCATGGCCGGCCGCATCCGAGCTGATCGTGTGACCATCAAATTCGACGGTGCCTGTGCTAGCGGCCAGTAGACCAACCAGCATTTTAGCGATGGTGGATTTTCCTGAGCCCGACTCACCAACCAGGGCGAGTGTTTCGCCTCGGTTAATCGTAAAAGAAACTGAATCTGCAGCGCGTAAAAATTGCTTTGGCTGGCGTTCGAGCAGGCGATTGAGCCATGGTTTTGAAATATCAAAATCCCGGCTTAGTTGATTGACTTCAACGAGTGGTTTGTCTGTGATCGCACTCATGTTGATAAATTCTGCGCAAGGCTGCTTTCATGGTGCCAACAGGCTACGGCATGATCTTGGTTGGCAATTAGCTCTGGCTGATGGGCAAAGCACTTGTCTTGCGCATATTTGCAACGTGGATTAAAAGCGCAACCTTTGGGTATGTCTTCAAGGCGTGGCATTGCACCTTCTATTTGCACCAGGCGCTGTGTGTCTTGCGCAAGGGTTGGTATAGAGCCCATTAAGCCCTGTGTATACGGGTGGTTGGCATTTTGAATAATACGCTTAACCGGCCCAATTTCAGCAATACGCCCAGAATACATGACAGCGACTCGATCAGCCGCTTCTGCAATCACACCCATATCGTGTGTGATCAAAATGACCGAAGCTCCTCGTTGTGTACATTGGTCTTTCAGCACATCAATAATTTGTGCCTGCACTGACACATCCAGCGCTGTGGTGGGTTCGTCAGCGATCACTAGCGCAGGTTCGGCAGCCAATGCCAGTGCAATGACGACACGTTGTCGCATGCCCCCAGAAAACTGATGTGGGTAATCGTCTACGCGTCGGCTAGCTGCAGGAATGCCTACACCTTCAAGCAATTCTATGGCGCGATTTCTGGCGTCCTTTTCATTTAACTTTAGATGAGTACGAATCGTTTCTATTAATTGCTGAGCAATGGTGTGCAGCGGATTCAGGGATGTTAGCGGATCTTGAAAAACCATGCCGATGTGTTTGCCTCGTAAAGCGCGCATGTCTTCATTTGGCAAGTTGTCGATACGCTCACCGCGCAGCCTAATCTCGCCACTGCTGATTCGCCCAGGTGGGTCAAGTAAGCCGATGATGGCTGAGCCTGTGAGTGATTTTCCAGCACCCGATTCACCAACCACCCCAAGTATTTCACCAGCGGCCAATTCGAAACTCACACCATTTATGGCCGTCAGATTGCCCTTTCTGGTTGGAAAATCAATGACCAGATCGCTGACTTCAAGTAGGGGCGTGGCGTCCATGGAGATAGGTTTATTTAAGCTTTGGGTTAAGGGCATCGCGTAACCAGTCGCCCAGTAAATTAACTGACAAAGCCAGTGCCAACAGGGTTAACGCGGGATAAAGCAGTATCCAGTACTCACCTGAAAACAAGTAGCCCTGACCAACGCGAATGAGTGTGCCCAGTGACGGCTGTGTAGGTGGGGCTCCGACACCTAAAAACGAGAGAGTGGCTTCTGCGATAATTGCCAATGCAAGAGAGATGGTGGCGATGACCAACACAGGCCCCAGTGTATTGGGCAGTATATGTCTAAGCATAATGCTTGTCGGTTTTCGTCCAATTAATTTTGCAGCCTGAACGTACTCTTTATCTCGTTCAACCAGCGTTGCTCCACGCACCACGCGTGCAAACTGTACCCAGTCAGACAAGCCGATCGCAAGAATTAATACCCAGATGGCCACTTCATCTCGATATGAGGGTGGTGTGATCCCTTTGGCCACGCCAAAAATAAGTAGCGCTATGAGGATTGCCGGAAACGTCAGCTGGATATCGGCAATACGCATAATGAAGGTGTCTGTGCGGCCACCTGTATAACCTGCGATTAGACCCAGCGTTGCGCCTAGCACCATGGCAAAGAGAACAGCTGAAAAACCCACAAATAATGAAATACGCAAGCCGTACAGTATGGTTGAGTACACATCACGGCCCTGATCATCGGTACCAAGAATAAAGGATTCGCCCGTAAAATCGTTTGGCACCCCGGGCTGAGAAAACCCGTTCATGAGATTAAGCGAGCTGGGGTCGAACGGGTTTTGGGTTGCAATCAGTGGTGCGGCAATAGCTGAGACAATCAGTGTCAGCGCAACGATGAATGCCAATATCGCGACTGGCGAGCGACGAAATTTATAAACGAAGTCGGATGCTAAAAGTGTGGAGAGGCGTTGCACGCTCAGTGGCCTTTTGTCGATGCATCGGACGACAGGCGTGGATCAATAACAAAATACAGCAAATCCACAACAAGATTGATAAGCACAAACATGACTGAAATCAGCATCAGGTACGCTGCCATCACCGGGATGTCGACAAATTGAATAGCGTTGATAAACATCAAGCCTACACCCGGCCATTGAAAGACGGTTTCTGTGATAATCGCAAAGGCAATAATAGAACCTATCTGCAAACCGGTTATGGTGATTACTGGTACCAGCGTGTTTTTAAGCGCATGACCATAATGCACTGCACGTTCACTTAAGCCTCTGGCACGTGCAAACTTGATATAGTCCGTGCGTAATACCTCCAGCATTTCAGCGCGAACTAATCGCATAATCAGCGTCATTTGGTAAAGACCAAGCGTGATCGCTGGCAATATGATCGCTTTGAGCCCACTCTTTGTGAGAAACCCGGTTGTCCACCACCCCAGTTGTACGGTTTCACCTCGCCCAAAGCTTGGCAGCCAACCGAGTTCTACCGCAAACACATAAATAAGTAGAATACCGATCAGAAAAGTGGGAAGCGAAACACCGACAAGCGATGTTGTCATGATGATATTGGCAATATAGCCATCTCGCCTTATAGCGGTGTAAACACCCAGGCCTACGCCTAGCACAATGGCGAGAAGCGCTGACACTCCAGCAAGCTCAAGTGTGGCCGGAGCGCGTTCCGCGATAAGCTCACTAACCGGTCGGCCTTGTCGATAGCTCACGCCCAGATCACCCTGAACAACATTCTTTAGAAAATTGAAATATTGTACGGGGAAGGGGTCGTTTAAACCCAGTTGATCACGAACCCGCTCTATGTCTGCTGTTGTGCGTTCCTGACCTAACAGATTTTCAACAGGATCGCCAATAAACCGAAACATGGAGAACGCAACCAGCCCCACCATCAACAAGACGACAATGGACTGAAATACTCGGCGGATGGTGTATGCAAGCATAGAAAGATTTGATCAGAAAAAATATTGCTGCGGGAGCAGAGAGTTCCCGCAGCAATAGCTACGCAAAAAACTAGTTCATTATGCCCTTAATTGGACATTTTCAAGAACTTGAAATGTGGCTGATCCTCAGGTTGAACTGGAAAGTCAATATTGGACTTCATGCCCCAGTTAAGCACCTGATTGTGAATGGGAAGATAGATTTGCTCTGCCTGAACGGTTTCCCAGATCTCAGCAATAGTGGCGTTGCGTTTTTCCAAGTCCACTTCAGAACCGAGCGACTGAATCTTGGCATCGATTTCGGCATTGTTAAATCTAGAGCCGTTCCACGAACCTCGGTCATCAGTAGTGGAATGCACCAGAAAATTAAACACATATTCTGAATCGAAAGTGGGAACACCCCAGCCAAGTAAATAAAAGTCGGTTGTTTTGCCAGAAATTAACGGGAAGTGTTGTGCTTTCGATTGAGCGACAAGATTAGCTTTGATGCCAATTTTTGCCATCATGCCAACCGCTGCCTGACAAATAGCTTCATCATTGATGTACCGATCATTTGGGCAATTGAGTGTCAGCTCAAAGCCATCAGCGTAGCCCGCATCGGCCATGAGTGATTTTGCCTGCTCAATATCCGCCTTTGGGTAGGCATCTAAGCCTTCGTTCCAGCCATTAACAAATGGAGGAATGATGACACCAGTGGGAGCTGACTGACCACGCATAACCACTTTTTGAATCGCTTCGCGATCAATCGCCATGTTCATGGCTTTTCTAACACGAACATCGGCGAACGGGTTTTTGCCGTCGATATTATCGGTTTCAAGATCCGCATCACCTGAATTGATACCGAAGAAAATGGTACGGTTTTGAGGTGCGTTGTTTACAAGCAAGCCATCTGTATTGGAAACGCGGGCTAAATCTTGTACAGGAACATCCTGAATCAAATCAACTTCGCCCGAGAGCAAAGCCGCTACTCGTGTCGCGGCATTTTGAATTGGCGTATAGATGATTTCAGTGAGTTCCATTGGAAACTCATCTTTACCCCAGTAATTCGGGTTGGCTTTTAGTACGGTTTTTGTATCTGGCTCGCGGCTTTCGAGCATAAAAGCACCCGTACCGTTGGTGTTTCTGACCGCAAAGGTTTCTTCACCTGTATCGAATTCAGCTGGGTTAAGCACATTGTTTTCCGTTGCCCAACCTTTATCCATCATGAATAAATTAGTTAAGTTGTTAGGCAAGATAGGGTTAGGTCCATCGGTTTCAATTTCAACCGTGTAGTCATCCACTGCACGCACATCGGTTACTGTAACAATAAGCTCTTTCATATCAGAGCCTTCGTGTTTAGCACGATTAAAAGAAAACACCACATCTTCTGCTGTGAAATCTTCTCCGCCATGGAACTTGACGCCTTCACGTAATTTAAATACCCAAACATTTGGGTTATCCGCTTTTACATCCCAGCTAGTGGCCAGTGCGGGGATGGGTTTTGCTTCCATATCTGGCGAAATCAATGGTTCATAAATTTGCTGTGCCAAGGCATGTGTTGGGCCTTCGTTTTGTGAGTGCGGGTCCATTGTTAGACTGTCACCGGCACGTGCCCATCGCAGTGTTTCGGCGGACGCCGCTAAGCTGGTTGTCATCAAGACACCAGCTAGCATCAATTTGTTTACGTTGTTCATGCTATCTCCTGAGGTTATTTTTCTTAAGGCTGACCTGAATTTTCCACGCTTTAATTTTCCACCCATTAATCTACCACTCTATTTTTCTTAGCCTATTTTGGGGATGCGAAAAGAAGCACAAGTCGGCCCGTCATTTCATTCTTACATAAATAGATGGTTGTCGCCTCTTTATTACACCTATTGGGGCGTAATGGCAATATGGGGGTGTTGACAGAGACTGCAGATGCGCACCGGAACGATACCGGCGGGGCTCTTATGGTGCGGCACGGCCCGGATTTGGCGGCCGGTCAGCCCTTTTGAGCGATATTCTCGGCCATCATTGAAATCATTTCAAACATGATGGCGCCTGCGGTCAGCGCGGTGATCTGGTTGGGATGATCTTTGGTTGGCATCATGCACACCACGTCACCTCCAATGATGTTCAAGCCGCGAACAGCATGTAGTAGCTCCACAGCCTCATCAATGTCGAAACCTTTTGCACCGGCTTCAATATTGGCAACACCTGGTGCTATGGTGGGATCAAGGCAGTCCAGATCGAATGTGATGTAAACCGGTCGGTCGGAGAGCACCTCTTTTATTTGCTGCACAACGTTCAGTGCGCCGCGTTTTCTATACTCTTTCATTGTAACGACGTTGTATCCATATTCGTAAGACGGTTCCAGCCAGTCTAATGTTCGAGCATGCCCTCTCAATCCAATTTGCATTGAATGTGCAGGATCGACAAAGCCGTCGTCGGCCAGGTAAGCGCCCCAATGGGCGGCTGATTTTTTTGCACCCAGAAAATGATCGACTTTAGTAAAAACATCTGTGTGAGCATCCAAATGTAAAAAGCAAACGGGTTCGCCTTGCGTGATGTTGCCTTTGCCTAGTGCCTGTACGATTCCCCCGGTAATGGAATGATCTCCACCAATAGACACAGGACGAGCACCTGCCTTGTCAAGCTCCGTAAAGTAGTGCGTGATTTGTTCTATGCAGTCTTCGTTGTCATTGGCGCGTGGAAAAGGCACATCGCCGGTATCGACGATTCTAGCGCTTGACCAAGGGTCAAGAGAGAAGTCCGCATGCATGCGACGTTGCACCGCTGACACATTTCTGAGTGCGCGCGGGCCCAAATGCTGATCGCGCTCCGTGGTGCCGTTGCCGGTGGAATGTGGTACGCCTACCAGTGCAATATCCTTATCTGTCGCAGGCTCGTGTGGGCAACGGAATAACGTTGGCACTCCCCACCAATATAAATTCTCCATAACCGAATTCAGGTGCGGATCAGTCATCGCTATGTATCCTCTTCAATTGTAAGATGCCATGGCATGAAATTATCACACTAGGATAATACCGTGCCTGCAGGTCGATGTAAGACCATGCCCGTCAAATTAATCTTGAAAGGAGCTTGACTAAATTCTCATCAATCTTCAAGTTGTGAGGCCTGTTGTTGACCTTGGCTTACTTGACGACTTTTCTCTTTATTTATAAGCTTTCTGAACTCTGCGACAGCCTGGTCGCTGCTTATGGCGTTGTTTTGCCAGATTTTGGCAAGCATGTTCTGTAGTGCATCATGAAATTCCCCATCACTGTACGACGCAAACGGTTTTAACACAGCACCTTTGGTTCTTAATAATTGCACCGCTTGCTTTCCACAATCATCAACCAAGTCGGGGTTAACTGTGGCGAAGGGCGGAAGTGAGCCTTTGGCCATTCTGGATACAGCCCTCTCTCTAGTGGAGCGATAATCCGTTGCAATTTCGTCGAACCAATCTCCACCACGGTTTTCAAATTCGTCGATCAGCACAGAGATGGCTTTCTGCTTTGCCGTTGGGTTGCTGCCAACGGCACAGAGCCTCCATTGCGCAAGGCCTTCGCGTTTGCGCTGAAAATTTTATCTGGTAGTAAGGAATAAATTCCTTGTTATCAAGTGCCTTTCGAATTTTATCGATGAGGTGATTTTCATCTTCGGCTTTGGTTCTCATGCTGGTTTCGAATTCGCGAACACGACTTGACGAGGTGGCAGCGGTGGCGGCAAGCCTGGCATCAATAAGCAGCGTTTCAATATCAGTTTCTGACGGTACGCAACCTGTGGCTAAACCGATTGACAAGTCCGGGCTGACAATGGAGTTATTCACTAAATATCCGTTACCGAGCTGTTTCAGTTTTTCGTTCCAATCTATTTTGTGGAAACTTGACTGCTTATCATTGAATATCACGCTGAACTCTCTATCAGTGGTGCGTGCATAGTGGTTGTTTTCTCCAAAGACATCATTCAATGTCTTTGAAAATGCTCAATAGAATTGTTTCTTATTCTGAACGCCAGCCACTTGCTCTATTATTGGTGCGTTAAGATTCCGCAGCACAGCAATATTTGTTACACCTTCTGGCACCTCAGCATTTATGGATAAACCCAATTCGTTGAGCAGCGTTGTTTCTGTGTTAAAATAGGCTTGAGATTACAGTTGTCGATTTGCTTCGTGCATTCGACTATTCACCCTTTTAAGCTGTGCAGTTAGTGGTCTGATAATAAGAAGTGTGGACAGTAGCAGCACCAGATTATGCTACCGATAGATGATGAAACCTTTAACCACTTATAACCTCTTGAATGAAGATTTTACATTCGATGTAAGCTTAAAACGGTTGGGTATGTAGGGCTATACAGCAATAAAATAATGATAGTGCGGCTACCGCTCGAATCGACTAGTCCATTCCCACCAGGCAACTTTAGCTGACATGCCTAAGCTCAGCAGTGGTTCAGGTGGCAATTTCTTAGGTGTGCCCATTGCGTGCATATCATCGATTAGAGAGGAATGATGATTTTCTGCCATTTCGGCTGCGAGTCGACCCGCCATTGTGCCTTTGGTCATGCCAACACCGTTTTGCACCATTGCCGAATACACATTATTGGAAAGCTGCCCAAAGCCTGGAGCAAAGTTTGATGACAAGGCCAGTTGCCCTGTCCAGGTATGCTCAATTGCATCTCCCTTAACCATGGGAAAGCGTGTTTGTATTTGGTTTTTCTGTAACTCACGTGCCGCTTTGTAATTTTTTTCGCTGACTCTATCAGTTTGCTTTGTGCCCCAGTAGCTTCGCATAACGATGCGATGGTCCATTGTGTAGCGCATGGTTGGCCCGCCAAATGCCATTGCCGGTACAAGCCCCCAATTTTGCGGATTGCCCAAAGCGTTGCGTTCGTCTTGATCAAGCGGCCGTGTCATACTGGCGAACGCTTGAATCGTGAACAGTTTCTGTTTCATCTTTCCAAAGAACGGTGCAAAGCCATTAACCGCTAATATGAGTTTGTCTGCAACCACCGACCCTTCAGGTGTATTGACTCGAATGGTGTTGCCATACTCAATTTCAAGGACAGGGCTGTTTTCATAAAAGCTCACGTTTGCTGGCAGGCTATCTCCAAGCCCTCGCATTAGCGCGGCTGGTTGCATCAACACCGTGCCCGGTGTTTTTATTGCACGGGTATAGTAGCTGAGCCCAGTGCCCTGATGAATTTGTTCATTGTTTAAATCTTCGTATGGCTCATCAAGCGTCTCGAGACCTTTGGTAAACGTATCGAGTACAGCATTGCCTTGTTTGCTTTTGCAGGCCATGTATTGTCCTTGCTGGCTCCACTGACAATTAATTTCATGTTCGATCACCAGTTCGTGTAACCACTGCGTCGCGCCTCGAGCGATACGTAAGGAGCTTTTTAATTTCTCAACGTTTTCAAGATCAGCACCCACGTTGTGCGGTACATCAATAATAAACCCGGAGTTTCTTGCTGACGCACCGTCTGCGAGTTTTGCAGCTTCTAAAAGTACTATTTCTTTCTGTGGTTGCAGCTCTGCTGCGCGTCTGGCTGCGGCGAGCCCTGCAACACCAGCACCAATAACCAGCATGTGTACGCGTTTGCTGGACGACAAGGCAGGATTGTATTGGCGCGGTGTAAGCGTATTGGTCCAGCCATTAAACTCATCGTGCGTTGGGAGCCGTTGAATTTCCATTAATCAGGTCTTAAGTTCTGCCCAGTTGGCAGGATGAATAGCATAAAAAATTAGGGCATTTTTGGCTTCATATTCCAGGGTGGTTCCTTTTGGTAACCAGATGCTATCTTTAGGACCAGCGACGAACGTTTCATTGTTAGCATGAACGGTGAGTTCGCCCTCTATCACCAATAACACTTCATCGTATTTGATCGTCCAGGGGAATTGGGCATTCTGCAATTTGCCAAAGCCGGTGCCCAGTTCTGTTAGCTGTTCCGCGCTAGAAATAACAGCGGCTGATGCCTGATCACCGTATTCAAATCGTGGCTTGAATTCGAGTGAAGAAAATTCAATTAAACGGGCGTTTCTCATGATTTTGTCTCGTGCATGGAACATGATACAACGCTTGGTAGAGTATCAGAGTGTCTGCTTGAGATCTGCCACTATGAGAGATTTACTAATCAAACAGAATTTATACGCCATTAGTCGCAAATTTGGGTCGAGAATTTGGGTCGCGAAGCCTGTGCCAAGGGCTGCAATTGGTCACAAGGATCAACAAAGAGCGTCAATGTGTGCTGGCTGGAAAGCAGTGTGGTGTCATTTATGCTAATCCCAGTGCTAAGCCACGTACAAGTTTAGACCACAAACATGAATGAAGAACTGATGATTAAATTTCGGAATAGAGCCATTCAATGCATAGCGGTTTATTTCTTAGGAGTGGTCACCGCTATGCCAACAAGCCATGCTCAAAGCTCAGTTTGGCAGGTTCAATCTTCGACTCACTCCTTGTACCTAGGCGGTACCATTCACTTGCTAAAACCGGCTGATTTTCCGTTACCGAAACAGTTTGATCAAGCTTATACGGCATCCGATACATTGGTGTTGGAAGCGGATCTCAATCAGTTTGAGTCGAATGAGTCCCAAAGTATGCTCAATAGCATGCTCATTTGGCAAGACGGTTCCAAGTTACAAGATCATATTAATGCTGAAACACTTGAGCTGCTAACGGAGACTCTACAAGAGTATGGATTACCGTTGGGTGTAATTTCTGATTTTAAGCCTGGATTTGCGGCCATGACGATGGCGATGGTGGAACTAGGTAAATTGGGTTTGAGTGAAGAGGGTGTAGATTCATACTACAACCGTAGAGCATTAGCTGATCAACTCACCATAGAAGGCCTCGAGTCTGTTGAGTATGCGATTGAATTAATCGCTAATATGGGTATCTCTGACCCCAACGCGTTTCTTCGATACAGTATTGAAGATTTGGCTCAAGTCGAATCCACTATCGAGGAGTTGCGGGACGCGTGGCGTACTGGAGACGCTGACGCCTTGTTCGGCATTTTTTTAGAGTCAATGATGGAGCGTTTTCCAAGCGTATATAAAACCCTTATTGTTGATCGAAATCTTACCTGGCTGCCAAAAATTGAGGCGATGCTGGATGATGATGATGTGGAACTTGTTTTAGTGGGCGCAGGGCACCTTGGTGGAGATATTGGGCTGCTGACGCTGTTAAAACAAGCGGGGTACATTGTTAAGCAACTGCCTTGACATAGGCTTAAGCAGATTCGTTAAACTAGAGCTTGTATCTGTGCCCGTGGCTGAATATTGATCTGCCAAGTAGGATGATCTGCGATGTATGATGATCTTCAGTGAATGTGTCCTTAAGTCTTTTTCATGCGCAGTAACAGTGATTACTTAACCATGTCAATGGCGTGCAAAGATTTGCACGATCCATTGAGGAGAAAATTTTGCATATTGAGAATAACGCTTTTATCGTGACAGGCGGTGCGTCCGGTCTTGGTGCTGCCACAGTGCGCGTGTTGAATGAGGCTGGAGCTAATGTGCTTATCGCCGATGTTGATCAATCGCGCGGCGATGCGCTTAGTGCTGAGCTTGGAGAAAAAGCGCTTTTCCAACATACAGATGTTACTGACGAGGGTTCAGTTCAGGCCGTGATAAATCTGGCGCAGGAGTCATTTGGTGAACTGCGTGGGTTGGTTAATTGTGCTGGTATTGCCATGGGAACAAAACTGGTCGGTAAAAAAGGACCACATCCTCTCGACGCATTCAAAAAAACCATAGAAGTTAACCTTGTCGGTAGTTTCAATATGGCGCGGCTGTCGGCCGCAGCCATGCAAATGAACAATCCTCTTTTGGATAATGAGCGTGGTGTTATCATCAACACTGCATCAATCGCAGCTTATGATGGGCAGATGGGGCAAAGCGCGTACTCGGCATCCAAGGGTGGTATCGTCGGGATGACCTTGCCTATGGCCCGTGATCTGGCATCCCTTGGTATCCGCGTTATGACTATTGCGCCAGGTCTTTTTCTAACGCCCTTGTTGGAAGGTTTACCAGACGAGGTGAAGGATGAACTGGGTGCTTCGGTTCCGTATCCCTCCCGGCTCGGCGACCCTTCCGAATACGGGTTTACCGTTAAGCATATTTTTGAAAATGTAATGCTAAACGGAGAAACCATTCGTCTTGATGGTGCATTGCGTATGCCACCACGCTAAATTTTGTGCACAGGTAGTTTTTGTGCACAGGTAGTTAAGTTCGATATATAAACAGACATTGGAAAACAATAAATTAGAGGAGCGCCATTTATGATGCGAGCAGGTGTTATCGGTATCGGAGATATGGGTAGTGGGCTGGCGAAAAACCTGATAAAGAACGGGTTTAAAACAGCTGGGCATGACTTGCTAAAGCACCGTATGGATGCTTTTTGCGAAATGGGGGGAACAGCTGCCAATTCGGCGGCTGAGGTTGGAGAGCAGGCCGATGCCGTGTTTGTTATGGTCATGACTGGCGCTGAAGCAAGGACAGTCATACTGGGTGAGCAAGGCTTGCTGACCACTATGAAGAACGGTGGTGCGGTTATCCTAAGCGCAACAATAAAACCAAAAGAAGCGCGATTGCTTGGCAATGATATGGCAGGTTCGGGTATACATCTAATTGATACACCTGTTTCTGGCGGTTTCCCCGGCGCACAGGGTGGCACATTAACAATGATGGCGGCCGCGCCAGACAATGTGCTTGATGAATTCGCACCAGTCATGCAAGCGGTGTCAGGCAGTATTCATCGCGTTGGGGTCAATGCCGGTGATGGTCAAACTATGAAAGCTTGTTTGCAATCGCTTATTGGTTCAATATTTTCAGCTGCTTTTGAAGCGACAACCCTGGCTGCAAAAGCGGGTGTTAACGGCGATGCGCTTTTTAAGGTATTTTCAAGTTCTAGCGCAGGCTGTGGTGTGACTAATTCAGCTGTGGAGAACATCATTGATCGAAAGTTTGAAAACACCGGTAGCCATATCAACACGATGCACAAGGATTTAACTATTTCACTGGATTTATCCACTGAATTGGAAGTGCCAATGTACATGGCGTCAACTGCCATGCAGTTGTTTCACGCTGGCAAAACAAAATATCCCAATGGTGACAATTGGGTTGTAACTAAAGTGCTGGAAGAAATTGTTGGTGAGGAGTTGCGTCGTTAACGCTGTTTAACGAAATGATGGTGAGAGTACCTAAAACAAGGGAACTCTGGCCGTCGAGAACGCGGAATATGCTTTAAATTTCATGGTAATTTAACCAAGCACCAATCTCATGTAACCGTGTTATTCATCCCTGGTAATAAGACTAGTACGAAGCTTGGCCTTGATATTGTTCCATTAATGCTATTTAAATCAATAACAAGCAAACGGTGAATTAATTGGCCACACTATTTGAACAAGAAGTTCACAAATGTATTTCTACACAGGTGTTCACAAAACATAAAATTCTAACTATGCTTTGTGTACCTCCTCCAAGTGGTATTGAGTAAGGAAACTAACTTCGCCAAGGATGGCGTTCCTTTTTTACCCTCTCTTTGCTTAACTTCTTGCTTCGATAACGTTCTCTTTGTCGCTGATCGATTAAACAAACGGCTCCGTCTCAATTGAAGAAGGAAGCTCGCTTTGTTTTGGTGTGCTGCCAGATTAGAAAACCAACGGAAAAAATAGTCAGCGCCCAGAAGAAAAGGCAAATACCACTGGAAACGAAAACGCCATAGCTGCCTTTTGAAATAAGCAGTGACTGTCTGAAGTTGTCTTCAAGTAGTGGCCCAAGAATAAAGGCGATCAGAAAGGGTGCGGCAGGTATTCCGAGTTTTAGCATGACAAACCCCACCGCGCCCATAATGAACATGATCCCTACATCAAATACGGTATTGTTGACAGCATAAGCGCCGAATACACACAGCACCAGCACTATCGGAAACAAACGCTCACGCGGTATATCGGCTATCCGGCTTATTGCCTTTATCGAGAGCTTGCCAACAATAAGAAGGTAGAAAGAGCTGAGCATAATACCCATAAATAATGCATAAATAAGGCTTAAGTTGTCTTGAAACATTAATGGGCCAGGGCGTAGGCCGTGGATCATGAACGCGCCGAGAATAATTGCAGTAATTACATCGCCTGGTATGCCCAGCGCGAGAAGCGGAATCATCGTTGCTCCGGCCACACCGTTATTACCTGATTCCGCTGCAGCAACACCTTCTATATTGCCTGACCCAAAGCTCTCCGGTTTATTGGATGTGCGCCGTGATTCGCTATAGGACATGAACGCGGCAGGTGCACCACCAATACCTGGGATGGCACCAAGCACAACGCCGATAACACTGCCACGTAATATGGTTTTAAAGCAGCGTTTGATGTCTTTTAACGTCGCGCCAACACCCGCCAGTTGGCTTTTAGCTGCCGTGGTACGTTCAGAAATAAAAAAGTTAATTATTTCGGGTAGTGCGAATAAACCGATCAGTACCGGAATAAACGTTAGCCCGCTCATTAGGTTTACCTGTCCAAATACAAATCGGTTGGTGCCGTAAATTAAGTCGAGCCCAACAGTTGCAAGCAATAGCCCTAAAGCAGCTGAACCAAACCCTTTGAGAAGCTGTTGACCTGAAACGCCAGCGATAATAGTGAGTGAAAAAACAATCAATGTGAACAGTTCAGGTGAACCGAACTTGAGTGCAAAACTTGCCAGTACGCCAGCGAATAGAATCAAAGCAATGTTGGAAATAAAATCAGCAATGCAAGATGAGTACAAAGCAACATCGAGTGCGCGGCGCGCTTCGCCTTTTTTTGCAAGTGGATAACCGTCAAGTACTGTGCAGGAGGCGGCCGGTGTGCCAGGTGTGTTGATGAGTATGGCGGTTATGGACCCGCCGTATATACCGCCCTTGTAGACACCCAGTAAAAGCAGAATTCCGGTGACAGGAGAAAGCGTGAAAGTAAATGGCAAGGCGAGCGCCACAGCCATCGGTGTAGTCATGCCGGGGATAGCACCCACTACGGTGCCAACCACTACGCCAATTAATAAAGCCAGTGCATTATCAAATGTTGCGAATAATGCAAACGCGCTGGAGAGTGTATCCAACATAGCTTAAGCGCCGCCAATAAAGGACTGCAGAGGTCCTGAAGGGATGGGAATGTTTGCTACTTTCGTAAAAAACAAATGCAAGGATACAGGCAATAAGGTGGATATCAACAATAGTGGTATTGGTTTTCGTTCGCCTGCCAAGAGCAGTAGAATAAAAAGGGCGATCGTTGAAGCTAGTACAAATCCAAGCGTTTCAAGGCAAAGGTAATAGCCTGCGAGTGTTCCGATAATGCAGGCTAATTTCATAAGCCAATCTTTTCGGACGAGGTTGCTTGAATCCGTACTTTCGTCTTGTGAGCGCGTAAGTCGTGTTCCTACTAAAGCCGCGCCAAAAATAAGCAGGCAGTAGCCGACAAGTCGTGGATAGTAAGATGGGCTAAGAGCGACGAATTTGATTTTTTTGGGTTCTTGAACGCCGTACGGTATGGCGACCCAAATGATCAGAGCAGCAATGGCGATAAAGAGTAAACCTGCGATGATATCCAATTTACGATTGTTGTTCATCGCATGCACTTGCAATTATGCATAAGCGTGTTGCTGCTTCGAGATTGTAGAAATTATTGACGACGCAAATTTATTATTGAATACTGAGCGTATCGAGTCAAGGCCGCGGTGAGTCTTTTTGTCCCGATATCAGTCAGTTTGGTCTTAGAACGTCCTACACAAAATACAACTATAAGTAGAAGATACTAGAACACGTACAAGAACACATAAGAATACGTACAAGAACACACATACAAGAGGAGAAATTAATGCTTAGACGTACCTTTATCAGTATTGCTTTAGGTCTAACAGGCTTATTGCTGTATGGCACTGTTGCCATAGCGGATGACTATCCCAGCAGGCCTATAACGCTTGTCATACCTTATGGTCCTGGCGGTGCGGCGGATCTCTCTGCAAGGCTTGTCGCAGGAAATGCGCCCAGTACATTGGGGCAATCTATATTGCCCGTTAACAAGGCTGGTGCTGCAGGTGTCACAGGTTCCAACTTTGTTATCAATGCAAAGAAAGATGGCTATACCCTTTTATCTGCACGAGTTGGTTCGCAAATGGGTGTGCCGGCGATGAATAAAACCATTCCGTATAAATGGGATGACTTCACCGTCATTGGTATGACTGAGCTTAATCCGTTTATTCTTACAGTGGGTGCCGATTCGCCCTATGAGACGTTTGCGGATTTTGAGAAAGCAGTAAAAGACGGAGTGGAGTTATCGTATTCATCGGCTGGGGTGGGAACCTTATTGCATATCGCAACAGCGGTTATGGCTGATGCAATGGGTGCTGACCCAGATAAGCTCACGCATATTCCTTACAAAGGGGGTGGCAAGGCGCGCACGGCGGTTGTGTCGGGTGCAGTGGATTTCTCCTGGGGCAACCTCTCCGCTTCTGCAGGTGCTTTGGAAGCAGGCCAGTTGCGCGCGCTTGCCGTTACAACCCCAGAGCGTTTTGCCACTATTCCTGATGTACCATCCGCATCAGAAGTCGGTTATGCCGATCTTGAAAAAATAATTGGATGGAGCGCGATCTATGGGCCTCCGGGCTTGCCAGATGAGGTTGTTGCCAAATGGAGTGATGCCTTAATGAAGCTCGGTGAAAACCCGGCTTGGTTAAAGCTTACAAAAGGGCTTGGTAATATCGTGCAGCTTATGGGGCCTGAAGAAACCAAAACGTTTGTCAAAAATCAGTATGACGTTTTTGATGCGGCAATTGAAAAGCTTGGCATGCGCATCGAGTAATTTTCTGACATCGTTTTCCTGAGTGATTTGTGGCCGGTGTTCAACACCGGCCAGCTTTATATCTGGTAAAAGTTCAAAACATGCAACCGAATATTCTGTTCATCATGGCAGATCAGATGGCAGCGCCTGCCTTGGCATTGTATGGAAATACAACGTCCAAGACACCGCATTTAGATGCCTTGGCCAATTCGGGTGTGGTCTTTGATAACTGCTACTGCAATTTGCCCATGTGCGCACCTTCTCGTGCTTCACTGCATGCGGGCAGGTTGCCTTTTAGTTTGCAGATGTACGACAACGCCTGCGAATTTCATGCAGATGTACCAACTCTGGCTCATTATTTAAGAGGGCTTGACTATCGCGTGGAGATGTCAGGCAAGATGCATTTTGTTGGCCCTGATCAGCTTCATGGCTATGAGAAGCGGCATACCACTGAAATTTATCCAGCGAATTTTGGCTGGACTGTAGATTGGTCAAAAGGGCGCGAATACCGTCCGACTAACCTGACGATGGCGCCCGTCATAGAATCGGGAACCTGTATTCGTAGTCTGCAAATGGACTACGACGACGAGGTCGAATATCACGGGGTTCAAGCCATTTACGATTTGGCTAGAAAAGCCGACAACAAACCTTTTTTCTTAACCGTATCGTTTACATCTCCGCACTCACCGTTTGTGATTAGCCAGGAATACTGGGACCGATACGATCACGATGACATTGAATTGCCGAGCGTGCCAGAAATCGCACTGGATGAAAAAGATCATCTCAGCCGCAACCTTCACTACTGTCAGGGCCGTCATCAGTACACTGTTACAGACGAGCACAGGCGCAATGCCCGGCATGGTTACTATGGCATGCTCTCTTATATTGATGACAAAGTGGGTAAGTTACTTAGTACGCTGGAACACGCAGGCTTAGCAGACGATACCTTAGTGGTGTTTACATCCGATCATGGTGAAATGATGGGCGAGCGTGGTATGTGGTTTAAACAGCATTTTTTTGAATGGGCGGCGCATGTGCCCTTGATAATGTCGATGCCAACGCGTTTTAAAACAGCAAGAGTAAAACAAAACGTATCCTTGATCGACCTGATGCCAACCTTTTTAGACATGGCGTCAGACTCAAAATTCACAGATTACATCGATCAACCTGATGGGCAATCCTTGCTGCCAGCGCTACAAGGTGATAGTGCCGTTTTATCCGATGTCGTGATATCAGAGTTTGCTGCCGATGGCTCAACAGGCCCAAGTCGTATGGTGAAGAAAGGCCCTTTTAAATATATGTACCTTGAAGGTGTTGATGCCTTGTTGTATCACATAGAAGACGATCCGCTAGAATTAAATAATTTATCGGGCTCGCCAGATATGGCTGAAATAGAACAAGAGCTAGCCCAAATCGCATTAAACGATTGGGACCCGGAATACTGGAAATCCACTATTCGGCGCAGCCAGCAACAACGCCTAAAGATTCATGAAGTCACTAAAGGCGACCCCACCTATGTGCACAAGGTGCGTAAAGATGATGGAGAGCGTTATGTCAGGAACGCTGGAGCTGCAGATACAAAAGCAAGAGCACGGTTGCCCCTTGTTGAAGCCGCAAAGCCAGATATTAAGTAGCCCAGATATTAACTAGCAATGTGAAATTGGCTACCCTAATAGTTGAATAACTTTATACACGGGTTGCATTCGTTGTTCATCGCTAACATCCCCTTTGCGTAAATCACCCGCCAGGCAAGTGATGGCACTGGCATCAATATTAGCAATGGAACCGTTGGCAAAACGATGTACATGCCCACAATACATCGCTTTGATATGCGTATAGTGCTCCAGCACTTTCGCAAGTTTTGCAATATCACTCCAGTCTTCATACTGATAAGGGTCTGGAACGCCGACAGCTTCGAAAGGCGTGTGGTGCAAGAACAAATACACAGGCTTTTTTACATCCGCCGATAACATCGTGTTGAGATGATTCAGTCGATCGTCGCACAATTCACCTTTATTGCTGTGAGCGCTCACTGTATCGAGCATAATCAGGCGCACTGGCAATTGCTCGATAGAATACTGCACCCAGCCCTGCGGCTGGAGTTGGTATCTTGCGTCTGCAAATTCTGAGAGCAGCGTTGCGCGCTTATCTTTATTTCCTGCCATCACAAAGTAGGGCATAGTGAGCTTATCCAGCTCAGTGCGCGCCGCGCGATATTCTTCTGCTGCAGCATGGTGGGTTATGTCACCGGTATGGATTACAAGCTCAGGAGCCGGCGTCAGGGCATTAATCGAGTTAACACAACGCGTTAAATCGCGAGTTCGCTGCGGCGTATCGAGTGATAAGTGCGTGTCTGTTATCTGGACAATATTCATGAGTATTGCAAATCAGGCAAAAGCTGTTGAAAATGCGTATTCAACACGATGAGCAGCGTAGCAATGAATCAAAACTCACCCACAATTGACGAGCTTACTCAGCAGCTTATCGCGTTTCGTGATGCGCGTGACTGGCGTCAATTTCATTCGCTCAAAGATCTTATCCTGTCACTCAACCTAGAGGCCGGTGAGTTGCTTGAACTAACGCAATGGAAATCTGAGGAGCAGTTTGAGCTAGCTGCACACACAGCTGATATGCAGCAGCGACTACGTGAAGAATGTGCTGATGTTTTTTTGTATCTATTGCTTGTGGCAGAGCGTGCTGGCATCGATATTTGTGAAGCTGCTGGTGAAAAAATCAAAGCCAATGATGAAAAATACCCCGTAGAGAAATCGAAAGGTACCGCTACCAAGTACAATAAATTGTAGTTGCTATGCATTGGTTTCCGCGCCAGGAGTACTAGCTGTTCTCGCTCTGATAGTGTTGCATTAAAATTTCAGCCACCTCTGGTCGTGAAAATTCTTCAGGAGGCGCAATACCCTTGCCCAGCATTTCTCTAACAGCGGTGCCTGAGAGTAATACAAAATCGTCCTTGGTATGATCCGGTGCTTCTCGCATCATGACAACTTTGTTCAGCTTTTTTGAATACGCTGTGTGATCCGCTTTAAAGAGCTCGATTTTGAGTGCACCCTCAGGTATCTTGTCGAAAATATCCTGCGCCTCAAATGGCTCGTAGTAATCGCCAACACCCGCATGGTCACGCCCGATAATAAAATGGCTTGCACCCATGTTCTGCCTAAATACAGCATGTAGCAATGCCTCGCGAGGGCCGGCGTACAACATATCAAAGCCATAGCCTGTCACTTCCGCCGTATTGGGCGGAAAATACAGCTCGATCATTTTACGTATTGATGCATCACGTACTGGCGCTGGAATATCACCGGGCTTGAGTTTGCCTAGCAGCATATGGATGACCAGCCCGTCGGCATCAAGGCGCTGCATTGCCATATGGCAGAGTTCTTCATGGGCGCGGTGCATGGGGTTGCGTGTTTGAAAGGCGACAACCCGATTCCAGCCATGTGCTTTGATACTGTCGCGTATTTGTCCTGCAGTTCGAAACGTCTCAGGAAATTCAGATTCAAAGTAACTAAAGTTCAGCACCTGAATTGGGCCAGCAATGGCAATTTTCCCCTGCGATCGAAATTCGGCCACTCCTGGATGCTCAGAGTCGTTGGTGCCGTAGACCTGCCGAGCCAAAGCGTCCATTTCTTCATCTGTAAATTCTGATATGGATTCAACCACTTGAACCGCCAAAACTGGCTCACTTTCGACATTTGGATCGCGCAGCGCTATACGATCGCCAATGCTAAATTGTGGTACATCTTTCACAAGGTTAAGCACAGGCGTGGGCCAAAATAGTCCATTCGTCGTAGAAAGCGATGATCCGACAGACAGGGCGTCCGTTTTATTCATAAATCCGCTTAGCGGTGTGAAATAACCTGCAGCTAACATAACAGCGTTACCGGCAGCGGCAGAGCTAATCAATACCGATGGCAGCGTGTTTGCCTCGCGGGAGAGCTCCGTGTGAGTCGCTTTATTACTGACGATGAGAGGTTTCAGCGTTGGAGAGCCGTGCGGTTCAATTAAATCGGTCATAAGATGTTTTCCGTGCAGCGCGCTATGGGCGCCGGTATTGCATTAAAAAGGCAATTAAATATGGGCTGTTTCAAAGCACAGTATTTGAATTCGAAGGCACGATATCTTGCTTGCCCCAAAATGTCTATTGCCGGATGATAAAAACCTGCTGAAAGCCTGTTAAACCGCGCCTATCAATCTAATTTATGGGGTCATAAGCAGGTTCGTTTTGTTAAAAAAAACCAAGCCCGGTAACATGGCGGCTTAGTTCACTATAGAGGAAGCCAGCACTATGCTGACGAATAACCCATTTGCTGAAATTTCGACTCTCATCTCACCAGGTGTCATGCAAGTGTATGTGGTCCTGATGGTATTACTGGTTGTCGGTGGAACTGTGCTCGACATGATGCACAAAAAGAGCGCCAAATACTTTTTTGAAAATTCAAAGAAAGCGCAAAAAGGTGCAACGAAAAAAGTAGGCGGTATTAAAAAAACTGGCCTTGCCGTCAAAACCGTTGCTAACGAAGTGCTCACTTCTTCCGAGTTCTGTAACAAACGCCGCAGGCAATCACATCTGATGACCATGTACGGTTTCATTGTGTTTGTTGTGACAACGGCTGTGATGATTTTCAAGTACACCGGTACAGGCGTTGATGCACCTTTCATACTGCCATTGCTATGGCATCTCGGTGCGCTTAGCCTGTGTGTTGGAGGTTACTGGTTCTGGTTTTCTATCCGTGTAGACGTAGCATCAGAAGGTGTTAAGTGGAATCAGTTTAACGGTCGCGGTGACTTATTTATTCTTGGCTTGTTGGCCACTGCTACCTTCGGCCTGCTGTGGTCGTTTTTTCAAGCAGTTGGCGCGGGCGCATTTTCGGTCTTCCTGTTTGCCTTATTCATTATCAGTTCAACCGTGTTGTTTGGATCTGTTTACTGGTCCAAGTTTGCGCATATGTTTTTCAAGCCGGCAGCGGCCTATCAAAAGAAAGTGGCCCATGCCGATGGATCACGAGAGAATCTGCCAGCCGACTTCGATCTGTCAGATCCTGAAGTGCATGCGCGCTTCCCTGATGTGCCAATGTACATGGGCACTAATCCACCAAACATGGGGCTCGGTATAAAGAGCGAAGCCCCGCGACACTATTAATCAACTGTCGAACCTGGAGAATTTGCAATGCCTACTTTTGTTTATATGACACGGTGTGACGGTTGTGGTCACTGTGTCGACATTTGTCCTTCCGACATCATGCACATTGATACAACGACGCGTCGTGCCTACAACATTGAGCCCAACATGTGCTGGGAATGCTATTCCTGCGTAAAAGCCTGTCCTCATCAAGCGATTGATGTACGTGGTTATGCTGACTTCGCACCGCTTGGCCACTCAGTGAGAGTTAAGCGTGATGAAGAGAAAGGGGTTATCGCCTGGCGAATTAAATTCCGCAACGGTGAAAAAGACATGGACCTCTTAGCGCCAATTACTACAAAGCCTTGGGGCAGTGGTACTCCGGTTTTAGCCGATGTTGAGCCACCAACACAAGAGCAGCGCGATAGCCAGCTGCTTTTCAACGAGCCAAAGTACATTCGCTTTGACGAAGGTGATATTCACACGCTTGAGTCGAATGGCCTTCGTATGAAAGAAGGAGTCGAGCTGTAATGAAATATAAAACGATTGTTGAAGACAACATTGATGTTCTTGTCTGTGGCGCAGGCCTTGGTGGTACAGGGGCCGCGTTCGAAGCGCGCTACTGGGGGCAAGACAAAAAAATCGTTATCGCGGAAAAAGCCAATATAGACCGTTCTGGTGCGGTAGCGCAGGGTTTGTATGCAATCAACTGCTACATGGGCACACGCTTCGGTGAAAACAATCCGGAAGATCATGTGCGCTACGCGCGAATCGACCTTATGGGCATGGTGCGTGA
>CAYSZH010000055.1:0-26056 GCA_964435305.1 uncultured Granulosicoccaceae bacterium
CCTGTTCGGCGGCGACATCCACCAGCCGCTGTTGTTCCAGCTGTTCAGCTTCTGCAGCGGCAACTTCTGTTAGTTGCTGTTGTTTCAGCTGTTCAGCCTCTGCGGCAATTTGCGCTAATTCCGCTTGTTCCTGTTGTTCGGCTTCTGCAGCGGCAATTTTTGCCAGCCGCTCCTGTTCCAGCTTATTCGCATCTTCCTGTGCCTGCTTTTCGGCCAGCTCCTGTTCGTTTTTTGCAGTCTCAGCCGCCACGTTTGCTGCGGCGTCTTTTGTATCGCCAGCTACGCTTGCATTGAGTTGAAGCTTGTCCACCACGCGAGCTACACCAGGGGCCTGTGAGGTGGCCTGAACCACTGAGGTGCGCTGTGCTTCGCTATCGACTGTGCCGCTTAGCGCGGCGATTCTGCCATCGATTGAGACTGACACATTTGGTGCACTGATGCCGGAAACAGCCGCCTGTGCGTTGGAGAGTATTTTTGCCTCGACCGCTGGCAAATGGGTGCGCGTGCAGTAGTAAATTATGGCTGCCATGCCCACAAGCCACACGAGTAGCCATATAAGCACTGAGCCTTTTTGAGCATCATGGGACAGATTGTTTATGTTAGGTCGTTGCACTGCTTGTTAATCTTGGAAAGTCACTCAAGTATACAGCCTGTACTGCGGCGGTTGGCGTTGAAATATTGTCACAGCTTGCCTATGCAGGCGGCCCAACGTTTTTTTGGCGTTTGACGCAAGTGTGTCTCCGGCATCCGTTGATTTAGGTATTATATCCCTACGCTCTCTGCTGTTGGCAAACCATCGTGACTATAAACAAGACAATAAGCTCTGTATTTGCAACAGTGTTGTTACTTGGCGCGAGTCTGATGCCAATCAATACTAGTGCGCAGGCGTATAATATTCTGCAAGAGTGTATGGCGCTTTCCACGCAAGATGAGGACATTCATAATTGCCTGGATAATTACCTGGACGTTATGGACGATAATATTTCAGATCTGTCGCAATACATTGCGGGGGATTTGTCTGATGATTCCCTGGATGCCTTCCAACGTGCGCAAGAAACGTTTTTTAGTTACCGAAAAGAGAACTGCACCTGGTACCTGACACTGGCACAACCGCGCGAACGTGCCCAGCAGATTGCAAAAAACTGTTTGGCGGAAATGTCTCAGCAGCGTCTATCAGAATTGCAGGCTTTAATTGCGGATCGCACCAGCACCAGCCAACAATTGCGTGGTTATTATGTGTACGGCGCTTCGCGCAATAGCTTTCAACCCTGCGGCAATGAAAAACGCTATTGGATTGAAGGTGAAAACACAGCCGTAGGCGAATTGCAGCAAACTTATCTATCTAAATCGACTGAAGCCAACCAACTGATGTATGTGTCGCTTGCAGGCACACTGGCAACTTCCAGCACCTATCCTGATCATGCAGGAATAGCGTCGATCACTGCTGTTAATGATATTCGCTTACCAAATGAATCCGATTGCGGTCTCCCAATCAGCAATCTTGCGACGGTGGTTCGGGAGCAAGCTGATGTCGCAGCGCTACCGCTTCCGACCATTACTGAAGACACCTTGGAGCCTGTGATTGAGGAGCCAACGCTGATCGTAAATGAGCCTGAGCAAGTGATGAGAGCGTATTTTGGTGAATGGTTTGCTGAGTGTAAGCAAGAGCGTGATAATTTTGCTTGTGATGTGTCTGTAGCCTTTGCCGGTGATGAGGTGGATAGCAACGACCCACCTATGCTAAAGCTGAAACGTCGTGCTAATAAAAGGACTATTGTGCAGCTGGAATTTCCTGAACGTGAAGTTGACACGCCGGTTAAAATTTTATGGCGAGTCGATGGTTATACCTTTGGCGATGTTGTCGGCTCTGATATCCGCGTCGATCAGGATGGCACACGGCAAATTGTTCATGAACGCAAGTTTGTAAATGAAGATTTGATGCCGCTGCTGGTCGGCGGTGGTGAGCTGGGTGTGGAAATACTGGCCGATGTTGATGATCCATCTGGTGATGTTTTTGAAGCCACGCTAAATGGGTTGACACGTGCTTTGGCGTTTGCCGATGATTTTGTTAATAGTGGTGGTAGTTTGTAGCGTGAATCAACGCAGGTTAAACCCGTTTTGCCTGCGCGTGTTTCTAACAGCATGATTACAAAAAAAGCCATTGTATTCGCAAACGGTAATTGCACTAAAGCGGATGTGGCGCTTGCTCAGCCCAGCCACTCAGATTTTATCGTCTGTGTAGATGGTGGTTTGCGCCATTGTCTTGAGGCGGGGCTTGTTCCGAATCTGCTGCTGGGTGATATGGACAGTATCGGTAAATCCGAACATGAGCAGTTGGCTGCGCACGCGATTGAAACAATTCAGTATTCACCCAAAAAAGCAGCCAGTGATTTACACCTCACCTTAGATACTCTGGCAGAGCGAGGGTTTGGGAATCTGGTGCTATTGGGCATTTCAGGTGGCCGCACTGATCACATGCTGTTTAACTGGATGTTACTGGCCAATCCTGATTGGCATTTCTCTGCTCAGATAATCGATCATTCCGTAGTGGCTGAGCTTATCAGGCCCGATATTCCTTTCGAGCGAGCCCTGAAATCGGGTACGACATTAAGCCTGTTGCCACTTGGTTCGGCAGCAGTTGGTGTTGTTATCAATGGTGTGGAATACCCTTTGGACAATGTCACTTTGCCGTTGGGTGATACTCTGGGCTTGAGCAATGTGGTGGAAGATAATCCTGGCGGTTCGGCCATCGTTAAAGCCCTTGTGCGCGAAGGACTTTTACTGGTGTTAGTATCGCGTTAACGTTTTCCGCGCTAAATTTTGTTAAAACCAATCCAAAATCATGAACAACACAAAAACCTTTATTGATGTTCGTAGTGACACTGTTACGCAGCCTGATCGCAAAATGCGCGAAGCGATGATGCAGGCTGCAGTAGGTGATGATGTTTATGGTGATGACCCAACCGTACACGAACTGCAAGCGCTTGCGGCAGATTTGTTTGGGCACGAGGCCGCCTTATATATGCCATCGGGCACACAGTCTAATCTGGTTGCATTATTGACTCATTGTCAACGGGGAGAAGAATACATAGTGGGTGGAGAGGCTCATACGTATAAATATGAGGGTGGTGGTGCCGCTGTATTAGGTGGTATTCAACCTCAGACAGTCCCGTTTGGAGAGAATGGGGAGTTGCCGTTAGAGGAGGTTGCCGCGCTAATAAAGCCGGATGATTTTCATTTTGCACGCACCAAGTTGCTATGCCTGGAGAACACACAGCATGGCCGAGTTCAGCAATTGAGCTATATGCGCGCGGCGCAAAGCTTTACGCGAGAACATAATTTACAACTGCATTTAGATGGTGCTCGTATCGCGAATGCCCTGGTTTCTTCCGGCGATTCGGCACAGTCTGTTGGCGCTTGCTTTGATACCATTTCGGTGTGTTTATCCAAAGGGCTTGGTGCGCCGATGGGGTCTGTACTGCTTGGCAGTGAAGAGTTTATTGGCGAAGCCAGGCGCTGGCGAAAGGTGACAGGCGGTGGCCTGCGTCAGGCAGGAGTTGTGGCCGCAACTGGACTCATTGCGCTAACGGATGGCTGGGCGCGTTTGCATGAAGATCATGAGCGCGCTCAATGGCTTGCCAGCAATCTTGCTGATGTTGATGGCTTGCGTGTTCGCGATGGCTGGACGCAAACCAATATGGTGTGGCTGGATTTTGATAGTGATCATCAGCACACGCTGCCGGCGTATGCTCGCGAACGAGGGGTGTTGATGTCGGTGGGTCGTAATGCAGGACGTATTGTGCTGCACAAAGATATCGATCTGGCTGGTATAGAGAAAGTCAAATCGGTACTTGTGGATTATTTTGGCTGATCTTCTCTTATTAATTTAGCTTGCGGTGTAGTCGAAGTGTGCGAAATCGGCATGTTTTCCCATACCCGAAACATCGAATGCCAGCATGCCGACAAAGGCACCAGTAAAAGAGGCATGCTCACCACGGCCCGCTTCGTCTGAAAGCAATGAGGCGTCAAGAATTGGGCCTATTTTTTTCCATTGTGGATCTTTTTGTGGATCTTCAATGAGCCGCCAATAAAATTGCAGCTCGTGCTCGCTAACAACAACCCGCAATGCAATTGGTTTATTGTTTTTTATAGTGTCTGGAGCATCTGGTGTCAGGCTTAGGTTGCTTTCGGGGTAGGCGCCATTGCATGAAAAGATGCTGATAACCTTGCCTAACTCTTCGTCATGTGACACTTGCAGGTAATGGAATTTTTCGCGGTTGTAGTAGGCCACTAAGCCTGCACTTTGCAAATAGCTGTCGGGCTCGAATTCCAGTTCCGTTGTGGCCTCATAACGAAAGTGTTGTTGACGCCTTGCGACAAGCGCCTGCTCGTACCAACTTCCTATTGATTCTCGACCGTACAGTCGTAAGTAACCTGGGCGCGCAGACAAGGAGAACAAGCGTTCCGGCATGGGTGTTCTTAACCATTGAAAGTCTATAGGCAGCTCGTTATCGTCAAAGCTCGTTGCGATTGTTGCTTTGTTAAGCGCTGTTGGTGTTTTTAATGCGGGTAGTCCAACAGGCGATTCAACTTCGATGCTTGGTTGTTGTGAGCCATGGATGTTTCTTAGCCAGCCATCATCTCCCCATTCACACTTTTGAATGCCACTTTCCCGGCCCAGTGGAGATCGTAGTAAGCCGGACAATGGACGCGAGCATAAAAAGGTGTGGTAGTACTCGCCGTTGGGAGTATCCACAATTTGCCCATGTCCCACTCTTTGAAGTTCGCCATGCTTGCCGATAGTACTGGTGAGCACGTGTGTGTCCGGGTGCATTTCAAATGGCCCGTTTACGTTCCGGCTGCGGGCATGTGTTACGGCATGCTCATAACCTGTTCCACCCTCAGCGGTAGTTAAGTAGTAGAACCCCTTGTGTTTGAAAATATGCGGGCCTTCAGTTACGCCTTTTTTTGAACCTATAAAAACAATCTCGGGCTCGCCGATGAGTTTGTATTGGCTGGTGTCGTACTCCTGCATCACTATCCCACCAAAAACGCTGTTTCTTCCGCTTTCACCTTCAGACGATTTGGCGCGATGGTTCCATTGCAGGTTATAAAACCATTTGCGGCCATCATCGTCGTGAAACAATGATGGGTCAAAGCCGCTGGAATTGACATAGGTTCTATCGGACCATTCGCCGTCTATCTCTGATGCCGTAACGATATAGTTGTGGGCGTCTTTAAAGTTACCGTCATAACGCCTGAGATCTGTATAAACTAACCAGAAAAGCCCGTCAGCATAACTTAAACAAGGTGCCCAAACTCCGCAGGAGTCGGGGTGGCCTCGCATATCAAGTTGCTGTTGCCTGCGCAGTGGGCGGGCGATGAGCGTCCAGTCTGAGAGGTTTTTCGAATGATAGATCTGTACGCCCGGATACCACTCAAATGTAGAGGTGGCTATGTAATAGTCATCGTCTACACGGCAAATGGACGGGTCGGGGTTAAAGCCGGGTAAAATTGGATTGGTGATCATGGGTGAAGGAAGTTTCCCGTAAGCCCAGCTTTTTACTGTGAGCTCAATACTAAATTATAGCTAACATCGGCGCCGACTGCTATGAATACAGCGCCGCTTAAGAGCGCTCGGAGGCTTAGGTTTCAGCCAATTCACCGTTATTTATTTCAAATACCGTGGCATCAAAAAAGGCTGCATCATCATGATTGTGCGTAACCAGCAAAGTACAAAGCTTGTGCTGCTGAATGACCGATTGCGTGATCTCCAGCATTGTATTGCGGGTGTCGGCATCCAGTGCGCTGAAGGGTTCATCAAGCAGCAGCACGGGTTGCTTGCGCAATAGACAACGAGCTAGAGCGATGCGCTGCTGTTCGCCACCAGAAAGCGCGCTTGGGTGTTTGTCAATATGGTCTGCCATGCCCACTTCGGCCAAAGCGGTTTCGATTTGTGCCTGCTGTTGTGAATCCAGTTTAAGGCTTGGGTGAATGCCCAATCCGATGTTTTGCCTAACCGTTAAGTGGCTAAATAGGTTGTGCTGTTGAAATAAAGTGGTGACTGGTCTGGCTTCCGGCGGCATTGGCAAAAGGTTGGTCCCCTGCCAGCTTAAGGTTCCAAAGCTTGGTTTAACAAAGCCTGCAATAAGGTTGAGTAAGGTGCTTTTGCCTGAGCCGCTCTTGCCGACTATGGCACTGACGCTGTCCGGTTTTGCACGAAGCGTGAAGTTAAAATTGTTAGGCCCCAGCGTTAGCTTAAGCTGATCAAGGCTTAGCAAGGATTTTTCCTCCAACAAGACGCTGTAATAATAAAAAAAGTATGAGACATAAAACAAGTAACAACAACGCAGTCACGGCGGCCTCGTACAGTCTGTAGCTACCCATGCGC
Organism: uncultured Granulosicoccaceae bacterium; assembly: GCA_964435305.1. Lineage (GTDB taxonomy): Bacteria > Pseudomonadota > Gammaproteobacteria > Granulosicoccales > Granulosicoccaceae > Granulosicoccus. Next base: position 6,392 of record CAYSZH010000055.1, read on the forward strand.
TGAAAAAGGAGTAGCGGCAACGTGGATACGCGTTCCGAGCCAAACAGGGCAATGGCACTTAAGTCGCCTGCTGAAAGCGTGGCGGAGATCGCCATCGCAAAACCCGCCGGTTTGCGCAGTAGGGGCCAGTCGATAACGCGAAATCGCTGCCAACCCTTTATGCCCAGTGATTGTACGAGTCTGTCGTGGTGTTGTGCTATTTGCATCATGGGCCCATCAAGAATTCGTAGCACAAACGGCAATGCCATTAAGCTATTGATAAGAATGGCCAGAAACAATGCCATCGCAAACACATCGGCGAATGGCCTTAGCAACAGAAATAAACCGGTGCCGAGTACCACAGGCGGCATAATTAAAATGACGTTGCCTGCAAGTTGCAGCCATATACCGGCCTTCTCAAATTTTAGTCTTACCCGTAAATGACGTGTACTGAGCAATAAACCAAAACCCAGACACATCGATAAGGTGGCTGCCGTCAAAGCTAATACGCAGGTGTTGATCAGTGCGCGTAACGTTTCTGAGTGCGTTAATACCGCATGCAGTGATGGGTTTATAGCGGCCAGTAACAGTCCCAATAGTGGTGTAATAACAAATAGTGCAGCGATTAAAATGATAATGGCGTTTAAGCTGCGGTGTTGGCTGATAGGCCGGAACAGCGCATTAGTTTGTGATGCCTGGAAACCGCTGATACCGGTTTGCTTAAATAAAGTGCCAAACACTAATATGCTTATACACAGCAGTAGCTGCACAAGCGCCAAAGTGACTGCAGTGTCAATATCAAAATCAAAGCGCAATGCCTGATAGATCGCCACCTCAATCGTTGTTGCGCGCGGACCGCCGCCGAGCGTCATGACAATGGTAAAACTGGTAAAGCACAATGTGAATATCAACATAAAGATGCCCATAAGCTGGCTCTTCATCGCCTGCCATTCCAGGAAACGAAATTGCGCCCAGACGTTCATTCTTAGTTGTGTTGCAAGGCGCCACTGTTCATCTGGCAGGTTATCCAGCGATTGAAGCAATACTCGTGTTGCCAGGGGCAGATTAAAAAATACATGTGCGAGCAAAATACCCGATAGCCCGTAAATAGAAAACGGCTTGATTCCAAGAAGAGCTGTCGCCTGGTTAACCCAACCGGTTCTGCCGAAAACGGCGACGATGCCAAAAATGGCGACGATCGTGGGTATAACCAGCGACAAACTGTATAAATTGATCAGCCAATGTCTACCAGGAAAAACAGGTTCCCTGGAGAGTGCTCGGGCGACTGGAATGGCAAACAGAACAGAAAGTGCTGCAGAGAGAAAAGCCTGAAAAAAACTAAACCAGATAACCCGTCGATAGTAAGCATTGTCAAATACGCTTGCAGGTGACAGTGAATCTGCGTTTAACAATAGGGCAATAAGTGGCAATCCGGTAAGCATCAACACGATAAGAAGTGCTGCAGTGCCTGGAATCCACCATTGACGCATCAGCGCGCTCATCGTGTGATGCGGGTGTAATCGGTGTGTAAGCGCACCCCGATAGATTTCAGAGTGCGCCTTATGACGATTTTAGTTACTGGAATTGAGCCACTCATCAACCCAGGCTTTGCGTTGATCTCTAACCTGTTCGGTGTCCAGCAATAGCGTCTTGGCAGGTTTGATCAATTTGTTGAATTCTGCTGGCAGCGCATCGCCAATGTCTGTAGCGGGGTACATGACATTGGTGAGTGGCAGTGCACTTTGTGCTTCTTTTCCAATTAGAAATTGCAGAAACTGCTGGCCCAGCGCTTTGTTTTGTGAATTCTCTAATAAGGCTGCCACTTCTATTTGCAGGTAATGCCCTTCGTCAAAAGCCGCCGCCTGGTAACGCTCTGTTTTATCAATGGCCATGTGATAGCCCGGTGACGTTTCATAACTAAGAACCATGGGTGCTTCGCCATTGAGAAACAAGGAAAAGTACGCTTCACTCCAGCCTTTGGTGACTGAAAGAATCTTTGGCTGCAATTGCTTCCACTTTGCCGCAGCATCATCACCGTAGACTGCCTTGACCCACAGTAGCAGGCCAAGCCCAGGGGTGCTGGTGCGAGGATCTTGAATAATAATTTTTAAATCATCTGGTGCGTTGATCAGATCTTCAAGGCTTTTTGGTGGAGTTGCCAGCGCTTCGGTATCGTAGACAAAAGCGAAATGCCCGAAATCGTATGGGACAAAAGTCTCTGATGTCCAATCTACAGGTAAATTAACAGCTGCCAGATCGGCACCTGACTTTGTCAGCAAGCCAGTATCTTCAGCAATGGCCATTAGATTGTAATCGAGCCCCAGAACAACATCGGCCTTACTACTTTGGCCTTCGAGCTGAATTCGATTCAAAATACCAGCAGAGCTGTCGATCGCGACAAAGTCGAGCGTACAGTCGCAATCGTTTTCAAATGCTTTCTTGATTATCGGGCCAGCGCCCCACTCAGCAACAAATGATTCGTAGGTATAAACGGTTAATGTGGGCTTATCCTGCGCAATGCTGTGTTGCATAAATGCAAGCATGCAAAGGGTCAAAGCAATACGGCTTATTCTCTGCCAAGTAAACACGGTCATCTCCTGTGTACAAATTGTGTGTGCGCATGGGTTGGCAAATTTGTCTGCAGATTTTTTCAACAATTAAGTCGGAAAATAAATCAACAGCTTATTGGCAATCAAGTCGACCCATGTATCCGCAATAAAAAGCGAATAACTTCGCTAAATTAAAGTAATTAAGAGTTGATGACCTAAAGGGGTGGGTGCTCAATTCCTACGCCAGTATTAGCTGGGTCAGGTTCTGCGGGTTGTAGCTACTCTCAGCCTTGCGGCACCCCGTTGAGTCATCGTGTGCGGTTTGACTCGCACAGGGGTATTGTGCGCTTTATAACGCGCTGTTTCAAGCTCGGCAATTTCAAGCGCAGGAGACTGACTTTTGTATAGGGCAAGTAAGGCAGACAAAGGCATGTGGTGTGTTGTACTGTTTTGAGTCATTTCCCGTTTGCGTGGGTTTTTAGAATGAAGATGGACCAAACAGGCGCAAGAGTCGTTCAGTCAGCCCTGCTGCGCTGTGCACTGCTGCGCAGTTTGGTGTTGCTCTACTTAATGGCTGCTGTTAATCATGCCGTGGCCGATACCGCCATGCACAGCAACCCCTATGGCGAATCGATGCATCACACCTGTAGCTCAGGTTTGGTCGATAAGACTGCCTGCTTCCTGCTAAAACAACATTTAAAAATTAAGGCATATATTGGCTCGCCGGAAGATCAATTTCAGTTGGGCAAAATGTATAACACCGGGTATCTGGGCGAAGTTAATCGTAAAACCGCTGTCAAGTGGTTCACCAAATCGGCTGAACAGTCTTACCTGCCGGCCTACGTTGAGCTTGGGCGTCTGCTTGAAAGTGGTTTTGGCGGACACCAGGATCACGAACTTGCGTTACGTTACTTTCGAAAAGCGGCCGAAAAAAATGACAGGGCAGGGCAGTATGAGTTAGCGAGGGTACATACCGAGGGTATGTTTTTACAAGTGGACTATGAGTATGCTGCTCTCTGGCTAAAACAATCCGCAAAGCATGGCTACGCGCCAGCGCAAATAATGCTCGCGCAGTTTTACCGACAAGGCCATGGCCTTGATTCTAATGCCGAACAGTCATTTTATTATTACGAACAGGCCGCACAGCAAGGGTATGCAGCGGCACAGTTTTTTGTTGCCGACTTCTTAGCACAAGGGCATGGCGTCGAAAAAAATATAAGCAAAGCCCGTGTATGGTACGAACGTGCGGCGCAAAACGGCTTGCCTCAAGCGCAAACAACCTTGGCGGATTATTACCTTAACGGTCAAGGCGTTGATAAAAGCCCGATTGATGCCTTGTTCCTCTTGAGAAAAGCGGCGGATCAGGAATTTCATGAAGCCTGGTATCAACTGGGCAATTACTTTCTAGGTGGTGGTAATAGTGCGGCATACGAATACAGCGGTGAGACCGATGAAAGTAATGACGAAAAATTACAGCGTGCGTTTTACTGGTTTAATAAGGCCGCTGTACATGGAGATCCATTGGCAGCAACGCAAGTGAGTCAGTTGCAAGAGCAAGGTGTGGCGGTAGATGAAGAATTATTCGAACAGTTTGAGACAGAAAACAAAGCGTGGCTGGGCGATGTCAATGCACAACTTAAGTTGGCCAAATACTTTGCGCAACAGAACGACGCTTCCACTCTATCCCGTTACTGGAATGAACGCACGGAATCGTTGAAAGGTGATGATGCCTCGGATTCTATCGTTACTCATTGGTTTGAAAGGCTGGCACGTTTATAGTCGCGGCGGGTTCCATCTTCAAGCTGTCTGAATCGCTTGTAATTCCATAGATACTGCTCTGGCAGCTTCAGTATGCAGTTTTCAATGCTTTGGTTAAGTGCATTAGCTGCGATTTCCGGGTCGGCATCCATCGTGTCCTTACAGGCTTCTCGATAGTGCATTTTCCAGCCAGCACCTTTGGGCAAACGTTCGGCAAAACAAAACAACACATTGGCGTTGCCTTTAGCGGTGAGTTTGGCGAACAAAGTCATGGTGTTTGCTCTCACTCCAAAAAAGGAAGCGAACACACCGCCTTTCGCGTTGGGTTCCTGGTCGGGCAAAATGCCGACCGTATTTCCGCCGCGAAGTGTTCTTAATACCAGTCGAATACCTTGTTGATCAAGCCGTGCCGGTGTGCCGCCCATTTTCTGCCGCCAGCGAATAATGTCGTTTTCCAGTGCAAGCATTCGTGGTGAACGATACATAAAGACCAGCGGTGCCTGCGTCGACAGCGGTAAATTGCACAATTCCCAAGAGCCCAGATGCGGTGTGGCCAACAACAATCCTTTTTCATCTTCCCTGGCTTTTTGCAGAAGCTTAAAGCTTGGCGACTCTTGCACCAGGGCTAACACCTGTGCAGCAGGTCTTCGCCATATCCAGGGTGCCTCTGTCAACGCTTTTCCCGTTTCCTTCAGGCTTTGCTTCGCAACCCTTGTGCGTTTTTCGGTATCCCAATCGGGAAAGCACAGGGCAAGATTGGTTTCGGTGACGCTACGTAAAGAGGTGTGTAAATGCCAGGCGAGAAATCCCAGCATGGAACCAAGTTGCTGATTGATGCGAAGTGGCAGCCCGGCCAATAATCTGGTCAGCACATTAATCAGAATCGAGCGCATGGACAGTGGTAAAAAAGGTTTTTTCAGTGGCTTGTAGCCTGTGATAATAGCCTACCGGACACACACGCTGGCATTAGCGCTGCGCGACTTGGCTTTACTTTGGGTTTTGGCGTCTTTGATAAAAACGTGCCTTCTGCCTGTGAAAAGTACTTAAACGGTATAAATATCAATAATATAGGGAAGATGTGCATGATAGCCTTGTTACAGAGGGTCACCCAGGCCTCGGTCAGTATCGATGGAAACGTTACCGCACAAATAGAGGCTGGGGTGCTTGCACTCATTGGGGTTAAAGCAGCCGATACTTCGCAGAACGTGCCCAGGCTTGCAGATAAATTAACCCAATTCAGGTTGTTCTCTGATGAAGAAGGGAAAATGAACCTTGATGTCCTGCAGGCACAGAAATCGCTGCTATTAGTGCCTCAATTCACTTTGGCTGCCGATACGCGTAAGGGGCGGCGTCCCGGGTTTTCAACGGCTGCACCACCTGCTGAGGCGAAAATGCTGTTCGATGCCTTATGCGACGCGCTCGATTCCCGCCTTACTGGCGTACAACGCGGCACCTTTGGCGCTGACATGCAGGTAGCGCTGATTAATGACGGCCCAGTGACATTTTGGATTGAGGCATAAGTGCGTTTTTCACCGTGGTAGCGCAGTGCCAGCGCAATACTTGTGACCGCATGGCTGTCCCATGCGAAATAGAGCGTGTATCCTTTGTATCTCAACGTTTAGGAGTTAGTCGTGGGTCAACGTCAGGCAGATGTATCAAGGGATACGTTTGAAACCAAAATCAAAGCCAGCATCAATATTGATGGCCAAGGCAAAGGGCAATTCGATACCGGTGTACCATTTCTTGAGCACATGCTCGATCAGGTGGTACGCCATGGTTTATTTGATATTAATGTGCATTGCGATGGTGATACCCACCTCGACGATCACCACAGTGTGGAAGATATCGGTATAACTCTGGGTATGGCCTTTGATCAAGCCTTGGGCGATCGTAAAGGCATTGCTCGATATGGACATGCCTATGTGCCCCTGGATGAATCGCTTTCACGTGTTGTTATCGATTTCTCGGGTCGTCCTGGTCTTCATTTTCACGCTGACTTCAAACGCCCTCGTGTTGGGAATTTCGATGTGGACTTAACGTCGGAATTTTTTCAAGGCTTTGCTAATCATGCTAAAGCGACTTTACATCTGGATGTGCTGCGTGGCGTCAACGATCACCATAAAATAGAAACCCTGTTTAAAGCGTTTGGTCGGGCTCTGCGCATGGCGTGTACGGTCGATGAACGTGCTGCATTGCAGTTACCTTCAACCAAAGGTGCTTTGTAATTTCGCGCCCTCATTAATAAATCCGGAGCAAAATAAGCAATGCAACGAATTGCCGTTATCGATTACGGTATGGGCAACCTGCGCTCGGTTGCCAAGGCGGTAGAAAAGGTCGCCCCTGATGACGAAGTGCTGGTGACAGCTGATGCATCCAAGATCGCTTCTGCTGATCGTGTGGTTTGCCCTGGTCAAGGTGCCGCGGCTGATTGTATGGCAGCGCTTTCCAATGCCCAACTGATCGAGCCCCTTAAAGAGGCGGTTGCGTCGCGCCCGTTTTTAGGTATTTGTATGGGCTTGGAGGTGCTACTCAGCGATAGCGAAGAAAACGATGGTGTTCAGTGCCTTAACCTTATTCCTGGAACTGTAAAGCGTTTTGCAAACCCGTTGATTGATGCCAACGGTGTACGTTTAAAAGTGCCACACCTAGGTTGGAGCCCTGTGCGGCAGTCTCAAGACCATGCGCTTTGGCACAAGGTAGCGAACGATGCGCGCTTCTATTTTGCACATAGCTACTATTGCATACCCGATAGCGATGACGTGGTGGTGGGGATCTGTGACTATGCTCACCCGATCGCTGTTGCAGTCGCCAGTGGAAATTGCTTTGCGTGTCAGTTTCATCCAGAAAAAAGTGCTTCTGATGGCTTGCAGATACTGCGAAATTTTGTTTCCTGGCAAGTTGATGTGTGATGCAACTTAACGACATTCCTTTTAAATAACGTTGAAGTAACTTGTTATGCTAATTATTCCCGCCATCGATATAAAAGACGGACAATGCGTTCGACTCAGGCAAGGTCGTATGGATGACGACACTGTTTTTTCAAATGATCCGGTTGCCGTTGCCAGTGGCTGGGTTGAACAAGGTGCACGGCGTTTACATCTGGTGGATCTTGATGGCGCGTTTGCCGCCAAGCCTGTTAACGCCTCTGTTGTAGAAGCCATTTGTAAGGCTCATCCTGAGGTGCCCGTACAACTGGGTGGTGGTATTAGATCGATGGAGCATGCGCAGCACTATATTGATGCTGGCTTGCGTTATCTCATCATCGGCACGCTGGCGGTTAAAGAGCCTGCTTTTGTGGAGCAGTTGTGCAAGAAATTCCCTGAACATGTCATTGTGGGGCTGGATGCTAAAGACGGTTATGTCGCCACAGAAGGTTGGGCCCAAAGTTCATCGCTACAGGCCAGTGACGCCGCGAAGCGTTTTGAAGATGCCGGGGTCAGCGCCATTGTTTACACCGATATCAGTCGTGATGGCATGATGCAAGGGGTCAACGCCGAAGCCACCGCCTTATTGGCTAATGACATTTCTATCCCTGTTATTGCGTCTGGCGGTGTAACCAATATGGACGACATAGAAGCGCTGTGCCAATTGCAAGGTACGCCTGTTGCCGGTGCGATTGTGGGGCGAGCATTGTACGAAAAAACCATTGACCTTGCGGCGGCGCAAACACGCGCTGATGAACTGGGATAGAAACGTCATGTATAAGCAAAACAGGGCTAAGGACAGTTAAATGGGTTTAGCTAAGCGCATCATTCCCTGTTTGGACGTCGATGCAGGTCGTGTTGTAAAGGGTGTTAAATTTTTGGATATCCGCGATGCGGGTGATCCTGTGAGTGTGGCCCGTGGTTATAACGAAGCCGGCGCCGATGAGATCACGTTTCTTGATATTACGGCAAGTTCGGATAATCGCGACACCATGCATCATGTCGTTGAGCAAGTGGCATCTGAAGTGTTTATTCCGCTCACAGTAGGTGGTGGTATTCGCGCTGTTGAAGATGTCAGGCGTTTGCTAAACGCGGGTGCTGATAAAATCAGCATCAACACCGCCGCCGTTCACAATCCTGATTTAGTCAAACAGGCATCGGATAAAGTTGGCTCACAGTGCATTGTTGTGGCCATCGATGCAAAAGCTGTGAACGCTGAGAACGAACCACCGCGATGGGAAATTTTTACGCACGGTGGGCGTAAACCGACTGGTATTGATGCCGTTGAGTGGGCAAAAAAAATGGCGGAACTTGGTGCTGGTGAATTGCTGCTCACCAGCATGGATCGCGACGGGACAAAAATCGGCTTCGATCTGGGTGTTACCAAGGCAATAAGCGATGCGGTAGAAATTCCGGTGATTGCCTCGGGTGGCGTGGGTAATCTTCAGCATTTATGTGACGGTGTTTTACGCGGGGGTGCCGATGCGGTGCTCGCGGCCAGTATTTTTCATTTTGGCGAGTACACAATTGCTGAAGCCAAGGCCTTTATGCACAGCCAGGGAATAGAAGTCCGGCTCTGATGGATCTTGCAAAAATGTGCTTTATGGCACGTGCTGGCGTGTTCTGGGTCTAAATCACTCAATCTTGTCGAAAAGCGCGAATGCCTGGTGCCATACGCATGATAGAATTGCCCTCCCGAGCGTCCCTAAGTGGTTGAAATTGCATGATTGACGACGTGGCATTTAATGACGCCGGGCTGATACCGGCGATTGCGCAGGATGCGGAATCGGGTCAGGTCTTGATGGTTGCATGGATGAACGATGAAGCACTGCGTGAAACCGCCAAAACAGGCAACGCTGTGTATTTTTCGCGTTCTCGCAATAAGCTGTGGCGTAAGGGTGAAGAATCTGGCCATGTGCAGCGGGTTAAGTCGCTGCGATTGGATTGTGACGGTGATGTCATTCTGATGAAAGTTGAGCAGATTGGCGGCATTGCGTGTCATACCGGAAGGGCACATTGTTTTTATCGTAAATTAGATGAAAACGGGGAATGGCAAGTGACGGAGCCTGTGCTGAAGTCACCTGATGACATTTATCGTAATTGATCGTGAATTGGCTGGCAATTGACGCACACTGCACTTGAGATCAGGGCCTGGTGTCATCATAGTGTTAAAAAGGCTTCGCAATATGAGCGATGAGAACATACTTAAGCGCTTGGCTGACACCTTTGAGAGTAGGAAGTCTGCCGATCCGGAGTCGTCATACGTCGCCAGTTTGATGGCAAAAGGCGATGACGCAATTTTGAAAAAAGTCGGTGAAGAGTCGACAGAATTTTTACTCGCTGCCAAAGGCAGTGATAAGCAGCACTTGATTGCGGAAGCTGCTGACGTATGGTTTCACATGTTGGTTATGATGAGCCACAAAGGCCTTGGGCCTGATGACATACTTAATGAACTTACTCGCCGCGAGGGTCTTTCCGGAATTGAGGAAAAGGCCGCTCGTGGTACTGTTTAGAGGAGAAGATTGACCATGATGCCGAGTGTTCCACAGTTACTGATTGTGCTGGCTATAGTTGTGCTTATTTTTGGTGCAAAACGTCTGAAAAACCTGGGGAGCGATCTGGGTGGCGCGGTAAAAGGTTTTAAGTCAGCGGTTAAGGAAGAAGACGATGCGCACGCCGCATTGGAAGATGCCAAAGACGATGTTGAAGATGCAGTTGCACAGAAAACCACAGACGATCAGAAAGTGTAATTTGTGGTGCTTATTTCTTGTGCTTACAATTTGTGCTTACAAATAGTGCTAACCAGTTAGGGCTTGATCCGTGTTTGATATCGGTTTTCTTGAACTCATGATGATCGGCATTGTGTCGCTGGTCGTGATTGGGCCTGAGCGTCTGCCGGAGGTTGCTGCAAAAGTGGGCAAGACCGTGGCCAAGGCGCAGCGCTTTGTGCGTGGGGTTAAGTCTGATATCAATCGGGAGCTCGAGTCAGGCGATTTAAAAGCGCTGCTAGGTGATCAAAAAAAGCAAATTGAAGAGCTTCGCCAAATGGTGCACACCGCGGGTAAAGACATTCAGAGTTCTACATCGGACGCCATCAACGATGCGGAGAAATCTTTTGCAGAGCTCTCCGATGCAAGCGACATGGAAAGCAGCTCTGAAAGCACGCAAACCACTGCGACGCCTCCGGCTCAGCTAACACAGTCGCAAAGTACGGTTGATAACCCAGCAGCAAGCTCGACCCCGGTAGCGCAGAAGAGTGAGGCAAGCTCGTCTGCAGCATCTGTGGGTTCATCCGCCAGAGAATCGGTTAGTGAAACAACGGCTAAGTCTGCCAAGACAGAACCTAACAATAACAACGCTTCGTGATAGGCTTCTACGCCTAACAGATTGAGAATTCATCGTGGCCTTCTCAGACGATCAAGTAAATGAAGAACAAGGCTTTCTATCGCATCTGATAGAACTGCGCGATCGCCTCATGAAAATGATGTTGGCGGTGGTGGGCCTCTTTATCTGTCTGTTTCCCTTTCGTGACGATATTTATTCCTGGTTGGCCGAGCCTTTATCGCGCTTTCTGCCTGAAGGCACCGAGATGATCGCTTATGAAGTCGCGAGCCCGTTTTTTATCCCGTTCAAGCTGGCGTTAATGCTCAGTGTGTTTTTGGCCATCCCGTTTTTGCTTTATCAAATATGGGCCTTTGTGGCACCTGGCCTTTACTCACATGAAAAACGCCTGGCAGCGCCGCTGTTGGCATCCAGCACCTTGTTGTTTTATGCCGGTTGCGCGTTCGCCTATTTCGTGGTGTTTCCACTGGTATTTAAATTCTTTATTAATGTGGCCCCGGAAGGTGTCCAAGTCAGCCCGGATATCGCGCGGTATCTGGATTTTGTAATCACCTTGTTTTTTGCGTTTGGAATTGCATTTGAGGTCCCCATTGCCACAGTGCTGTTGGTGATTACCGGCGCTACCACACCAGATAAGCTTGTGAAGATGCGGCCTTATGTGTTTGTGGCAGCCTTTATTATTGGTATGTTTTTAACGCCACCGGATATCATTTCGCAAACCTTGTTAGCGGTACCCATGTGGCTACTGTTTGAGGTCGGTATTGTCTTTTCACGTTATATAAAGGTGCGTGCAAAAGAGGCAACTGAAGCAGTCGACGCAAAAAATGACACTGAAGAGGCGAGTGCTGAAAAAACGTCAACAAAAACGCCCTTGGTTGCTGGCGGGTATAGAAATAGCTTGACTGATCACGAAGACGGTGACGAAGCAGACCCTAACGACATAGGCCCATAGACGCCAAAGATCGACTGGCGTTGATTTTGGTCTATTCAATTCAATCCATAAAACTCTAAACCAACGGTATGTCATTTACCCACGCACCGCCACGTCGCCCTGTCATTTTGATCATTATGGACGGTGTGGGTGTTAATCCCAGCAGATTAAATAACGCGGTAGCACAGGCTAAAACACCCAATCTCGATCGTATCTATTCTTCTAACCGCACCTGCCTTATCGAAGCTTCAGGTCAGGCCGTGGGTTTGCCGGCGGGGCAAATGGGAAATTCTGAAGTTGGCCATCTAACCTTGGGTGCTGGCACCGTATTGAAACAGGATTTGGTAAAAATTTCGGATGCGATTGCTGACAACAGTTTTTATGACAACGAAGCACTAACAGCCGCCATGGCAAGAGCGAAAGCGGGTGCTGGTTTAGTACACCTGTTAGGGCTGGTATCAGACGGTGGTGTGCATAGTCATATTGATCATTTACTGGCGATGATTAAAATGTGTGCACAGCATGAGGTGACACCTGTTGTTCATATGATCACCGATGGCCGCGACACACCTCAGCACAGCGCGCAAAGTTATCTTGCGATGCTTGAACCTGCGCTTAATGCAGCAGGTGGGCATATCAGTACTGTTATTGGTCGCTACTTTGCACTGGATCGTGACAATCGCTGGGAGCGTGTGCAGCAAGCCTTTGACGCGCTTGTGCATGGCAAGGGTGCAAGCGCAACTGACGCGGCAACGGCGATGAGCCAAGCCTATGCCGACGATAAAACGGATGAATTTATACCTGCCACCGTGCTCGATGCGTACACGCCAATAAAACCAGGTGAGGAAGTTGTTTTTTATAACTACAGAAACGATCGTCCTCGAGAAATTAGTGAAGCTCTGGCCTTTACCGAATTCGATGCGTTTGAACGGGGTGTGTACCAAGCGGCATCACTAACTACCATGACGCGTTACGAGTCTTCTTATCCGTTTCCAATTGCATTTAGTAAAGATGCGGCAAAAGCCACGTTGGGCCAGGTTGTTTCTGAAGCAGGAATTGCCCAATTGCGCTCCGCAGAAACAGAAAAATACCCGCATGTGACGTTCTTCTTTAACGGTGGTATTGATGATCCCTTACCTGGTGAGGATCGTTTGCTTGTCAATTCACCGAAAGTGGCGACCTACGACTTGCAACCAGAAATGAGTGCAGAGGGTGTAGCTTCCGGTATTGAAAAAGCGCTTGATGATCAGAAGCATGGTTTGATAGTGGTTAACTTTGCCAATGCGGATATGGTTGGGCATACCGGAATTCCAGAAGCTGTAATCAAATCGGTTGAAGCAGTTGATGAGAAAGTGGGGCGTTTGTGGGATAAAGCCATTGCGAAAGGGTTCTCAGTGGTATTGACTGCCGATCATGGCAATGCCGATATGTTAATCGACCCTTTAAGCGGACAGCCACATACTCAGCACACCACGTTTCCAGTAGCCTGCGTGGTACATGACGAGAGAGAGTGGGAGCTTAAAAACGGTTATTCGTTAACATCGATAGCACCGACTATTTTGCAATTAATGGGTGTTGATCAGCCTGCGGCAATGCAAGGCGAGTCTTTGCTGATTGAGTGATGCGATAGCGTTTAGATCGTACAAAAACAGATCATTGTTACCGCGATCATCGCTTATCCCACTTTCTAAGTGGCCATTTCAATCTGATCTCTACGTGTAGGTCTAAGAATTAGACTAAGCCGGTAATTCATTCTAAAGAGTAAGTTTCTATGTTGTATAGCTCTATTGCCTTAACTCTCGGCTGTCTACTGCTGTATCAGGGTGGCAATTGGTTGCTTGATGGCGTAACGGCGATGGGCGAGCGTGCGGGTTGGCCTAAAGCGATAACTGGCTTATTGCTAGTATCCCTGGGTACCAGTGCACCAGAATTGTTTGTCAGTGTAGCCTCTGCTGTGCAGGGCCATGGTGGCTTAGCCGCGGGTAATGTCGTTGGCTCAAACATTATCAACAGTGCTGTTGTGCTTGGAATCGCTGCAAGTGTTGTTGCTTTGAACGTCGAACGGCTATTGCAAAAGCAGTTGTTGTTTATGTTCGGGTTGTCGGCATTGGGTTTTGCCTTGTTGATGGATGGCACTGTATCGCGTCTTGATGGGCTGCTACTGCTGGCGGTTATGAGTATCAGTTTTGTGTTTGCATTTAAAGGGACCTCAACTGAGAACGGTTCTGCGGTCGATACTGCTCAAACCGAAAGCCCTGTCCAGACTACAGCAGACAACAGTTTAAAGATCCCAATCTTGCTCACCATTGCGGGGATTCTTTTGTTACTGGCTGGTGCTGAATTGCTTATCTGGGGTGGCTTGCGTGTGGCAGATTATTTTAAGGTACCAGAAGCTATTGTTGCACTTACCGTAACAGCTGTAGGTACCAGCTTGCCCGAGATTGCCGCCACCGTCGCAGCAACGGTGCGTCGCGAAGTGAGCCTGGCAGTAGGTAATGTCGTGGGTTCAAATTTATTAAACGTGGGGCTGGTACTCGGGTTAAGCGCGCTTGTCGTGCCACTAGAGAATATTAACCTTGGTTTGATCAGCCCGATCTTTTTTCTGTTGCTGGCCTTGGCACTAACGGTATTCGGATTTAGGCCCGGTCATTACCCGCGTTGGTTTGGCATGGCGGCTATTGCCAGTTACGTATTCTATGTGGTTTTGTTATTGGCGAATGTTTGAAGCCAATTCGTGAGGTGGGATTGTCCTCGCAATAGCCACGGCGTGGCCATTGCGTAAGCACCTTATCCGTTTTCCAATTTATAGATTATTAGCGTTACCTGGTATCGCTTTGAATGGGTATTTGCTTATTTCGCCATCAGTGAATACGTGGTAAGTGTTTTTACTAGTCTTGACCAATATTCTGGATTCACTGTCGCACACCTCGGTGCGTGGTCGAAATTGCATTTCGCAAAATTTACCATCCTCATTGAAACGCCAGGAAAGGGTTTCTCTTGCGTTTAGCGGTTTGATGAAGGATTCTTTTCTGCCATCGGGTGCGAGATAGCTGTACCAGGTTCCATCCACTGCCGCTAGAGTAACGCCCTCATCACCGATGAGTGAGCCGATTCCACCTTCAACTACCTGTCCACCATCATCAACAAGTGAGTCTACCGTTGGCACAGATGCACAACTCGCCATAAACAACGCTAAAGACAATGCAAACACTTTTGATTTCATTTCTAAATACTCCTGTAAGTCTGATTCGTATGTAAGGGTTGCTAGCTTTAAGTTACCGCTGCATGAGAGAGCGACCATGGAATATAGCGCTCTACTGGCGTATAAAAACGTCTGCATCATCTGGCTGGCAGTTGTACACAGTGAAAGTATCAGTTCCAGCTTCATGCATGATGCGATACAGCGCGGACACTGGTTGGCCGTTGCTGGTGCAGTCATGTCTTTGGTCACCCGGTTCAATCAATTCTTCGCGATTCAGCTCGTCAATGGTGCAAAGCGCATCTCCACCACAAACAAATAGAAAGCCTGATGTTGTTTCCACTGCTGCAAAGGGCATTTCGGTAAAGTTATTGACCTCACGCATGCAGCCGTTGCCGCGGTTTTCGGCTCGATTGATGACGCCGGAAAGGCCTGTGTTTGAGTAGGTGAGCGTGACGATATTTTCAGCGCCATCACAGCCTGTCTCGCTTGAATCCACCCATACACTGTTTCGTAGATCCAGAATAATGGCGGAGCCTGCAGCATCATCGCTGTTGTTTTCAGCGTCTGTTGCACCGCCTTCACTTTCTGAGCCGCCATCAGGTTCTGAACCGGTTGCATCTGTGCCGTTCAAATGTGCCAAGGCATCTTCTGCACTGATTAGTGCGGTATTGGACGATCCGGAATTTGCCACTAGGTTAATGACGTTGGGGTTGTTCGCAAAGTCTTCAACACTGGCCGAAAAATCTAAAGCGATTGCCGCCGTGGCGGCTTCGGCAGAAATGCTAATGCCGTTATCCGGGTTACCGTCTTCGTCCAGAGATTGCAGCAAGCGGGCAATGTTGGTGGTCACCGCTGTTGGGTCATCTGTGCCTGCGGCAATATCTTCAGGCCGGATAAGCGGCGCTGCAGCAACAGGAGGCAGTGCTGTATCGCCAATGGAAAAGGTTACCATTTCACCCGCCACGTAATTGAATTCTCCAGCATCATTGGTGATGCCGGATTGTGTGGCAGTGTCGTATTGGATGCCGCCAACAGCGCTGTCTTCGAATACGCCAACGAGCAGATCGGCAGGGTCTACGTTAACGGCCTGCATCATGTCTTCATTGGATTCATCTGTGCCTTCAGCATCAGCTCCTGCTTCGGCTCCTGCATCAGCTTCGGGTGCAGGGTCGCTCGAACTCCCTCCGCAGGCCAAAAGAGTCATCAACGCAAACGAACTGATTATTAATTTGATACTGGAATGGCTAGCCACGAATACACCCTCAATCGGAAAAAAAGAAAGGGGGGTTATACCACCTTACCGATGCAGATCAAACGTTTAGTCGCAAAGTGCAAAAAGCGTTTGGCACGCAGCGCCCCAGCCCTAACGTGATGTGTTTCACACTATTGCATGGATTCAATTTCTTCCCAGCGCTCAAACGCTGTTTCAAGCTCCGTCTGCTTGGAATCAAGTTCGGCAAGTGCTTTGTCCGATTTAGCACGATCATCATAAAAACCAGGTGCGGCTATACGTTCATGCAACTCGTTAATGTCTTTTTCAAGCGCGCTGATGGTTTCCGGCAATAACTCCAATTCGCGCTTGAGCTTATAGCTGAGCTTAGTGGGCGATGCGCTCTTGTCTGCTTTTGCAGCTGTTGGCGCTGCTACGCTCTGGCTTTCAGTAGGCTGAACATCAATAATATCGTGTGCACTTTCAGCCCCGAATACAGGTTTGAGTGTATTGGACTCTGCAAGCTCTCTTAAAAAATCGGTATACCCACCGGCAACGTCAATAAATTTGCCACTGCCTTGATACACCAGGCTGCGTGTAACGACATTATCTAGTAGTGCTCTATCGTGGCTGATCAGTATTACGGTGCCTTTGTAGTCAGAAATCAGCGCTTCGAGCAGTTCCAGTGTTTCCACGTCAAGGTCGTTACTGGGCTCATCTAAAACGAGTACGTTGGATGGTTTTAAAAACAGCTTTGCCAACATCAGACGATTGGTTTCACCACCTGAAAGTGCTGTGATTGGGGCGCGTGCTCTATCGGGTGCGAACAGAAAATCTTGCATGTAGCTCATGATGTGTTTAGACACACCGTTTATTTCTATGTTGTCCTGGCCTTCGCTGACATTGTCGGCGGCACTTTTGTTTTGATCCAAGGCGGTCCTGAGCTGATCGAAATAGGCAATTTGCAATTGCGTGCCGTGACGAATCGAACCTGACGTGGGTTCGAGTTTACCCAGTAGTAAATTGATCAGCGTTGACTTGCCACAGCCATTCGGTCCGATAATGCCCACTCGGTCATTACGTAATACCGTGACAGACAAGTTCGATACGATCGAGGCTTTTTCATAAGCGAAGGTGAGCGAATCAGCTTCAAATACTAATTTGCCTGATCGGTCGGCTTCGTTAGTGGCAAGGTTTACCGTGCCTGATCGTTTGCGCCGTTCTCGGTGCTGCTCGCGCATGGCCTTGAGTGCTCGCACACGCCCTTCATTACGGGTACGTCTGGCCTTAATCCCTTGTCTTATCCAGCGTTCCTCTTCGGCCAGGCGCTTATCAAACAGCGCATTGTGCTGCGCTTCTACTTCCAGTGCTTCCTGTTTGCGGGTTTGATAGCTTGTGTAATTGCCAGGCCATTGCGTCAGCAGGCCACGATCCAGCTCAATAATTTGATTGGCCACATTGTTAAGAAAGGCGCGATCGTGCGTGACAAAGACCACGCTGCATTTCAAAGAATTCAGGTAGCTTTCCAGCCAGTCAATGGCACCGATATCCAGATGGTTGGTGGGCTCATCCAATAGCAGAAGATCGGGAGCTGAGACAATTGCCTGAGCTAACAGGACGCGGCGTTTTAATCCACCAGAAAGCCCTGCAACATCGGCATCACCTTTTAGCGACACACGTGAAATCGTCTCTTCCACTTTCTGCCCTGCCGTCCAGCCGTCTTTCGCTTCTATTTGATCTTGGACCTGTTGCAGTCGCTTGGCATCAAAGCTGTCGGGGTCGGATGACAACTGATGAAACTCTGCGAGTAACTTACCGACGCCTGGCAGGCCTTCAGCGACGATGGAATACACGCTGCCGACAAGGTCGGTAGGTACGCTTTGTGGCAGGTAAGCGGTTTTGAGGCTGCCCTGTTTGTTTAATTCGCCTTTGTCCGCATCAATAAGACCGGCCAGCAGCTTGAGTAAAGTGGATTTGCCTTCGCCGTTGCGACCGACTAATGCCGTTTTTTCACGCTCGTGGATGGTAAAGGAGATGTCATCGAGCACTGGCACAGCGCCAAATGCTACGCTCAGTTTCTGTCCTCGGATGAGTGCCATTAAGTGGTTTTGCTTGAATTGAAATGCTGGCTCGCATCTGTGCCTATGCAGATGGCTCAATATTGACTGAGCAGGCCCGAGCGCAGATTCTAGCGTATTTTTACACCTTACCGCGCCGAACTTTTAGTGTGATGCGTTGCTGACCTGTTGATGGGTTGCCGTGTTCAAATCGAGATAAAACGAGTTGTATAGCAAACCGAAATCCTGACCTGGATAAGCACTTCGGAACAATTGAAATCGGAACTTGTTCTTCTGCATGGCCTCATGGTTCGCCCACAGCTGTGGTGTGCGCAGCGGT
Source organism: uncultured Granulosicoccaceae bacterium (assembly GCA_964435305.1). GTDB lineage: Bacteria > Pseudomonadota > Gammaproteobacteria > Granulosicoccales > Granulosicoccaceae > Granulosicoccus. Next base: position 24,684 of record CAYSZH010000055.1, read on the forward strand.
CCGCCACCAATCAGCACATGGGTCACAAATTGATTGCCAGCAATATAGCCCACAGCCTTAAAGCCAGGGGAGTCAAAGTAGCTGACTGTTGTATCGAATTTTGCAGTGGTCATTTTGCACGCATGTGCGCTGATGGGGTGAGTCTCATTGCCTGTGGCCGCAACGATGGCTTCATTGGGGAGCAGCACAACCCGTTTGCTTTTGGCGATGCTGAAGGCCGCCATATCGATGATTTTTACAAGATCGATGTATGGGTTGGCAGGATTAAGCCTGTGCGGTCGCGATAATGACATCTGCTCACCTGGCACACCGGTCTGCTGAAGTAACTGGCTGATACCCTTAACCAGGGAGTGCGGTTTAAAATCTCGGTTTTCAACAATGGGCCGAACGTCCATTGCACGTCGATCCTCAATCAGCAAGCACCCGTGACGGCTGGCCATTGCATGTAGATAGCGTAGGTTCTCCGGCTGCAGTTCGGACATTTCCGGTGGCAGAAAAAGCGCCAGCTTGTCATTTTTAACATCACTTGATATGACCGTGCGCAGGCTGGAATCGGCGCGAGAGTCCGTCAGGCTTAGCACATTGGCAAGGCCATTGATCCACTGTTCACTGCTGGGTGTAACTACGGCTGTATCGGCAACCAACTTTTTTCCACACTTGGCGCACGCGCATTGGCGTGCAAGTCATTGGAAATTAGCTATTTTCGGGCCACAAGCGGCAGGTGGGGGCCAAACCTTAATGGTTTATTAAACAGTTAGGCTTAGGAGGCCGATTTTTTTTCGTGCTCTGCAGGGGTGTGTGCCTTAATGGTCAGCGCATGTATGGCGCCAGACTTGATGTGTTCTTCGAGCACCGCATACACCATTTTATGACGATTTACTGGGCTGACACCGTCAAAAGAATCGCTGATAACCACAGCTTCGAACTTGCTGCCGTCTGCGATCACTTCGGCACTGGCGCCGTCTATGGCTTTCTCAACAAGCTCAGCGAAGTAATCCATGCGCATGTTATCTGCACCTTAATAGTTGTGGGACGTAAGGAGTATACAAAAAAAGGACCGCCAAAAAAAAAGGGCTCGACTGGCGAGCCCTACATTGGGGGTGAGAACGTGACACCATGTTTATCCGGAGCACGTGCAATAAGATTAGTTGAGCTTATTGTAAAGTCAAATAAATCATTGAAAACACTAACAATAATTTGACTGTAACTGCGCTGGCACGTTATGTGGGCGAATCATGAAAGATATATGAGGTGGAATAGTCGCTGAATTCGAAATAGACTTTTTTCTCACCTTCATCAACTTTGCCGTTCAAATTAAGGTCGATGGTGCCGTAGCCAAAGCGGTTGCGCGTCGTCTCAATGACATCTCCCGA
>CAYSZH010000056.1:0-15619 GCA_964435305.1 uncultured Granulosicoccaceae bacterium
CTATTTACAAAAGCAAAGTATTGATCATTCCATGGGACGCTATGTGTATCCGCTAGAAGACGGCGGCGTGGATGAGGAGCGAGATGCCTTCTGGACACGAACGGACACCGTCAGCGAAGCCTTTAGTTTTAAAATGAAAATTCGATCGGCTTATCCGATTGATGCGGTCCGCGCGACCAATGGCCAGGCCGTTGTCACTCAAACCGATGCCGGCGTATGGGATGTGGTGATAGATTCAAAACAAGGCAATGGCGTAACAAGAGGTGTTGGGCTGAGTGATGCCGACATTATCGCGATAGAACAGGAGGCGGGATTAGAGCCTTCAATAGAGACCGGACAACGTTCCGAATCAGTAGCAAGGTCGGCACCGGCAGCATACAGCCTGGACAAAGATATCGTTGTGTATTGGCGCTTGGCAGAAAACCTTCCCGGCGCTGTCGATTTGGTTACCTACCGTGATCCCAATAAGTCTACAGGTACTTTCATGCTAACGCTCACGCCCGGCATCGATCTTAACCCCATCACAGAAGGTCGCGATTGGATATTCATACTGGACACCTCTGGCTCAATGCAAAGTAAGTTTGCCAGCCTGATCGAGGGCGTTCGCCGTTCATTAGGCACACTAAATTCGGCTGATCGCTTTAAGATCATCTCGTTTAGCAATACCGCAACTGATTTGACCAATGGCTATCTCACAGCCAGCCAGGGTAATGTTGAGTCAGTTTTAAGAAGGCTCGATACGCTGCAGGCTGGTGGCGGAACCAACCTATTTGATGGTTTAAACCAAGCGGCTAAATCGCTTGATAGGGATCGTACCACCGCATTGCTTTTAGTCACTGACGGTGTCGCGAATATTGGGCCAACAAAATTAACACGATTTTTAAAGTTAATGGAACCGGTCGATGTTCGCTTGTTTACCGCGATTATGGGTAACAGCGCCAATGAACCTTTACTGCAAGGCTTAACCGAACACACAGAGGGCTTCGCAATGAATGTGTCTAACAATGACGATATTGTTGGCCTGATGATGCAAATGACTAGTAAAGTCACGCACGAGGCATTGCATAATCTGAACGTATCTATCAATGGTGTACGCACCCACAGCTTAACTCCTGAAAAATTCAACCGGGTTTATCGTGGTGAGCAGCTGGTTATGTTAGGAAAATATACAGGCGATGGCACGGCCAAGCTCACCATTAAAACTGAAGTTTCTGGTGAGAAAAAATCGTTTAAAAGTGATGTGCTATTTCCGGCAATCGATACCGACAACCCTGAACTAGAGCGGCTTTGGGCTTTTGCAACTATCAAAGCCCTTCAAGCCCAGCAAGATATTGTGGGTGAAACCGATGATTCACGCCAGGGTATAACCGATGTTGCGCTGGAGCATGGCTTGGTTACGGATTACACCTCGTTGATTGTGGTTCGTGATGAAATTTTTGAACAAGAGAAGGTTGAGCGAAAAAACAAGGCCAGAGTTGAGAGTGAAGCACTAGCACGAGAAAAGCGCGCAAATGCACCGATAAAATCGAGCCAGCAAGATGCAAATCAACCGGCCTTTCCATCTGCTCGTCATACAACCTCGAATGGCGGTGGCGCATTCGGCGGTATTGCCCTGATTGTGCTGCTGTTACTGGGTGGTTTTCGAGCCAGCGCAGCGGTGCGAAAATGTCAGGTGCATTAGGCGCAAGCCTAATGCTCAGGTCTGAACCCTCGAACAGCTTTCCTGGGTTCAGAATCCGGGTACAACAAAAAGGGTCCACCATGCGGTGGGCCTTTTCAGCTTGTAAAACTCAAGATTGTATAAGGCGCAAAAGCTAAGCAGTTACGCTCTATTATGCCAAGCAACAGCCTATTGGTAGAGTAGCGACTGCTCGCCTGAGAAAAGGTGCACATGTTCGGGTTTTGCGGTTAGCCTGATCACCGTGTTTCTCACATCACGATGAATGCCAATGAGTTTGGCGATGGCCGGGCCACCCTTGGATGGTTTGTCCAGATAAACCTGCGTTACCTCACCAAGGGCTTCAGAAATATTAACTTGCCCCTGTAGCGCATAGTCAACGGCTGACGTCACCTCAAGATGCTCGGGCCTGATACCAACATTCACAGCCATGCCGCGTTGTGCTTCCGTTGTCGGAATGTTGGTTTGTATAACGCCACTACCATCATAGACCGATACTTTTGTGTTCGCTCCGGTTTCAACAACCTGGCCTGCCAGCAGATTCATTGCCGGTGAGCCAATAAATTGCGCAACAAACTCGTTCTGAGGTGTTTCGTATAGTTCCAGTGGCGACCCAACTTGAGCAATGCCTCGGTTTGCCAACACAACAATTCGGGAGGCCAGGGTCATGGCTTCAACCTGATCGTGTGTGACGTACACCATGGTCGAATCGGGCATACTTTCTTTTAGTTGCGCAATTTCAATACGGGTCGCAACACGCAGCGCGGCATCAAGATTTGACAAGGGTTCATCAAACAGATAAACCTTCGGATCGCGAACAATAGAACGCCCAATCGCAACACGTTGTCGCTGGCCACCAGACAGCGCTTTTGGCAGCCTGTCGAGGTATTCAGTGAGTTGTAGGGTACTGGCCGCTTTTTCCACAGCCTCGGTAATTTCTGCAGGTGTTTTCTTGGCTAGCTTTAATGCAAAAGCCATATTCTCTCGAACAGTCATGTGGGGATATAGCGCATACGACTGAAACACCATCGCGATACCTCGCTGCGCTGGTGGCACATCGTTCATACGAACACCATCAATGGTGAATTCTCCGCCGGTTATTTTCTCCAAACCAGCGATCATTCTTAACAGCGTTGATTTACCGCACCCCGAAGGACCGACAAAAACAATCAGTTCGCCCGACTCAATATCCAGATTGATACCGTTAAGAACATTAACAGCCCCTGCATAGGTTTTTTCGACATCGTTGAGTTTTAAATTTGCCATTGATCTGCCCCGTTTCCCATCTTTAGTACTCAGATTTACTTTCTACTTGCCAGCAAGCCTTGATTCGCTTTTAGAAGAGCTTGGTTACCTTCTTGTCTTTTACAGGTGCCCAGACCATCACCTAATAAAGTCCAGTTTCCATCGGGTAGCATAATATTGGCTTCTTGATCGCCCATATTGAATGCACAGAATATTTCATCGCTGCCGTGTGATCGTGTAAAACTCACCACACTGCCACTCACCTGCATTGGTGTTTGCACACCCTTAACAAGTGTTGTTTGATTTGCTCTAAACTCAATCGCTTTGCGATAATAATGGAGTAAAGAGTCGTTATTTTTCTCCTGCTGGTTGACACTCAACTGCCTGTGAGAGGGGTCAACAGGTAACCAGGGTTTCCCATCGGAAAAACCGCCATTAGGCTTTTCACTTTCCCATACCATCGGTGTTCGACAGCCATCACGTCCTTTGTATTCTGGCCAAAACTCCATCCCATAGGGGTCTTGCAACGCTTCAAACGTTACATTAGCTTCAGGCAAGCCAAGCTCCTCTCCCTGATACAAGCAGATTGACCCACGCAAACACATCATTAGCAATACATATAAGCGCCGGCCATCGTCATCCAGCGACCAGCGCGAGGTATGGCGCTGAATATCGTGGTTGGTTAGCGCCCAGCACGGCCATCCATCTTCTCCCACCTCTGCTAGCCGAGAAAAGATGTCTTTTAATCGATTCGGGTCAAGCCGCTCTGCAGATAGAAATTCAAATGAGTAACACATGTGGATCCGATCCGAACCTTGCGTGTATTCACTCATTAATTCCAGCCCATATTGCGCATCTCCCACTTCACCCACCGATGTCGCGGCTGGGTATTCATCAAGTAGTGAACGAAAGCGTTTTAGAAATTCAATGTTCTCCGGCTGGTTCTTGGAGTGCACATGGTCTTGATAATTGTACGGATTAACTTTTGGTGCAATTGAGCCGTTACGCTCTTCCAATGCCAAAGCAGGATTATCTCGCAGTAACTTATCTGCAAAATAAAAATTGATGGTATCTAATCGAAAACCATCAACCCCTCGATCGAGCCAGAAACGACAGTCATCAAGTAAGGCATCCTGAACATCTGTGTTATGAAAATTAAGATCGGGCTGGCTTGTTAGAAAGTTATGCAGAAAATACTGCTCTCTTCGAGCATCCCACTGCCAGGCCGGCCCTCCAAAAATGGACAACCAATTGTTGGGTGGCGTGCCATCGGCTTTGGGGTTGGCCCAGATATACCAATCAGCTTTCGGGTTATCAACTGATTGGCGACTTTCACTGAACCAGGCATGTTGATCGGAGGTGTGACTGAGTACTTGATCAATGATGACTTTTATGCCAAGTGCATGTGCTGCTGCAATGAGCTGATCGAAATCATCCAGTGTGCCAAACATCGGGTCAACGCCCCGATAGTCACTGACATCGTATCCAAAGTCTTTCATTGGTGATGTAAAGAAAGGCGATATCCATATGGCATCAACGCCCAGAGCAGCAATATAAGGCAAGCGCTTAACAATACCTTGTAAATCACCTATACCATCGCCCGTTGTGTCCTGATAGCTGCGTGGGTAGATCTGATAAATAACAGCGCCACGCCACCATTCTTTATCAATTGCATCGCTTGGATAAGCTATCGCTGCATTGTTGTTCATACTCACCTTCATTACTTTACAGAGCCTGCCAATAAACCACGCACGAGGTATTTTTGCATGGCAAAGAAAACGACTAATGGAACTGCAATGGAGACAAAAGCCGATGTGGCCAATATTTCCCAGTTGCCGCCACGGGTACCTAAAAGCTCAATAATGCGCTTTGTCATAACGGTGGTTTCACCGCTGGAGTCAATCAGGAATACCAGTGACACCAGCAAATCATTCCACGTCCATAAAAATTGAAAAATAGCGAACGATGCTAAAGCTGGAAACGAAAGTGGCAGTATAATTTTCGTGAATATCTGAAATTCCGTTGCACCATCCACTCTGGCGTTCTCTATGATATCTCTTGGCAAACCCACCATATAATTTCGTAAAAGGTAAATAGCCAATGGCAGGCCAAAGCCCGTATGTGCCAGCCAGACACCAATGTATCCTTTGCCAATACCAATTTGATTATGAAATTTGAGTAGAGGTATTAACGCCAACTGTAATGGCACCACTAACAAGGCAACAACAAACGCAACTAGTAAGGCCCTACCTGGAAAATCCATCCATGCCAAAGCGTAAGCGGCAAAGGCCGCAATAAGAATGGGAATGATGGTGGCTGGTATGGTGACTGTTAGCGTATTGAAAAACGCTTTAGCCATACCTTCAGCGTTTTTTTGATCAAATAGCACGTTATCGTAATTACGCAGCGTAAATTCAGGCGCACTTGTCGCTGTTACAAACACACGAGGGCCGCGCTTACCTGTAAACGCTTCACTATGCTCCATAACGTAATCGCCATTAGACTGAACCGTAATGGCACCGCCTTTTCTAAATTCCGCTGTCTCACCAGGTTTGTAATCTGATATCGCTTTCGAGCTAATACCCCAGGCAGAAATTTCTGAGTCTTTTTGTTTTTCGAACAAGTTGCCTTGAATAACAAATTTACCCCTCATTTCAACCTGCTCAGCGCTGCGCGCGGCTCGCAAGGTTAAGTTTTGCTGCGAAGCACTCATCGACTGCCACCAACCACTGGATGAAATCTGGTCTGAGGTGCGAAATGACGATACAAACAAACCCGCAGTGGGGAACAACCAAAGCAACACTAAAAAGATAAGAGAGAGATGCACAGCCCATACGAGCGATGACTTTTGACCGGCGATGTTATCCATTAGCGCATCTCCGCTCGAGCGTTGTACACATTCCAAACCAGGATTGGCAACACCAACAACATAATAACCATGGCTGCAGCACTGCCAACGCCCCAGTCATTAGCACGAAACATTTTATCGTACATGTAGTTCGCCAAAACCTGTGTCTGCCACTGCCCGTTTGTCATGGCAAAAACGATATCGAAAACCTTTAACACGACAATGGTGATGGTCGTCCAGACAACAACGATTGTGCCTTTTATCTGAGGTACTTTTATTTTAAAAAATATTTGAAAAGGATTTGCACCATCGACTATAGCCGCTTCAATGGTTTCCTCTGGAACCCCACGCAATGCCGCAGAAAGTATCACCATGGCGAATCCGGTTTGAATCCAGATCAGTACTATCATCAGAAAAAAATTGTTCCAGAAAGGTATCGTCAACCAGGTGTTAGGTTCAGAGCCACCAAAAAATAAATAAAGCGCGTTTAGCACACCAATCTGATCCTGTTCAATGGGCCGTGTGTCATAAACCAATTTCCAAATCACGGCAGCGCCTACAAAGGAAATGGCCATTGGCATAAATATGATTGATTTTGCGATATTGCCCCATCGAACACGATCGGATAGTTGTGCCGCCAACAGCCCAAACGCTGTGGAGAACGCAGGAACCACTAACAGCCAAAACATATTGTTGGTTAGTGCTTCCCAAAACTTGGGCTCTTCGAGCAATTGTTGGTAATTCGCAAAACCAACAAATTGAGATTGGTTACCTGGCAGCCGTTCAGTCAGTGACAGGCGAATAGTTTCAATGACCGGATAGGCCAGATACAAGCCCAGTGCTGCTAATGCTGGAAACAGAAATAACCACGGACGAACAATATTCGCCCGATTAATATTCTGACCTGCCTTTGGCCCTTTCGCCGGAAACAACACTTTATCGAGAAATTGATTCGAAAAATAAAAGTAGCCAACGCAGCCACTCACTCCAATGATTATCGTTAACAGGCCTTGCAATGCAGGATGCATATCTACCCCCAAAGGATGATTAAAGCGGCATCTTTCTTATCAGTATATTTACCGCTAAAGGGGCAAACACCGCAATTTTTCGTTACGGTGTTTGACCTTTTTTGCGCTTGGTACTCGCAACAGCGTGCTAAGCATGCTTATTCAAAACAGGCTACCCAAAGAGCGTGAGCGCCTGTCATCACTGTTACCTTTTTAAAAACCAATCGACTTCAATAACAAGCCAACCTAAAGGACAAGCCATTTTATTTGAGCGCGTCCCAGCTATTTTGAATAGCCTTGGCCACGTCTGCTGCATCTTCACCGCCCGTATAGTCGACCATCCCGGTCCAGAATGAGCCTGCACCTACACCACCTGGCATTAGATCGGAGGCATCGAAACGAAAGGTGGTTGCGCCAAGCAGTATCTCCCCCATCCCACGCTGCGTATCATTTGCATACATGTCTGAGTTAGCTCCTTTATGCGGTGTTAAGAAACCCGTTTGCGCCATCCATACTTCATGGGCGATGGGTGATTGCAGGAACGCCATTAACCCTCTAGCGCCAGGGCTATCTTGGGTAATGGCGAACAGAGTTCCAGCACCCAAAACAGGGGAGCCAAGATCCTTCTCGGCATAAGCAGGGAAGTAGAAGAAATCGGCATCTTCACCTACGACAGTTCCGTCAGGAAAGAATGCAGGTATGAAGGATGCCTGGCGATGCATATAGCATTGCGGAGGAGACGAAAACAGCCCCTTCGGACTATCACGGAAATCGGTTGATGCAACAACACCTGCTCCACCGGCAACATAATCATCGTTGCGGGCAAATGCACCGTATTCTTCAATGGCTGCAACAACACGCTCATCATCGAATGAGATTTCGTTTGAAACCCATTGGTCATATACATCTGTTGATTGGGTACGCAACAACAAGTCTTCAACCCAATCGGTTGCTGGCCATCCAGTTGCACCGCCCGACCCTAAACCGATACACCAAGGTGTGCCACCATCGGCAACGATCTGATCGGAGAGTGCTTTCAGTTCTTCCATTGATTCTGGAACGTCATACTCAGCATCTTCAAAATTTTCAGGCGAGTACCAAACGAGCGATTTGACATCCACTTTGAAAAAGAAACCGAACAACTCATCATTTCCATCCTGGTTGGCATAGGTGCCTAAATCGACCCATGATTGACCAGCAGCGTAATTTTCCTTAACCCAATCTGCAGTGTCGCTACCCAGCGCTGATAAAAAACCATTGGATGCCAAATCTTTTGCCAGACCTGGTTGTGGGAACACAGCAATGTTCGGAGCTGACCCAGCCTCCACATCGATAACAATCTGCTGTTCGAAGCTATCGGATCCAGTGAAAGTGACTTCAGCGCCGGTGGCTTCACTGAAATAGGCAAGAACACTTTCAACCGTTTCCTGATCGGGTCCGGTCCACGGACCAAAAACGGTCACCTTCTCGCCTGTTAAATCGGTTTTTTTCAGCTCTTCATAACTGGCCCAATTGAAATCCCCTTCGCCAGGTGCAAAGGGTAAGTCAGCGGCCGACACTGAGGCACTGGCTACAACTGCCGCGGTTGCGCTCGCTATCAGCGCACTTTTGAAAATAGTTTTCATGCTTCCTCCAAACCATGATTGAGGCGCCTCAACCAACTGATTTGATTCGTTTTTGAGTGAAATCAGCAATTATCCAAAGCGCCTTGGATAATTTAGTATTCTACATCGCCCCTTTCTCGTCAAGCGTTTATTGAGCCAATATGCACATATTCTTACGTTTAAGCGCACTATCAATTGGATTTCAGACGACACTCTTAATAAGTAAAAAGGCTGTATAAACAGATATTTGCCGCTTAAACTCAAAGCGCTTTGGTTTTTTAGCAACAGCCAAAAAACGCAAGAAAAAGTACACTACACATATGAATCTGAAACAGTTATCTGAAAACCTGGGACTTTCACAGACTACTGTGAGCCGAGCCCTGAACGGCTACCCCGAAGTCAGCGAAGCGACACGTAAGCGCGTGCAGCTCGCTGCAGCAAAGGGCAACTATCGCCCAAATATGCGGGCCATGAGCCTGGCCACAGGTAAGGCAATGACCATAGGTCATGTCATACCAGTTGAGACCAAGCAGGATGTCGTCAACCCTGTGTTTGCTGAATTTATCGCTGGAGCAAGCCAGACCTACAACGCGTTTGGCTATGAGCTGATGCTCACCATAGCGGAATCTAAAGACGAAGAATCCACATACCGATCAATTGCAGCAAAGCACGCGGTTGATGGTTTCATCGTACATTCACCTATGCGTAATGATTCCCGCTTAAGCCTGTTAAAAGAAATAGGCCTGCCCTTCGTTGTACATGGTCGTGTCAGCGACAGTAATGAAAACTACAACTGGATAGACATGAATAATCGCAGCTCATTCAAACAGGCAACCCAGTTGCTGATTGATCTTGGACATAAAAACATCGCATTCGTTAACGGACAAGAAGCACTCAGTTTCGCTTGGCTCAGGCGATGCGGCTACCTCGATGCACTGCGCGAGAACGGCTTAAAAGAGGATTTATCACTGATGACTGCTGCCGAGCTTACTGAGCCTTACGGGTATCAAACGGCTAATGAATTACTCGCAAAAGAAAACGCACCCAGCGCCTTTTTAGTATCATCGTATATTGTTGCGTTGGGTATCCGACGCGCAATAAGCCAAGCGGGACTGATAATCGGTAAAGATGTTTCCGTGATTATTCATGATGATGATCTCTCCTACTTTGACAACGGTGGTACAGTTCCACAGTTCACTTCCACACGTTCTTCTGTAAGAGAAGCCGGCGTACTCGCCGCACAAATGTTACTTGGGCAAATTGATGACCCGTCATTGTATCCAGAAACCAAGTTATTGCAGTCTCATTTGATAATGGGTTCTTCCACTGGTCCGTTTAGGGAAAAATAAAGTAACTTCACATAGTACAACTAGCGAGAATCACGGATTGCAAATAGAACGCCGAACTCTCCGGATACTTTAAAAAATTGGTTTAGTCAATATAGTTTTCTGACACACCAAACCTTGTAAAATCCCCTTGTTCGTCACTGTTTGAAGTTCGACGTGTAAGAACTTAGTGACGCTACACCAAATTAAATTGAAGATAGCTTAGGAAAATACGTACCCCATTTGGTACTACATAATAATTCAACTTCTATCCATACCTAGCCAATTTCATCCCATGAATGGTACATCGCTCAAATTCTAACTCCATGATTTAAGCACAATTTCTTCCCCTCAAATATTTCACCACAACGACACTCACCCATATGGGGTGTCACCCAATCGGATAAATGACGTTATACAACTCCTCTGTTAGCTTTAGGTCCAAAATCACGTTCTCACACAGAGGAGAACGAGATTCAAGCCATACAGAGCAAGCACTCAATAACACTCGCGGACGTAAACATGAAACTCATCTCCACTTTGTGCAGCCTAATACTCATCACAGCCTGCAGTGACTCGAACGACACAGAAACTGTAGACCCATTCATAACTGATCCAAATCCACCCGTTGTAAATCCAGCGCCTCCAGTAGTCACTACAAATTTAGACGGAGATGGTGTGCTGCCAAGAAGCCTGTGCGAAAACGCACCCATCGCTGGCGCCTTAGCGGCTCAAGACTTAATCGACCTTGGTTTAATTGCTAACGCTCCAGTGGTTTATATGACAGGAGGGTTTGTTGCTGATTCTCAACTTTGTAATATCCAGCAAGAAATTGACGCAACGGAAGACGGTGTAGAACTACCACTGTTTTTAAGTTACATAGAAGACTCCGATCGTCTTCAGGATCTTTTGGAGCGTATCAATTCCACAAACGAAAGCAGACCGGATAATCCACTCCCATTTATTGAAAAAACAGTGGACGGCTATGATGTTCTAATCGTTGATAGCACATTTGCCACCGCACATATACGTTCCACGCAAACCAACGGCCTGATATCCACACTGACAGTAAATTGGATACCGGAGACCATAGGCTTTACCGGTGATTCTTTAAGTCAAATACAAACGCTTGAATCTCTGGTTGATCTAATGATAGAGCGAGGCATAAGCTTTGAACCACGTGAGCTACCGTCACCTACAGCCTGGTATGTGTGTAATGACAACAGCCTAGGTGTTGCCGGCGCCGATCCAGTTGAACTCATGTCGATACTTGGCGCAAATACCACAAACATAAGCGTGGATATGGATACAACTATTATCGGTTCTGAAGAATGCCAGGCTATTGTGGAGACACCTCCCCTTGAACGGGACTATTTTATCGAAACGGAAGTGTTTGACACTAACCGCTTCGGCACTGACCCAATTCAGGAATTTCTAGATAGAAATAGCACGGCCGTAACCGACACGATTGGGGGGAAATTGGTGGCTGTCCACTTTGACGAAGATCGCTTCCCTGAACCAGAAGCCGTCGTTTTAGCCAGAGACGGTAACGTTACAGTGCGAGTCACTGCGAGGGTCCCTGAGGAGCAGGAACTTCAACTTCCTAATTTGGTAAGAGCTGTGGCAGAGGAAATATTATCTCGCATCCCATTCTAGGGTGCAGCGACTCAAGACATACGAGAAAGCCTGGCATATGGCGTCGGGCTGTCTTTACACAGTAAACTGCGCTTTCTTAATCCTTCTCATCTATCCAATTCATCTGAATCGATTCAAGTATCTTTTCAGAAGAATTATCCGGCTTATCATCAAACCCATCCAGCGCCATAACCCAGGCATGAAGATCTGTAAAGCGTACTAACTGCGGGTCTACATCCGGGTGCGCATCGACAAGTTCAATGGCAATGTCGAGTGTATCGGTCCACTTCATTAGTGATTCTCCGACACCATGTTGATGGTGTATTTAGGAATTTCTACAACCAGATCTTTATCGGCCACGATGGCCTGACAGCTCAGGCGCGATTCAGTATCCAGACCCCAGGCTTTATCCAGGTAATCTTCTTCAAGCTCATCCGCTTCATCCAGGCTGTCATAGCCTTCTCGCACATGCACATGGCAGGTAGTACAGGCACAGGATTTTTCGCAGGCATGCTCAATGTCTATATCCTGCTGCAGCATGGCATCGCAAATAGAGACGCCCGGTGTTGCCTCAAACTGTGCACCTTCAGGGCAAATTTCTGGATGCGCTTTAACGGTAATAGTGGGCATGGTTATGCTCTCTTAAGAATCCTGTGTTTCTGGGTTAATTGCGTCATCTGCTACCAGTGACGATTCAAGTTCATTTAATTTCTGACCAGCCATTAGTGTGCGGACACTGGCGTTCATTCGCCGTTCAACAAATTCAGCGCTCCCCGTTTCGAGCTTGCTGACCGCCTGCTTGATGACATCACCACTGTCTTGATCAAGGCTTTGTTCAACATCGATCACAAGCTGATCCAGAGCACTACGCTCATCCTTTGATAAATGCGCATCACCATCAGCATCCAATGCACTGCCAATGGCCTCCAATACGCGCTGAGCTTCCACTTTTTGCTCAGCGTACGCACGTTTTAACATGTCTTCACTGGCATTATCCATAGAGGCGCGCAACATATCTTCAATTTCGCTCTCGCTTAAGCCGTACGAGGGCTTTACGTCAATACTGGCGAGCGTGCCGGTTTCTTTTTCCAGTGCGCTAACAGTCAATAAACCATCCGCATCTACCTGATACAACACCTGTATGCGCACCGCTCCAGCCGTTCTTGGTGGGATATCACGTAACTCGAACCGCGCAAGCGAGCGGCAATCGGATACTAATTCACGCTCGCCCTGCACCACGTGTAAAGCCATGGCAGTTTGACCGTCTTTATACGTGGTGAATTCCTGCGCTCGGGCGATTGGGATCGTGGTGTTACGCGGAATGACCTTTTCTACCAGGCCACCCATGGTTTCAAGCCCCAACGATAATGGAATGACATCAAGCAGCAAAAGATCGCTATCGGGTTTGTTACCCGCGAGTACATCTGCCTGAATAGCCGCGCCAACAGCCACCACCTGATCAGGGTCGATATCGGTTAAGAGTTCTTGCTCAAAAAACGCGCTCACCTTGTCTCGAACCTGTGGCACTCGAGTAGAGCCGCCTACCATAACAACCGCTGACACATCCTGTTTATCCACACCCGCATCTCGCAATACTTGCCGACACGGAGCAAGGGTACGTTTTACCAGCGGTGCAATGATGTCGTTAAATTCATCAAGCGACAATGCACCCTCAACATTAACAGCATCATTCAACCTCAAGGTATAACTAACATTATCAGCTGACGATAAATCTTCTTTAACTTGCCGGGCAAGTGCATGCAGTTCGCGTTGAACGCTCTCCGTGTTTATCCCCTCTACACTTTCAATTGTCGACACACCCGCCTTTGCCAGCATCCAATCGGCCACTGCATTGTCGATATCATCACCACCGAGCGATGTATCACCGGCTGTTGCCAAAACTTCAAACACACCACGATTCATTTTAAGTAGCGATATATCGAAGGTGCCTCCACCAAGATCATAAATCGCCACGGTACCTTCCTGCTTGGCATCCAAACCATACGCAACCGCAGCAGCCGTGGGTTCGTTTAATAGGCGCAGCACCTGTAAGCCTGCCAAAGCGGCCGCATCTTTTGTCGCTTGGCGTTGAGCATCATCAAAATAGGCAGGCACGGTAATAACAGCCCCTACCAACTCACCGCCTAAGGTTCGCTCTGCAATATCGCGTAGGTGTTTTAAGATACTGCCCGAAACTTCAACCGCCGTTTTGTTACCCGCAGCGGTAACAAATGCCGGCACCGCTTGCGCCTCTGTATCAAATCGATAGTGTTCACGTAGCCAGTTGTTTTCAAGATCACTGGCACCCTTACCCATCAAACGCTTGGCCGAACGGATGGTACTCAGTGGGTCTTTAATTGCCTGTTCAACTGCCGCATCACCCACTTTCTCAACCCCGTTGGCGCCGTAGTGAACAACAGAAGGAGTTGACCATTGATCGTTGTCATCAATAAGAACGGCAGCGTGGCCGCTTCTGACACTGGCAACAAGAGAATTGGTGGTACCCAAATCGATACCCACCGCTAAACGCTTTTGATGTGGAGCCTGTGACTGGCCCGGTTCCGCGATTTGCAATAACGCCACAGTTAAACCGCCCTTTGAGTAGTTTGATCAAGCATCATCAAGCCGTGCCTCAGCAGTTTTGACTTCTGTCGCCAGCTTCTCCAGAAACTGCCATTGCCTAACGACTGTACGCCCGGTTTGCCAATCGTTTTTAGCAGCAGCCTGTTCAAATTCGGCCGCTGTGTTCTTGTTAGATTCACGCAGCTGCTTGGCTATTTTATCTAAAGCCTCGTACGGATCATCTTTGCCAGGCGCCTCTTCAATCGCTTCGCGTAATTCCATCTGCTCCATGAGAAACATGGGCGACATTTGGGTATCGGTTTCTTCATCCACCGATATGCCATTTAACGATAGCAGGTACGCCGCCCGTTTTAATGGTTTGGACAAGGTCTGATAAGCCTCATTAACAAAACCTGCAGCCTGCATTGACCAACGCTTTTCAGCATCAGTGCCTTGGGCAAATTTATCGGGGTGTAAATTGCGTTGCAGTGTGCGGTAGCGTGTATCCAGGTGATCTGTAGGCACAGCAAAGCCCACCGGTAACTCGAATAAAGCGAAGTAGTTGTCTGAAAAATCAACTTGCATTAGGGCTGGCTTGCGAAAAAAACGGCCCACATATGGGCCGTTAGTTTAGATACAACAATTTGGACCGACAGGCATAATGCCGGTGCATTTTTTTCAACTATTAAAGTCGTTTATATATTTAAAGTCGTTCAATTATTAAAGTCGTTCAAACATTAAAGCTCTCACCACAACCGCATTCGTCTTTAACGTTCGGGTTGTTGAATTGAATGCCTTCGTTTAATCCGTCTTTACCGAAGTCGAGCTCTGTTCCATCCAGATAAACAAGGCTTTTAGCATCCACGATTACTTTGATGTCATCATGTTCAAACACCTCATCGTTGGCCGCCACTTCATCAGCATACTCAAGCACGTAAGCCATGCCAGAACAACCGGTGGTACGCACAGCCAAGCGCAGGCCAACACCTTTCCCGCGGTTCTCCAAACAGCGCCGAACATGGTCGGCCGCTTTATCTGTGATGGTTATTGCCATTGTACTCTCCCTTTTCTTTCAGACCCTTAATTACACAAACCGTAATTGCTTCAAACAAAAGGTACTCCAGGTATAAAGGCCTAACAAGACTAGTAGTTTAATTATTCCAACCAAGTGGTCGGACAGTCTGCAAATCAAACTGCCACTCAATTTGTCGCTTAAACTAACAAGCAAATTATCAAGAAGGACTGCTTAGAGCAGCCAACTTAAATAATCAGGCGCTTTCTTTCTGATCAGCTGTATCTTCACGCTTGGCTTTGATATCAGCAATAGCCGCAGCAATCGCATCTTCAGCCAAAACAGAACAGTGAATCTTTACTGGTGGCAGTGCAAGCTCTTCTGCGATGTGCGCGTTTTTAATCGCAGCCACTTCGTCAAGTGTTTTGCCTTTTACCATTTCAGTAACCAGTGATGAGGATGCAATAGCTGATCCGCAACCATACGTTTTGAACTTGGCATCTTCTACAACACCGTCGTCAGAAACTTTGATTTGCAAACGCATAACGTCGCCACAAGCCGGGGCACCAACCATACCGGTGCCTACGTTCGGGTCGTCTTTATCAAGAACACCCACGTTACGAGGGTTTTCGTAGTGATCTAAAACTTTGTCGCTATATGCCATGTTACTTCTCCAAAAATGCCGTTTGTTTGTCTAACTTCT
>CAYSZH010000056.1:15719-25847 GCA_964435305.1 uncultured Granulosicoccaceae bacterium
TTGTTTGTCTAACTTCTCGTTTGTCTAACCAGTTATTCGTAAACTGTTCGTTTATCTGAATAACCACTGTCATTGCTATCTAATTTCACACTGTTTTGGACTGAAACAACGCAAATTAGTGCCATTGTCGCAGTTTTATCTCGTTAGCGGCAGAATAGCACCGCCGCTAACGTCTCTCTATATCAATACGCCTAGTGGGGCACGCCTGGTGGGGCACGCCCGATGAGCACAGACCCTAGTGATGCGCCCATTCAACTGAGTCCAGATCGATGCCTTCTTTGTGCATATCCCATAATGGTGACAGCTCACGCAGTTTTTCAACCGCTTCACGCACTTTTTCAATGGTGAAATCGACTTCTTCTTCAGTGCTAAAACGCCCCATTGTGAAGCGGATAGAGCTGTGCGCCAGTTCATCATTACGGCCAATGGCTCTAAGCACGTAAGACGGCTCTAAGCTTGCGCTGGTGCAGGCAGACCCACTGGAAACCGCAATGTCTTTCAGCGACATAATCAAGCTCTCACCTTCAACAAAGTTGAAGCTGATATTCAGGTTGCCTGGAATGCGCTGATCAAGATCACCGTTTAAGTAGATCTCTTCCATATCTTTTACGCCGTCCCAGAGACGATCACGTAGTTGGCGCATGCGAGCGTTTTCTGTGGCCATCTCTTCGCGAGCGATACGGAACGCTTCACCCATGCCCACCAGCTGGTGAGTGGCGAGTGTGCCCGAACGCATGCCACGCTCATGACCACCACCATGGATTTGTGCTTCTAACCGCACGCGAGGCTTACGTCGCACATACAGAGCACCAACACCTTTAGGTCCATACACTTTGTGAGCACAGAGTGCCATTAGATCAACATTCATTTCGTCAACATCGATGGCCACTTTACCTGGGCTTTGCGCCGCATCGACGTGGAAAATAATGCCCTTCTCACGGGTAATTGCACCGATTGCCTTGATGTCTTGAATAACTCCAATTTCGTTATTGACATGCATGATTGACACAACGGTAGTGTCTTCTCGAATCTCTTTCTTAAACTGTTCAAGATCAAGCAGACCGTTTTCCATTGGGTCCATGTAAGTCACTTCAAAACCGTCACGCTCTAGCTGTCGACAGGTATCAAGCACCGCTTTGTGCTCTGTCTTCATGGTGATGATGTGCTTGCCTTTCTTTTGATTAAACAGCGCCGCGCCTTTAATCGCCAGATTGTCCGATTCGGTAGCACCAGATGTCCAGACAATTTCTTTAGGCACTGCGCCAATCAGCTCAGCCACGTTGCGTCGTGCGTTTTCAACCGCCTCTTCTGCTTTCCATCCGAATGGGTGCGAACGCGATGCCGGGTTACCGAAGTTACCTTGCATAGTAAGACACTCAGCCATGGCGGCTGCAACACGCTCATCCACAGGTGTGGTAGCCGAATAGTCGAGATAAATGGGTATATTCAACGAACTCACTTTAGTCATCACCTTTTAGTTAATTGTAGCTGCCAACTTCGTCAACTTAATATTTGTAAGCAAAATAGTCGTAAGCAAAGTTTCAAGTCGCTATTGCGCTTCGGCAAATCTGTTTCTGTCGTGTTGTACAAACAGTTGATCTTGCCTAATAGATACTGTTTTTACGCTGTGTTGATCAATTAGATCTTGCAGCGACACGCCACTTAAAAATTCTTCTATTTGTGCACTTAAACCTTCCCACAAATCGTGTGTGAGGCAGCGCCCGTGGCTCAGGCAATTCTCCTTGCCGGCACATTGTGTGGCATCGACTGTTTCGTTAACAGCCGCGATAATCTCTGACACGGCCACATCGCTTAGTTCACGCGACACTCGGTAGCCGCCGCCAGGGCCTCGCGTGCTGGCAACAAGGCCACTCTTGCGTAACCTTGAAAACAGCTGCTCAAGGTATGAGAGTGATATTTCCTGCCGTGTTGAGATCTCCGCCAGAGATACCGGACCCGACTGCGCATGCAAGGCAAGATCGAGCATAGCCGTAACTGCATAGCGCCCTTTTGTGGTCAATTTCATATGAGATCACACTTCATCTGATATATGGCCAAATAGTGTCATTTCCTACTAATTTAGTCAACTATTATAAAGCGCGGCAAAACTACTGTTCCGTACCGGTGCGTTCGTTCTGTGAAGCTTGCGTATCCCCTCGCACATCAGCCAGTTCTGCCCGTAACGCGGCGACTTCCTGGTGTAATGCGTTTATCGCTGATTCGATAGGATCGTCATTTTCCGAGGACACGCCATAGGCCTCAAATGCAGGCCCCGCGGGTGCTAAATTCGACTTAACCATCTCAATACAATTGGCATCTGGTTCAGCACAGCGAACGATTTTTCCTGGCACGCCGACTACTGTTGCGCCTGCTGGTACTGGGTCTAGCACCACGGCATTTGAGCCAATTCGAGCGTTATCGCCCACCAGAAATGGACCCAGAATTTTAGCGCCAGCCCCGACCACAACGTTATTTCCCAAACTTGGATGACGCTTACCTTCATTAAGCGAACGCCCACCCAGAGTCACACCTTGATACAGCGTCACATCGTCACCAATCTCGGCCGTTTCACCAATAACCACACCGGTACCGTGATCCACGAAAAACCGGCGGCCAATTTTTGCACCCGGGTGGATTTCGATGCCGGTGAGCCAGCGCGCCACCGAGCCTAACCAACGTGCCAGCCAGCGTGCACCACAGTTCCATAACCAGTGATTTAGGCGATGAAACAGCAAGGCGTGTACGCCGGAATAACAGGTGAGCACATCAAACACATTACGCGCTGCAGGGTCGCGTTGAAATATGCAGGTGATGTCTTCTTTTATGAGCTGCCACATGTTAAAAATCCTGTGGAATTAATTCCGATCAAATTACTAGGTTATTGTACGCTCTTTGGCCAATTTAGGTCACTTACTGAGGTTTTTTTGGTGGATAAGGTTTTTCCGTAGCGGACAAAATGCCTCGCAATATGTTCAGTTCCTTGTCCGTTGGGCGATTACGTTCAAAATAACGCCGAATACGTCGCATTAAATGCCGTGGCTTGTCCAGATCCAGAAAACCAGTGGCCACCATAATCCGTTGTAAGTGATCAAAAAAGTGCTGCATGGCATCGGTGCTGGCAGGCGCTTCTTCATCTGCTACCGCCACGGCCGGCACCGATTGCAGAGCACGCGCGCACTCATATGACACCACTTGCACCGCACTGCCCAAATTCAGCGAGCTGAAGTCGGGGTTACAGGGAATGCGCAGCAAGCGAGTGCAACGATCCATCTCTTCATTGGTTAGCCCATATCGCTCTCGTCCAAAAACCAGCGCGGCTTTCGCAGGCGTATTGTCGCGCACGGGTGCTTGCGCAAGTTCTATCGCTATGTCTCGACAATCTTGCACAGGAACAGCTAAATGCCGATCACGCGCACTGGTACCGATGACGATTTGACAATCGGCCACAGCCTCATCCAGTGACCCGTATCGTTTAGCCTCTTTTAATACATCATCGGCACCTGATGCGCGACCAATGGCATCTTTGGTCATATGGGAACAGCAGTTAACCAAACGAAGATCGGTAAAGCCCATGTTTTTGATTGCACGCGCTGAAGCACCGATGTTGCCTGAATGTGTTGTGCTAACCAGCACAAATGACAGTTCTGTTTGCATACACCATTTTACCTAATGCGAAGCAAAGTCGGGATCTGAAGGTACAATTGGCATTACAATAAGGCCTCCTCACCTCACTGATCGATCACTATGCACCCAATGCTGAACATCGGCATTCGCGCTGCCCGCGCAGCTGGCAACGTCATCACCCGCAATATGGACCGTGTCGATACTTTACAAATCGACAACAAGGGACGAAACGATTACGTCAGCGACGTCGATCGCGCGGCAGAGGCAGAAGTTATCAATGTACTTAAAAAAGCGTACCCAAATCATGCCGTGCTCGGTGAAGAATCCGGGCTTATCGGTGACACCGATGCCGAATATTGCTGGATTGTTGATCCGCTTGATGGCACCACCAATTTTATTCACGGCTACCCTTACTTCAGTGTATCGATCGCCTTACTGCATAAAAATCGTATCGATCAGGGTATTGTTTACAACCCTGTGAGTCAGGAGCTTTTTACCGCAAGCCGCGGTGAAGGTGCCTGGCTGAATAACAAACGCCTGCGGGTGAGTAAAACCAAACATATTGAAACCGCGCTCATTGGCACAGGCTTCCCCTACCGAGTCGGCCAGGATCTGGATTTTTATCAACGCACGTTGCGCCACTACACCGAGAAGTCCGGCGGCATCAGGCGTGCCGGCTCCGTTGCGCTTGATCTTGCTAATGTGGCATCGGGCAGGCTCGATGGTGTTTGGATGTACGGTATCAATTTTTGGGATGTCGCCGCAGGCGCGCTTTTGGTGCGAGAGGCCGGTGGTTTAATTAATGACCTGCACGGCTTGGACAACTGGAAAGACAGTGGCGAACTGATTGCCGCAACACCAAAAGTGCACCATCAAATGCTTGAAATCATGAAACCGCTGGTGAAGGCACGAGACGCCCAGCCAGCTCGGTAAGGCACAAGCTGCTATGGCATTGAGTCGAAATCAGCGCCTTCTTTCTCAACAGGCATCATGTCTTCTTTGGTAATACCCAAGGCCAGTACAGCCGTACTGGCGACAAAGATGGACGAATAGGTACCCACAATAACGCCAATAATTAAGGCTAAAGCAAAGCCATTAATGATCTTGCCACCGAATAAAAACAAGGCAAGCAGCACCATTAACGTGGTAAATGAAGTTATGACAGTACGTGACAGCGTTTGACCAATCGATGCATTCATCACCTCTGCGGGCGTACCCCGTCGCATCGCTCTAAAATTTTCTCGTATACGGTCGAACACCACTATCGTATCGTTAAGCGAATAACCAATAACCGCCAGGATCGCTGCCAGAATCGTCAAATCAAATTCAATTTGAAAAATCGCAAACACACCCAGCGTGATAATCACATCGTGCACCAGCGCTAACACCGAGCCTACCGAAAACTTTTTTTCAAATCGAAACCAGATGTAGATAACAATAAAGAACAGCGCGGTAAGTACGGCAAGGCCGCCCGTTTCGCGTAACTCCTCACCCACTTGCGGGCCAACGAATTCCACTCGACGCATGTCTATTTCAGCATCGCTGGTGGTGGCCAGCGCCTTTAGAACATCACCACTGAGCTTGGCTCCGGTGCCATCTTCTGGCGGTGCCATTCTGATAAGCACATCGGTACTGGTACCAAAATTTTGCACAACAAAATCCGGCAGTTGGGCCTCGGTTAACACCGCTCTCACCTGATTTAAATCGGGTGCAGATTGGTACCCTACTTCGATGGTATAACCGCCGGTAAAATCAACACCCAGGTTTAACCCGCGGATGAGGAGTGCCAACAGTGATATTACAATTAGAGTGCCCGACACGATGAGTGCGATTTTCCGCTTACCCATAAAGTCGTATTTGATATTGCTGCCAATCAGATTTCGCATAGTGGGTTTTCCGGCTCTAAAGTATCGTTAGATAGCAAGCGTTGCTGCGCGCTTGCCACCGTAAATCGCGTTGATTATTACGCGAGAGCCAAAAATGGCAGTGAACATCGAAGTTAAAATACCAATACATAACGTAATGGCGAACCCTTTGATAGGGCCTGTGCCCAGCCCAAACAAGACAGTGGCCGCAATTAATGTTGTGATATTAGCATCAGCAATAGTGACAAATGCTTTGTCATAACCTGCAGAGATCGCAGCTTGTGTGGAAGAGCCGGCTCTTAATTCTTCTCTAATCCGTTCGAATATCAGTACGTTGGCATCCACCGCCATACCCGTTGTCAGTACAATTCCGGCGATACCCGGCAAAGTAAGTGTTGCCTGAAGAAACGATAAAACCGCTACGATAAGAACGACATTAACGACCAGCGCGATCCCCGCAACAACACCAAAAATGCGGTAGTACCAGGCCATAAAGACCAACACCAATGCCAAGCCGACCAAGGCTGACATAAAGCCCTGCCGAATATTGTCTTTACCCAAGCTTGGGCCAATAGTGCGTTCTTCAACTATTTCTACTGGTGCTTTGAGTGCACCTGCACGCAGCAGCAACGCAAGGTCGGTCGCCTCACGTCCATCAAGCCCTGTGGTTTGAAAACGATGGCTCAACACATCACGAATTACCGCAGAATTGATAACCTCTTCAGTCTTGACCGTTTCGCGTACCTCTTCACCTTCAACAATACGTGTGTCTACGCGATTTTCCGAATACACAACGGCCATCAGGTTGTTGACGTTTTCCTGAGTAACTTCCTGCATTCGTCTGGCACCCGCACCATCAAGGTTAACGAATACGGCTGGTGTGCCCGACTGCTGATCAAAACCTGAAGAGGCATCTTTGATCTGATCACCAGTAACAATAATGTCTCGGTACAAGAGAATCGGCGATCCGTCGGAGCGCATTTTATATAAGCGTGCTCCACCTGGTACGTTGCCATTAGCCGCATCGGCCCAATCGGCATAGCTGCCATAGACAAGGCGATACTCCAGCGTGGCGGTAGCACCAATAATTTCTTTTGCTCTGGCAGTATCCTGAACACCAGGCAATTGAACTACGATGCGTTCAAGCCCCTGCTGCTGAATAACAGGTTCGGATACACCCAGTTCATTTATTCTGTTTCGCAATGTGATGATGTTTTGCTGCAAGGCGCTGCGTCGCTCGGTATCTTCTGCCTGCTGAGTCAGTGTGGCTTCGACGTAAGCAAATTCGCCTTCTTCACGCGTGTTCATATCCAGGTCAAAGCCTTCTTCACCAAAGATGTTGAACATCTTGTCGCGCTGTTCTTCGTTTCTAAAGCGTGCAGTGACTTCGCCATCTTTTTGTTGAATGGACACACCACGAATACCTTCGCTTCGCACCTCACGTTTCCAATCGCTGACATAGCGTTCAAGTGCTGAACCGATTGCCGCTTCCATGTCCACCTCCATTAAGAAGTGCACACCACCACGTAAATCAAGGCCAAGGTACATGGGATCGGATACGCTACGCAGCCACTTGGGGCTGGCTGAGACAAGGTTCAGTGCCACTGTTGTGGTGGCAGGTTCAACGACTCCAAGAACAAGATCTCGCGCTTTGAGCTGATCTTCTTCAGATTGAAAAAGCGCTAGAAATCGGTTCTCCTCTTCGCGAAACTCCACTCCAGACAGATCTGAATTTTGGATCGCCGCTCTGGCTGCAGCCGCCTGCTCTGGCAGCAAATCGGCACCACGGCCTGAAATTTGAACGGCTGGATCGCTGCCGAACAAATTGGGAAGCGCAAGCAAGGTGCCGCCCAGCACGATAAACGCGAGCAGCAGGATTTTCCACATCGGGTTGGAGTTAGTCATAGAGCACTGATCAGGTCACTTGCCTAAAGTTACAAACCACACCAAAAGGACTCGAAAACACCCGGTGGGTTCCTAGAAAATGTAAGGCGAATCAAATGTCTTTCAAGGTACCTGAAGGCAATAATGCGGCCACTGCGGATTTTTGCGCACTGATTTCAACATTGTCGGCCACTTGCAGGCTCATATAGGCATCACCTACTTTGGTAATGGTACCGCCCACTCCACCATTAAGTACCACTTCATCGCCTTTTTTAAGCGCCTGAACCATAGCGTTATGCTCTTTCATGCGTTTTTGCTGAGGGCGAATCATCAGAAAATAGAACACCACCAACATCAGAATGAGTGGTAGAAATCCCAACAGGCTGCCACCTGGTGAACCGGCGCCTTGTGCGTATGCGTTACTGATAAAAAATTCCATAGCTGCTCTCTATTTGCTGATCGATCGTAACCCGCAATTATGCCACAGTCTCAGCGCCTCTCCACGCTCCGACGCTGGTGAAATGAGGCAACCCAGGAATCAAGATTTTGACTCTCAATGGCATCACGCAACTCCCGCATCAGCTGCTGGTAGTAATACAGGTTGTGGATGGTGTTTAGGCGTGATCCCAAAATTTCACCACACTTGGATAAGTGATACAGATAGGCACGTGAATAATTCTGACAGGTATAACAGCCGCATTCGGGATCGACAGGCCCGGTATCCTCTCGAAAGCGCGCATTACGCAGCCGAATATCACCAAACTGCGTAAAAAGGTGATCGTTACGGGCGTTGCGCGTTGGCAGAACGCAATCGAACATATCGATACCGCGCAGCACCGCTGCAACGATATCTTCTGGTTTGCCCACTCCCATCAGATAGCGTGGTCTGTCTTGAGGCAAATGCGGCAAGGTCGATTCCAGTACGGATTCGCGTATCGATGCCTCCTCACCCACCGCCAGGCCACCCACCGCGTAGCCGGGGAAATCAATATCCACTAGCACCTTGCACGATGCTTCTCTTAACTCGGGGTACATCCCGCCCTGCACAATGCCAAACAGGGCATTGGGGTTGTTCGACTTGGTATGAGCCTCTTTACAACGACCTGCCCAGCGCATAGACAAGTCCATCGAATGCTGGGCCTGCTCTAGGGTTGCAGGGTAAGGTGTGCATTCATCAAACGCCATTACGATGTCTGAGCCCAGTTTGCGCTGGATGTCCATAGAGACCTCAGGGCTTAAGAATACCGGCGAGCCATCTATGGGCGAGCGAAAGGTCACCCCTTTCTCATCGATCTTACGCAGTTTGGCCAGGCTAAAAACCTGAAAACCGCCGGAGTCAGTCAGGATCGGCTTATCCCAACGCATAAATTCATGTAAGTCGCCGTGTTTTTCGATGATATCGGTGCCCGGCCGCAGCCAGAGGTGAAACGTATTTCCAAGCAGAATTTCAGCACCAATGCTATGTACATCTTCTGGTGTCATCGACTTGACTGTGCCATAGGTGCCAACCGGCATAAACGCGGGCGTTTCCACTGTGCCGCGTGCAAATTCAAGCCTTGCACGGCGCGCCTTCCCATCGGATGCAAGCAGGCTAAATTGCATTGTCACTGATCCAATTCCCTCAAAGTTCCTGGTGTGGCCATAGCAGCATGGCATCGCCGTAACTAAAAAACCGGTACTGCTGTTCAATGGCGGTGGCATAGGCCGACATCGTGGACTGATAACCGCCAAACGCACACACCAGCATCAGCAAGGTGGATTCTGGCAGGTGAAAATTGGTAATCATGCCATCCACGGTATTAAAGCTTGTGCCAGGTGTTATAAAAAGACGCGTATCGTCGTGAAAGGTGCGCAACTCTCCCGATGCTGAGGCGGCCTCCAGTGATCGAACACAGGTCGTGCCCACGGCAATCACCCGACCGCCTCGTGCCTTTACCGCTTGCACATCCGCAACCGTCTGTTCCGATACGCTTACGCGCTCAGGGTGCATCACATGTTCATCGATCTTATCGGTTCGCACTGGCATGAATGTGCCCGCACCTACATGCAAGGTAATAAAGCTGTGGGTAATGCCATGATCAGATAGTGCTTTAAGTAAGGCAGCGTCAAAGTGCAAACCGGCTGTGGGGGCGGCCACGGCACCCGATTCTCTTGCAAATACCGTTTGATAGCGTTCGGCATCGATCTTATCTGGCTGCCGCTGGATGTAAGGCGGAAGCGGTAACTGCCCTGCGCTTTCAATGAATGACTCGATGCTCTGGCCACTTGGTAAATTCAGACGCACACGAAACAGATCATCCTGTCGCCCCAGTACCGTCGCCTGCGCATCGCCAATGATCAGCTGCGAGCCCACTTTGGGGGATTTACTTGCCCGTATTTTGGTGAGCAACTCATCAGCACCATCCACACGTTCGATCAGCAACTCTATTTTGCCGCCGCTGCTCTTTTGTCCATATAACCTGGCCGCAATGACGCGTGTATCGTTCAACACGAGATGATCTCCCGGCTGTAACAGCTGTGGCAGGTCAACAAAATGTGCATGTATCAAGCTTGGGCCTGCCTGCACCAGCAGGCGGCTGGCGCTGCGCTCTTGCAACGGAAACTGAGCGATCAGATTATCTGGAAGCTCAAAATGAAAATCACTTAGTTTCATGCCTATCTTTACGTAGGCGCCGAAGTTCACTAAACTATGACGCGTGTTGCCGGGGTGGTGAAATTGGTAGACACGCCGGATTCAAAATCCGGTTCTGGAAAC
>CAYSZH010000057.1:0-12948 GCA_964435305.1 uncultured Granulosicoccaceae bacterium
CCTGCCGTGGGTCCATTAGGGTGCTTGGAAGATATTGGGTTAATTGCGAAGGCGACATCGTCCGAGTAGTAGAAGCAATACCAATGCCTCTAACATTCGGAAAAAGTGTCAAGTCCTACGTACTCGGCGAAGCCATTGCCAAGACGATCTATGCGCCAGTTGATAGTTTGCATAGAGTGTCTGATTAGCAAATGGCCTTATTAGAACCGGGGCTTTTCGAAACGGTATGTGCGTCGTTGATAACCGTTATGCGAGAGGCAATGGATGAGGTTGTCGCAAGAGGTGTAGATAAACAGGTTGCACGAGATTTTCTGCTTGGACACATGAATATACTCGGTGCCGTAATATTTGATGAGGTGGAAGGCCAGTTTTCAGATGCCTGCAAGAAGGCAATTGTCAATGGCAAGCCGATGCTTTTCAAAGACGATTGGAAACGTGTATTTGAACCCAAAGCAATTGCGGAAAGCACTAAACGCATCACCTGACAAGCCGTGAGCACGCAAACTACTCCCATCGTTCGTAAAAAACTGGGCGATCAGGTTTTTGAACTTCTGTTAGATCGCATTGAATCTGGTGACCTACAGCCGGGTTACAAAATGTCGTCAGAACGCGATCTAATGGTGCGGTATAATGTTGGTCAACCGGCCGTGCGTGAAGCAATGCAGCTGCTGCAAAATAAAGGCTTGATTGTTATTTCGCATGGGGAACGCAGCAAGGTTAATAAGCTCAGTGGTGATAGTGCGATCAACCAGATAGTAAGTCTGTTTTATGGCCTTGTTTTGGCCTGCCTTGGGGGTAACCGCTGCACCAATGCCACTACAGCCGCCAGTGACCACGGCAAACTGGCCTGAATAGTCATATGTGTTGGTATTCAACATGCCAAGCATCTAGTTCTAATCTAAGCGTAATGTCAAGAACGCTGATCGATTACAAACAGTAAATTTGTCTTACAATATGTTTGAGCGGTAATATAGTCAAGCTTTCTCAAATAAATGGAGATGAATTGCAACTCAACGCAGTTTACTCACTTTCAATCGGTCTCGATACAGTCACGAGCTGAATATCTAAGAGCGCAACGCTTATGACAGAGAAAAAACAGAAAACCATAAGTCACCACGACAGCATCTGGCACCATAAAGGCCCGGTTGTATTCTCACCCCTATTTGATTGGCCGGCCAGACCGATGGCTGCTTTTTTATCGCTTACAAAGCGTTGGGTTACGGTCACCAGAAACGTGCTGTTTCTCATGATGGCAGTCAGTGTCTACAACTATTTGCTTCCGGATACTTCCGAGATGACAACACTTTCACTGCATTGGATAGTGCCGGTGTTGTTAAGAAATACTTGCCTTCTAATAGTAGTGGCTGGCGGCTTGCACTTGTTTTTTTATACATTTAAAGCGCAAGGTAAACAATTGAAGTTTGATCCACGCGAGGAGATGGAAAAAAGCAAGAAATTCACTTTTAGACACCAAGTACACGATAATATATTTTGGAGCATTGTTAGTGGTGTGAGTGTTTGGAGCTGTTATGAAGTATTGTATTTCTGGGGCGTAGCAAACGGAGTTATTCCGGTACTATCATTTACTGAAAATGCGCTTGCTTTTTTAGCTTGGCTGGTAGCTCTACCTGTTCTTCTATCATCGCACTTTTACTTTATTCATCGTCTGCTGCATTGGCCCCCGTTATTTATTCGATTTCATAGACTTCATCATTTCAATATACATATTGGGCCATGGTCTGGAATGTCAATGCATCCAGTGGAGCACATTCTCTATATTTCATCTGTGCTGATTCATTTCATTGTGGCTTCGCACCCTGTCATCATGCTGCTACATTTGTACACGCGTTGCATGGCTCCGGCGTTTTCGCACTCAGGTTTTGAAAAGCTGCTGATTAAAGATAAAGCGATAATGGAATCTGCTGATTTTCACCATCAACTACATCACAAGTACTTTGAATGTAATTATGGAAATGTGGATGCACCGTGGGATCGTTGGTTCGATTCGGTACACGACGGCTCTGACGAGGCTACGTTGAGAATTCAGGAGCGGCGTCGAAACATGTACAAAAATCGTAAGCACAGCGTTAGCTAGTTGATTTTCAAAGCGTACGTACGTAACGAGGTTAGCCAAAAGTTACGGGGTTCACATAAGGTAAGTTATGACTGGGGTGGAATTTGTCTGGAATATGTTGGCAGAGCATTTAGGGTAGGTAGGGTCAGCTCTTCCATTGCCATATAGAAGGTTTTTTGATGCAATGTGGCAATGAAAGACTTGACTCCATTAAAAATCCTCTTCCTGTTCGCGCTTTGTGTGCCGGCTTCACCTGTTTTCGCAACGTCATTCTCGAGTGTCATTCAAAATATAGCCGATCGCCCTTACTATCTGCAATTGCAATCTGGCTTCGCATCCGATGCAGACTTTGGTCC
Source organism: uncultured Granulosicoccaceae bacterium (assembly GCA_964435305.1). Lineage (GTDB taxonomy): Bacteria > Pseudomonadota > Gammaproteobacteria > Granulosicoccales > Granulosicoccaceae > Granulosicoccus. The sequence continues at coordinate 2,431 of CAYSZH010000057.1, forward strand.
TAGTCTATTGTTTCTGCTCGATCGATCGGAGGAACGTACCTTCCATACTGGTATCAGTGTTGGCAGTCAGGTGGCTGATTCAGTTTTTGGTTTTGATGCGGATGTTGTGCTTTTTTTTGGGCTGCAATATTTTGATGAACAAGGCTTCCAACCGGACAGTGTTGGTACTACGGCGTACTGGAAAGTCTATAGGCAATGGTCGCCTCGCTGGTTTCCAGCTCAATTGCCCTTAAGGTTCGGCTTGGGGCAGGGCTTAAGCTATGTTTCACGCATACCGGTATCGGAGCAGCGAGACTTTGCGCCCAGTCAGTCTGAAGAACTGGTGCATTATCTTGAATGGTCGGTTCAGTTTCCGATCGGTGGATTGTTGAGCCTTGTTGGTGTGAGAAGTGAAAACATTTTGGATAATACCTGGTTTGGATACTCGATCTTCCATCGTTCAACCGTCTTTGGTCTATTCGCTGAAGAAGGAGGTGGAATCAACTATCCAGGTGTTGCGCTGGAGTTCGTGCTGCATTAGCTACCGTAAAGTACTGCATGGTTAAACTGAGCCTGAATAGCTGCAAATTGCTGTAGCTTGGTAGCCTGAGTGCACATCCAGTGCAAGCCGTAGGCATCCGGTAATGCTGGCGCCCTCTGTAATCAAGTAGACGAATAGTATTTTTTGTGATCCAAATTCAATGCCTTAGGACAGTGTTCAAGAATTGAAAGCATGTACAGTCTTTTAAACACTTCGTCGCTGTGTCATTCACACGTCATATGACTTTGCCAAAATCTTCAGTAAATAGGAAAAGATTTGACATCAGATACCGACCGTATCAACATGTATTCGAGGGCTTTGGCACATTCGTACCCATTCGCTCGTGTTCTTGTTTTAATCGCAGTTGGTAACTAAGGAAAAAAGTAGGGCTCGCCAATCGGGCGTGAATACCCATAGGTATTAATAGCTAATGGGCACAAATACCCAAAGGGCTAAATAATATAAAAATTAATCGAAAGAAAATGGAGTAGGAAATGAAGAGTAAACTCATATTAGGCATAGCTTTATCAATAACGTCCACCTGGAGTGCGTCCACATGGGCTGCAACTGAGGTTCAATTCTGGCATGCTTTTACAGGCCGTCTGGGTGAACTGGTCGCAGAGCAAGTGCGCCTTTTTAATTCCAGCCAGAGCGAGTATGAAGTTGTTGCTACACATAAAGGCAATTATTCCGAAACTTTAAATGCGGGTATTGCCGCATTCAGAGCAAAAGAACAACCCCATGTATTAATGGTTTTCGAGGTCGGTACAGCCACCATGATGGGCGCTAAGGGTGCCATTAAGCCTATACATGAAGTCATGACTGATTCTGGTTCCACATTCGACCCCGACGCCTACATAGGTTCCGTAAAAGGTTACTACACGACAACCGAAGGTGACATGCTCTCCTTGCCGTTCAATTCTTCTACACCGGTGCTTTGGGTAAATAGAGATGCACTGCAAGCTGCTGGGGTTGATCCTGATACTGATCTCTCAACCTGGCAAAAAGTCGATGCGGTGTTAGATAAGGTTAAAGCGTCTGGTAGTGAATGCCCGCTCACAACGGCATGGCAAAGCTGGGTTCACTTAGAAAATTTATCTGCTTATCACGATGTGCCGTTTGCAACCAAAGACAACGGTTTTGCAGGTATGGATACCGAACTTGCCTTTAATAGTGAATTACAAGTGAAGCACATTCAAACCATGGGCGATTGGGCAAAGGAAGGCAAGTTTTTCTACGCCGGCAGACGCAATGAAGGTGGTGCAAATTTCCGCGCAGGCGAATGTGCTTTGTTCACTGAAAGCTCCGCTGGCTACGCTGGTATTAAAGCCGAGGCCAAATTTGATTTTGAAGTTAGACCCTTACCTTATTGGGAAGGCACCGCAGGCGCACCACAAAATACGATTATTGGCGGCGCTTCGCTTTGGGTGATGACTGGGCACGATGATGCGGAATATAAAGGTGTTGGCGAATTTATAAGCTTTTTATCAACCGATGACATTCAGGCGAAGTGGCATCAGGACACTGGGTATCTGCCCATCACAGCTGCGGCCGGTGATAAAACCAAAGCAGATGGTTTTTACGATGCTAACCCAGGCACCGATATCGCGGTTATTCAAATGACGGCTAAACAACCCACGGCAAACTCGAAGGGTTTGCGACTAGGGTCGTTTGATCAAATTCGAGGCATTATTGATGAAGAGCTCGAAGCTGTCTGGACTGGTGATAAAGATGCACAAACAGCGATGGACAGTGCAGTTGAACGTGGCAATAAGCTGCTACGACGCTTTGAACAGGCCAATAGATAGTTGTCCTGGCGCTATCCAAGCCCAGTGCCACATTTTATTTGATGTGTAAATAGTGTGTAGAGGGTCGTAACAGACCCTCTATTACTTCAACGCATGGATAAAAGAGTCACATTCAAAGGCTGGTTACTACCGGTAATGCTGGTGTTTCCGCAGATATTAATATCGGCGGTGTTTTTCTTTTATCCTGCCGCTCAGGCCATTTGGCAATCGTTGTTTATCCCTGACCCGTTTGGCTTGTCTGCTCAATTCGTGGGTTTGGGCAACTTTGAGTATTTATTTGGCGATAGTTATTATCGCGCTTCATTTGTAACTACTGCATTATTTTCTACGCTGGTCACCGTTGTCGCTATGGTTCCAGCTCTGTTTCTTGCGGTACTAGCCGACAGACTTATCAAAGGTGCCGGCGTTTATCGAACCATGCTGATTTGGCCTTACGCAGTTGCTCCTGCTGTTGCAGGCGTGCTGTGGTTGTTCATGTTCAATACGCGTGTAGGGGTGGTTTCCTGGTACCTTGGGCAGTTCGGGTACGATTGGAATCATGTGTTGAACGACGGTGAGGCGATGGGCCTTGTTGTCGTTGCATCCTCCTGGGGGCGTATTAGTTATAACTTTTTATTCTTTTTCGCAGCCTTGCAGGCGGTGCCTCGTTCAGTGGTAGAAGCGGCTGCGATAGACGGCGCTAGATTCTGGCGGCGTTTTTTCACGATCGTATTGCCACTGCTGTCTCCCACTACGTTTTTTCTTTTGGTGGTGAATATAGTGTATGCGTTTTTTGAAACCTTTGGCGTCATACACACGATTACATCTGGTGGCCCACAACAGGCCACAACCATTCTTGTTTATAAAGTGTTTTCTGACGGATTTGTCGGGCAAGATTTAGGTTCCTCCGCCGCTCAGTCGGTTGTTTTACTATTTGTTGTGGGTGCTCTAACCGTTGTTCAATTCAAGTTTATTGAAAAGCGGGTGCATTACTGATGGCTACCAAACGGATGAATGCTAATCCTCAGTCGAATCGTTCTGGCATGGTTGAGCCAGCTGGCGGTTCATTGTGGTTCACGCATGTTTTGATGATTCTTGGCGTGCTGCTCATTTTCTTTCCCATTTGGCTGGCGTTTGTCGCCTCTACTGTGACTCAGGCTGATCTTATTTCACCACCAATGCCCTTATTGCCTGGTGAGCACTTCATTGAGAACTACACAAAGGCGCTTTTTTCAGGGGTCAACGTGCCGGTTTCAACCATGCTGCTTAATTCATTGATCATGGCAATGGGTATTGCAGTTGGAAAAATTATCATATCGCTACTGTCCGCCTTTGCCATCGTGTACTTTCGCTTTCCAGGACGCTCGTTTTTTTTCTGGCTTATCTTTATTACGCTTATGCTACCGGTAGAAGTTCGAATTGTACCCACTTATGAAGTCATTGCAGGATTTGGCTTGCTTAACAGCTACTCTGGTTTGATATTCCCACTAATTGCATCTGCTACCGCAACTTTTTTATTTAGACAATTTTTTATGACGATACCGGATGAGCTGGCTGAAGCTGCACGCGTCGATGGTGCTAAACCTATGCGGTTTTTTATCGATATTCTATTACCGATGAGCCGCACAAATATAGCGGCCCTTTTCGTTATTCTGTTTATCTATGGCTGGAATCAATACTTGTGGCCATTGCTCATTACCACCGACCCTGAAATGAATACCATTGTCATGGGCTTGAAACAGATGTTTCCCTCGGGCGATGACTTTGCTGATTGGCCGGTAATCATGGCGACATCGATTCTGGCGATGATTCCGCCGGTAATTGTTGTTGTATCAATGCAAAAATTGTTTGTGCGCGGCCTCGTGGATAGCGAGAAATAAAATGGCAACATTAACAATTGATAATATAAAAAAGCGTTTCGGTCGAACTGATGTCATTCATGGTGTCAGCGTTGATGTGCGTGACGGTGAGTTTATCGTTATTGTTGGCCCTTCGGGGTGTGGCAAATCGACTTTGCTGCGTATGGTGGCAGGGCTTGAAACCGTAAGCGAAGGCGATATCTTCATCAATGATGACAAGGTCAACGACAAGGAACCCATGGATCGGGATATTGCTATGGTGTTCCAGAATTATGCTTTGTACCCGCATATGTCGGTGCGCCAGAATATGGCCTACGGCCTTAAAATTCAGAAAACCCCAAAATCAGAAATTGCACAGAAGGTAGATAAAGCTGCCGAGTTACTGCAATTGGAAGAATATTTAGATAGAAAACCGAAGCAGCTCTCCGGTGGTCAAAGACAACGGGTTGCGATGGGCCGAGCGATTGTTCGCGAACCTGCGATATTCCTATTTGATGAGCCGTTATCAAACCTCGATGCGAAACTGCGAGTGCAGATGCGCTTGGAGATTAAACAGCTGCAGTCCAATCTTGGCGTAACCTCGCTTTATGTGACACACGATCAGGTTGAAGCGATGACCATGGCCGATAGAATGATTGTGATGAACAACGGCATCGCCGAGCAAATCGGTACACCGCTTGAAGTTTATGAAACGCCTCAGACCTTATTTGCTGCACAGTTTATTGGCAGTCCGGCAATGAATGTATTTGCTGGCGATATAAGGGCAGGGAAGCTGACATTAAGTGGCGGGGAGGAGTGGGATACTGGTTCGTCGTTTGAAGGGGCAGTACAGGCTGGAATCAGGCCGGAGCACTTAGAGGTGGTTGAGAACGGGCCGCTTGCTATTGATGTGAGTTATGCCGAACCGTTGGGTGCTACGACTTTGTTGCATGGGAAATTGGCACAAAGTGATACTGATGTGGTGGTAAGTGTGCCAGGTGTTTATCGTATGCGGCAGGCAAGTAATTTAGAAAATGACACAGTAAACGAAGCAGAGCGCGTTTATGTGCGTCCGCAACAGTTGCATTTGTTTAGTTCTGAAACTGGGCAGCGCTTGGTAACAAATTAAAAGATCTTAAGTGTCAATCTCACGTTGTTCGAGAAAATCGCATATCCCCAGAGGTTCCTCGCCGTGGCGGAGCATGCAGCCCTGAATAAGTCGCGTCAGTTCTTAAAGTACCAATTAGTTTTATCCGTAAGTATTGAGTAAAAATACTCCTCTTTATGGGTATATGTAATTAAGTAACTGCGCTCGCAAGCCCTGTTCAATTACTTGCTTTTAATTAATAGTAACCGTTAGCGATACCAGTTGTCGAAACGGATCAACGATACGGAAAAAACGCGAGATGCTTAGAGTTTTTTTAAACAGAGTATTATGCGCCGTCACAGGCGTTGTTGCTGTTAGCGTTAGCACCAGCCATGCTCAGAATTTAAATGCACAGGCGCAAAATATTTGTGGCGTGGCGGTGGATACGTTTATTACCGGAAAGGTAAATGCGGAACAGTTCCTGGATCAGCAAGCGCTTCAAATTGCATTGCGGCAAACAAGTGGTACCGGCCGCTATCAGCAATTACAAGCATTTGGATCAGCCAATGCTCTGTTCATCGACAATCCACATTTTGATAACGATCAAAGCTATGGCCAGTTGTTTCATTTTTATTGCACGTCGCAACACCAAACCGGGAGTTTGCTATGGGAACTGAAATTCGCCCCAAGCATTAATAAACTGGTGTACTTCACATTCGCACCTGGGCAAGCGCCAGGTTCACCGCAGCAACGCCCACATGATCAACAACCCGGTATATCTGCTGATATACAACAACCTAGAATTTCTGGAGATGCCCAACAGCCAACTTTTCCGGTTGGTGATCAACAGCCGCCGAGATTGCAGAACAACGATACTCAATCAAGGCTGCTCAGCGAACCGGTAAAGTATATCTCGGTACCGGACCCTCGCCATGGTGGCATTGTTAGCTCCTACATACCTTTCCCAACTAGTTGGAAGCCCTTGTCTAACGACAAGGAGTATATATTTGAGGGGCCTAACTCAACTAGGGTGAGTGGAGCCTTCAGCTTCGGCTTCCAGTTTTCGAACAATAATGACGGCTTGCAAATGCTGCAGTTGCAAGGTCTAAAGAATACGCCACCGTATGCATTAAAACAAATTATTGATGAATTCTTCATGCCATTGGCAAGGGAGAAAAACCGTGAACTAATCAGAACTTATCCGCTTCCGGATCTGGCGCAACGATCAGCCGATTTGGATGCACGTTTATTTAAAGCTGTGCCAGTTCAACAGAGCTATGACGGATATGCGCTCGAGTGGAAAGATAATCAGGGTTTGTCGTATGTTACCGCAATAACAGTGACCGTATCGCAGGCATTTCCGATTTCAAACTGGAGTGTTCTTGGGCAGTATATGGTGGCTCGGCATGCTGATTTTGAACAAGCTCGTGATGCCTTCTTGTATGCATTAATTCATACAGAAACTAATCCTGAGTGGCTACACCGTGTGAATGCCATAGAGGCGAAACGTGCAAATATTCGCTGGCAGGACCATCGCTCAAGAATGAGCGTGATCGAGTCTAGAGGTGCGTCGAGCCGATCCGTTGCAAAAATATATGGGGAAATTTCTGACATTACACACGCCGGATATCTAAATCGTTCAGCGATTCAAAGTGCAGGACAGAAAAATCTTGTGAGGGCCATTGGTGGCAGCTCAGTCATCATCAATCAAGATTCCGGCGAACGCTATCAAGTTGATGGCAACCATAAATACAACTGGGTAAATAACAATGGAGTCCACGTCGGGACCGAAAACGCCTTGTTTGATCCGCGTACTGATGAGCAACTAAAAATGTTTGATTGGTCTCAGTTTAGAAATGAGTAGTTTTGGATTTTGATCTGTACTACTCCACTCAGTACAGCTTCATTGAATACTTAAAGTACGCCGTTCTTTCCCCCCATCCGAAACCTTGGTGGTCAAAAACAACGGGCTGTGATGGGCCGCGCGATTGTACGGGAACCTGCAATATTTCTGATTGATGAACCATTGTCAAACCTCGATGCAAACCTGCGTGTGCAGATACGTCTTGAGATTAAACAACTTCAGCCCAAATGCTCATTGTATGATTGCTCGCTCCCACTCGGCAATAAAATTATTCCTTTTTATACGGTCTAGAAAAATCATCAATCCGGGCTCTAGAGCGATAGCGGATCTCTCGAGCTGGCTAGCTGCGTGCTGTAGTGACGGAAGTGTTTTTGCTGAATCTTCTGCTGCTCCCCATTGTGATGAGATTAAATAGCGAACAAACGAAGTTGCTGCGGTCTGTTTAGTGCTATTTGCTGAGATCAGCGCGGTTCGCATCATCGTGGTAGGGAATTCAGACGGCAGAATGATGTCGATTTTATCCGCATGTTCGGTTCGTGCTGCTGCATAGCTTCCCAACACGTTATACGAAATTACAATAGTGCCATTGACTAAGTCTTCTATCATTTCACCTGAACAACAGTATAAGCGAACATCAAGGCTTCCCATGATTTCTGTCAGTCGCCAAAAGGTTTCTGATCGGCGAGCATCTTGGGTGGCAAACAGATAACCAAGCCCGGAAGTTCTTACGTCATAGGTGCCAATTCTGCCTTTGAACGATTCTGGGTTCTCGCGTAGAATCTCTATCATTTCCTGCCGCGAGTATGGCAACGGTAAGTTTTCAAAGGCAGCCTTGTTGATGACAATAGCAGCGGGTTCGAGAGTAAAGCCGAACAAACTTTGGCGCCATTGTGCCCATTCAGGGTGTTGCAATTCAGTGCTGCGAAGCGCAAAACCATCGTTTACAAGTTTGAGTTGCAAGTCCATTGCACTGGATATCACCACATCGTATTGATCACTGGATTGTTGAAATTCTCTGTATATATCGGATGAACCTGCTACTTGATATTCAACAATGAGGTCGGGATTTTTCTGTAAGAAACTTTCTATAATTGGCGCAAAAACGGAAGTATCGGCAGTGGAAAGGACCCTCAGCGTTTCGATTCCCATGCGCCCTTCATAGCGCTGGTGATCTTCCCAGTTTACAGTGGCTGCTGATGTGGAAATCAAAGTAAAAATCAAAGCGAAAAAATAACGCATGCTCCTCCCTCTGTTTGATTTGCGATAGTCAAATTGCCGTTGTGTGCGACTGCCACTTCCGATGCAATGGTCAAACCCAGCCCTGATCCAATTGTCCCATGTGCATTTCGTCCTCTTGAAAAACGTGTGGTGACAAAATCTATTTCGTCCTCCGGAAAGCCGCTACCTTGATCGGTCACAACCACATGCGGTGAAGGGGTGGCCAGTACATTGATACTAATTTCACTATCGCTTGGTGAGTATTTAAGTGCGTTGTCGACTATATTGCTGATAGCAATTTGTATCAGAATACGATCACCAGATATAGTAACGGAGCGGCTGCCACCTAAACTGAGTGCAACGTGCTTCATATCCGCCACTGGACTGAGTCGAGAAACAATCTCCTGGACGAGCTCAACAAGATCTATATCGTGAAAATCGAGTTGATTGGCTCTGAACGTAATCATTGCATGATCTAGTAGCTGAGTGGATGCGCGCGAACTCTCGTCGATTGCGCGGATCATGGACCGGACTGCTTGCCTGTTCTCTTCTTTCTCAACTCGTTGTAGGGTGGCTTCAGCGTGCGAGCGTACGGTTGATAGTGGCGTTCTAACTCGGTGTGCTGCTTCAGTGATAAAATCTTCTGATTGCCTAAAGGATTTTTCCAGACGCACCATTAGTTTGTTGAAAGACGAAACCAGTTGGCCCATTTCTGAAGGTACGCGCTTGGTAACTGGGCTCAGATCGTGCGGCCCACGCTTAGCAACTGAGTCCGCAAGGTTTTTAAGAGGCCTGATGGTTAACGATGCTGCCCAGATAGACAGCAATACCGCAAGCGTAAAAAAGCCTGCACCGTAAAGTGCTGCTGTGTGCGAAATTTTATGCAGCGTACCAGCCAAATTATCTTGAGTTTGTGCAATGGTGGCGGTTACTTTTGTTCGAACATCTGCGCCTACCAATATCCGCGACGCCGTGACTTGACGAATTGGCGTATTTAAAAAGCGGGTAGATTGATAATTGACTTGGGCATCGGCCTTTAATTTGGGAACGCTTAATTTTTCATACCCGGAAAGCAGTACATCATTCTGATATATCGCGTAAAAAACCCGATCATCGGTTAGTGTACTTAGCATCGAAAATGAGGAATAAGGCATGTCAACTTCGATCTTCCCCTGTTGAATCGATGCAGTATCGAGTATTGAAATAACCGACGCGAGAAGAATACTATCCTGACTTTGTTGTGCAATTTTTACTGCATAATCCCGCACTGCAAAGTAGAGCAATAGCGATAAAAATGCCACACCCGCAATTAGGGTAATCGCAAGACGATTGCGCAAAGAGCCTGTTATTTCGACTGATCTATTCACAGTCAAGACGGTAACCCATGCCTCTGGCAGTTGTGATGGCTAGGTTTGAATCTTCCAAATGTCGCCTGACTCGTGCAACGTACACTTCAATAGCATTTTCTGAAACATCGTTATCGTACGAAAACAATCGATCAACCAGCTTTTGTTTTGAAAAGATCTGCCCAGGTGCATTGATAAAAACTTCAAGCAGCCGTAGCTCTCGATTTCGCAGAATGTGTTTTTTCCCTGCCACCTTGAGATGACCGGCAACCGGGTCGAACTCAACGTCCCCAAGGTGAATAATAGTTTGGGTAGATCCTGATTTGCGGCGCAATACGGCGCGGCAGCGAGCCTCGAGCTCTGCATGGTCGAATGGTTTTGTTATGTAATCATCGGCCCCCAAATCGAGCATATCGACTCTGTCTGAAACCTGTGAGCGCGCGGTCAAAACGATCACCGGTGTGTCTTTGCGACTGGCGCGATGATACGCAAGAAATTCTGTGCCGTCTCCGTCTGGCAGCATGATATCCAGAAGTATCAAGTCGTATTCGCTTGTATTGGAATAGCTTATGGCATTAGCGAAATTTTCAGCGTGATCGATCACATGGCCGTCGATCTGAAATCTGGCACTGATGGCTTGCGCCAATTCGTGATTGTCCTCGACTAGTAAGTATTTCATTCTATTTTCTTCTGTATTCACGCCAGCTGTCAGGCTGATGTCAGGGTAGCGTGGTTCAATTTGGCAGAGTGTCCCATATGGTGGACACTTGTCAACTTGGAGGTTTTAAAATGAAATTTAATTTAGATCGTCGAATATTTGTTGCGGCAGCTTTAGCGATAACAGTTGCAGCACCAGTT
>CAYSZH010000057.1:13048-25644 GCA_964435305.1 uncultured Granulosicoccaceae bacterium
CAGTTGCAGCACCAGTTTCAGCTGGCGAAAAAATTCTCGACGATATTCACTTTCTTATCCCAGGAGGCGCTGGTGGTGGATGGGATGGTACTGCCCGCGGTACGGGTGAAGCGCTTACAAAAGCGGGCTTTGTAGGCAAGGCATCATACGAAAACATGTCAGGTGGAGGTGGAGGTAAAGCTATTGGTCATCTAATTGAGAATGCAGATAGTAATCACGGCACACTCATGGTTAATTCAACGCCGATCGTGATCCGCTCACTAACCGGTGTTTTCCCGCATAACTTTCGTGATCTGACATTGGTTGCAGGTACCATCGGTGATTATGCTGCAATGGTTGTGAATAAGGATAGCCCGGTAAACAATATGGACGACTTAATTGCCGCCTACGACACCGATGCCAGCAAAACAGCGATTGGTGGCGGGTCTGTACCGGGTGGAATGGATCACCTTGTTGCTGCAATGGTGATGGAAGCGGCGGGTAAAGATGCTTTGGGTGTGAAGTACATCCCATACGACGCAGGTGGTAAGGCGATGGCAGCATTGTTGTCAGGTGAGATCGCTGCGCTATCTACCGGGTTTTCTGAAGCAGTTGAACTTGCCAAAGCTGGCGAAGTTAAAATTATTGGTGTCACCTCTGATGAGCGTGTTGACGCTGCACCAGATGCAATGACCATGAGGGAGCAGGGCATTGATACGTCATTTGTTAACTGGCGTGGTTTCTTCGCTGCACCGGGTTTGCCTGATGACAAACTTCAGGCCTATCAAAAAGTGTTGGGTGAAATGTACGACACCAATGAGTGGGAAGATGTCCGGGCACGTAACGGCTGGGTAAACATTCACAACTCCGGCGATGACTTCAAAACGTTTCTGGAAGGTCAGGAACAGGTCATCGGTGACTTGATGAAGAAACTAGGCTTTCTATAGCCTATCTATTGGCAGAGCGATTTATCGCTCTGCCAGTTGTTATCATGTTGTGCATCTGTCAAGTTGCCGCGCAACGTAAATCAATCCAATTCTGCTTACAGTAAAAATAAACCTGTGCGCGCGGAAAAATTGCTCTGACACAAGGACTAAACATGATCTTAGATCGCTGGATTGCGCTTATAATTCTTGGTATTTGCTTGATTTATGGCTATGCAGCCTGGTTTACAATGGATGATGCACTCGCACCGTTTATGCGTCGTAATCCGATATGGCCCAGTACTTTCCCTAAGGTTTTATCTATCCTCGGAATCATAGCTTGTTTGATTATTGCGCTCGGCCTGGAGAAAGCGGAACAAAAAGACGCCAGCGTAGATAGTCTTGATTACCGCCGTCTCAAGGAATATAACCTCGGTCAAGCTCTATTGCTGCTCGGTCTAATGGTGGCTTATGCACTGTGTCTTCGACCGGTTGGTTTTCTCGTTTCTACCTCAGTGTTTTTGATAGCTGGCGCATTAATCCTTGGCGATCGGAACTGGCGCGTAATGATCCCTGTTGCCGTTGTTGCATCTTTTGCAGTGTGGTATCTGGTGCAAGAGGTACTGGGTATATATATGCGTCCGCTGCCCGGTGTTTTCGGAGATTAATGTGCTAGAAGGAATATTAATCGGGCTGAAAACAGCCTTTTCTATCCAAAACCTTCTAATGGTTATTGGCGGTTGTTTGATTGGCACTTTCATTGGCATGCTGCCAGGGCTTGGGCCCATGTCCATTATCGCCATCATGATTCCGGTAGCCATCTCAATGGGCGATCCATCAGCTGCATTAATTTTACTGGCTGGCGTTTACTACGGCGCTATATTTGGTGGTTCTACCTCGTCCATACTTTTAAATGCCCCTGGTGTAGCAGGCACCGTTGCCAGTAGTTTTGACGGCTATCCTATGGCGCGTCAGGGCAAGGCTGGTAAAGCACTCACGGTGGCTGCGATAGCCAGTTTTTGCGGTGGTACAATCGGTGCTATTTTATTGATGATATTTGCACCTGCATTGTCGTCTGTGGCTTTGCTGTTTCATTCGGCAGAGTACTTTGCACTGATGATTGTTGGATTGTCTGCTATAGCCGCATTTGCTGGTACTGGACAGGTGACAAAAGCGCTGTTAATGACCGTGTTAGGTTTGATATTGGCAACGGTAGGTGAGGGTGCGCTATTCAATATGCCACGCTTTACGATGGGGTTGATGGATCTGCAATCAGGTTTTGGCTTCATCACGCTCGCTATGGCGATGTTTGCCTTACCCGAGGCACTTTACCTGGTTCTAAAACCACCACATGAGACTTCAAAAAGCGGCGAAATAAAAGAACTTCGCATTACTGCACGCGAAGGCTTGGCAATTGCCCCGGTTATCGGGCGGCAATCATTGCAAGGGTTTTTCATTGGTGTGTTGCCAGGCGCGGGTGCCACTATTGCAAGCTTTTTGGGTTATGCAGTAGAGCGTAACATCGCTAAAAACGAAGAACAGGAACAGTTTGGCAAAGGGTCCATTAAAGGCCTGGCTGCCCCAGAAACAGCCAACAATGCCGCCTGCACAGGATCATTTGTACCACTGTTAACTCTAGGAATACCGGGCTCTGGTACCACGGCTATTTTACTTGGTGCTCTGATTGCCTTGAACGTATCACCTGGTCCGCGTCTAATGATCGATGAACCGCAAATTTTCTGGGCGGTGATCATATCAATGTACATTGGAAACCTGGTTTTATTAGTCTTGAATTTACCGTTGATTCCCTACATCGCCAAGGTACTTGCCATTCCAAGGCAATACCTGATTCCATTTATATTATTCTTTACTTTAATGGGTGCGTACATTGGCCAGAACAACGCGACAGAGCTTTTGTTACTGGTGGGCTTTGGTGTCTGTGCAACTGTGCTTAAATTTGCAAATTATCCGTTAGCACCATTGTTAATTGGATTTATTTTAGGCGGTATGCTGGAAGACAATTTTTCTCGATCAATGCAGTTGTATGACGGCGTTTCATTTATTTGGGAAAGGCCGCTGACACTTGTTCTTTTAATACTTGCTGCGATACTCATCTTTTTGCCGGTCTACAGAGCCAGACGTTCCCGTTTGAAAGCGTCGGAGGTAAAAGACCCTGTATAGGTCAACCTGATCCATCCTCATCTGCGACACCTGTTTATCTATTCAGAAAACTTCGCGGACTCCACCCTGTTCAGTTATTCGGTCAAACGCCCGGATAGAGTATAATTAGAACCTAATAAAAGTGAGAAAACATTTCGACTAAAATTTAGGCTTGATGCGGTTAATTCCCTTAGATGCGTTCGCGATGGCTAGGAAGAAATCGGTCGTGAGACATTGGTCGTGAGAAATTGGATACGGTATTTTTAATGTGCAGTGTCCCCGCATTTTAGCGACCCCTCGACTCCATGGATAATTATGCGATTTGACCTGATCCCGAATTTCAGCCCCGGTGAGACGATCGCATGGACTCTCTCGCTTGAAATAATGCGTGAGCAAACCGCATTGGCTGAGCAGGCTGGCTTTACCACGGCGTGGTTTACAGAACATCATTTTGCGCACAATGGTTATATGAATGCGCCTCCCAACCCAATTCAAATGTGCACCCATATGGCTGCGCGCTTTGACACCATTCGTGTTGGCACCTGTCCTGTGGTACTGCCCGACTGGCATCCCTTACGCGTAGCCGAGGATATCGCAATGCTTGACAACATGTCGTTAGGACGTGTTGATTTTGGCGTTGCAAAAGGAATTAATGAGCGAGCAACCATTCAGTTTAATAGCGATGCAGACCGACGCGATAACGATAAAGTCATGCGACTGTATCTTGAGTCCTTACATATCATTGTCAAAGCCTGGACCAATGAAGCCTTCACCCATAAAGGCGAGTTTTATCAGTTTCCAATGCCTGGCTGGAAAGAAACTAACAGATTCTTCGAACCGCTCGATCCTCGTTATCATTATGAAGACGGTGAGTACAAAGCCATGTACTTGCACCCAAGGCCTTTTCAAGATCCGCATCCTCCAATATGGCTAATGTCGAATGCACCACCAGCACATGAAATTGCCGGTGCGCAAGGACAGGGCGTTATCTCGATGGCAACTGCGCCCAAACGAACCTTGGCGTGTTGGGAGCCTTATCAACAAGCTTTATCAGAAGCGCGAGGATTTAATGCGCCTTTGGGTGAAGGCGTTGGGGTATGTACGGCGTTTTATGTTGGCGAGTCAATGGAAGAGGCGATCAGTACCATTCGGCCCGCCATTAATGCCTATTATGAATTTTTGGGCGGGTCACGTCCGGCTGGGGAATGGACCAAACACGGCTACCTCGATGTCGATGAAGAGATGAGCGTGGAGGATGAGCAATCTGATTGGTTCGATTTTTTAAACAAGCGTGGCATTATTGTTGTTGGCGACGCGAAATTCGTAACGGAAACCTTTCTGAAAAAACAGGAAACCATTGGGTTGGATCACCTGGTGCTGATGCAGCAATACACCGGTGTACCCTACAATAAAATTCTGGCAAGTTGGCACCGGCTTTTCGAACACGTTGTACCGGTGTTCGGCACAGAATCTATCGCACAAAAGCGGGAAAGTTTGCATGCTTGAGATATGGGGGCGTCCGTATTCGTCGAATGTTATTCCGGTGATTTGGACCGCTAATGAACTGAAGCTTGAGTACACATTGCAACTGGCTGGTGGCAGTTTCGGCAAGCTTGAGACTGATAATTACCGCAGCATAAATCCGAATCGATTAATTCCGGCAATACGAGATGGTGATTTCGCGCTGTGGGAGAGCTTAGCCATTGTTCGTTATCTATGTGATCAATACGGGGCAGGTACGCTTAGTCCAAAAGATGCCAAAACCCGTGCCGTCGCTGATCAATGGATGGAATGGTCTGCGAGTAGGGCGTTCTCACCCGTCATATACTTGTTTTTTGCAACGGTTCGTACACAGCCAGAAAACCGTGACCCTGAAAAAATTACTCGCTTTCGGGATAAAGCTCATGCAGCTTTAACCGTTCTCGATGAACATTTGTCGAACCGTGCTTATATTTGTGGTGATGAATTTACTATGGCCGATATTCCGCTGGGCTGTATTGTGTATCGTTACTACAATGTCAACGTGGATCGCCCGGCGTTACCGCATGTTGAAACCTGGTATAAGAAATTGTCGGCTCGACCAGCCTATCAGAATCATGTGATGCGATTTTTCGGAACCAATCCGGATGAGTGGGCAGCCTTAGAAAAAGCCTGCGCATCAGAAGGTGTAATTTAAGAATGAACGCGAGGCGTCTGACTATTGCGTTTCGTGTTTGCTTTGTAGTGGTTAAGCAGGAGCTCCTGTCGTGAATGATGTATTAACCTACCATACGCGTTTTTCCCCGGAAGAATTTGAGAGTCAATACAATCTCAGACTGGGCAGGCCTGACTACGAAGAAACCGTGATTCCCGATTGGGTGGCTCGCAGTGAGGTTGCGCGAGCTAAACTTAGCTGTATGCTTGATGTGCGTTACGGAGAGGGTCCAAAACAAAAGTACGATGTGTTCAACTGTGGAAATGTTGAAGCTCCCGTCTTGATCTACTTTCATGGCGGTTATTGGCAGCGTGGTGACAAGTCCATTTACAGCTTTCTTGCGGAGCCGTTTGTTGCTGCAGGCGTTAACGTTGTTATTGTCGGTTACGACTTATGCCCAGATGTTTCTCTTACGGCAATTTCGGAGCAAGCGCGTGAAGCCATTGCAGACATTTATAAAACGGCCGGTGAGCTGGGTCTGAATCAAAATAAATTGTCGGTTATGGGGCATTCAGCCGGCGGCCATATCACTGAAATGATGATGGGGACTCATTGGAATAGCTTTGCCAAAGATTTACCGGTCGATTTGATTAGAATGGGTATTCCTATTTCTCCTTTAAGTTTGCTGGAACCGGTAAGGCTTACCGCTGGTCTCAATGTCGGGATCCGTATGGACGAAGCAGAGGCCGAGTCACAAAGCCCAATGATCAATCATCCGCCGGTCACTAATGCGAGCCAAATGGTTGTGGTAGGTGGCGCTGAGACAGATGAATTTCATCGCCAAGCGCAAATGTATGTTGATAAGTTTCAATCGAGCGACAGAGCAATGGAGTTATATATTGTCCCTGACGTTGACCACTTTGATGAACTTAATGTTTTAACGGATGTTAATAGCCCATTTTTTAAAAAATCATTGGCTTATATCAGCTAGCGTATAATAGGGGTACCGCTAACTAAAACTGGCATTGACGTTTCCGAAGGCGCTTGAGGTGAGCGCAACATGCACGTGATCGGCTACCTCTATCGGTGGCCCCCAAGCTCCTGTTAGAATTAAATCGCCTTTTTTGAGCAGCGTACCATCATCACCCAGACGTTGGGCAAGCCAATGAACGGCAGCCAAAATATCCACTGGCCACACTAAGTTCTCCCAGCTGTCCACTGTTGTTCCGTCATAAACAAGCTGCAACTCCGTTTCTATGTCGCTGTCTAGTTCCCGAATAGGCGCACCTTTAATCACGCCGCAATGTAAGGCATTATTGGCGATTAATTCGTGACCATAGGGCTGCTCGCCGCGTAGCATCATATTGTGCATTTCAAGCACCGGATAAAGTGCGTCAACAGAGGCAGTGATCGATTCGGTGCTTGCATTGGCGTCGATATCAGTACGAAACGTAACACCAAATTCTGCTTCCAGTGCAATGTTAGAATAGTCTGACTTATTAAGCTTTGCGCCGTCATTGTGAATTTCGCCATCCCATAACCGCCCCCATACCGGGTGAGTTAACCCCATCATCTGCTGGTTGCCGGGACTGATACAACCCACTTTATAACCGATCGCCTTTTCACCTCTTTTTTCACGCAGCCCGCTTACGGCCTTTTGCACTCGCCAGGCATCGCTTACTTCCAGCCTGAGGCCTTCGGTGAATACAGTGCCTGGTGTTGTATTGTCGTAGTCGTTCAGCATTCTGTGGGCAATGGAACTGATCTTGGAGTCGCTTAGATTCGGCATGCCATGTTCCTAACGTTCTGTAGATTGGTGGCTGTGTGATATTAGATTTTATCTCTTAGGGTCTTCTCAGCCAATAGTTTGCCAGTTAGATGTGTTCGCGTTAAATGCCGTATTCTAAGAGATAATCTGCCCACTTATGTACGCGTTGAACTAACTTCTCTTGATTTCTGAGGTGTTGTTACCATTTTTTGCAAGACAGACATTTGAGATTGGGCAATTTTTAACTAGGATTGTCTGGGCAGATCCGTGTCTGCCAGATATAATATCTGAAGTTGCAAGGTAAATTTCATATGTCCGATCATTCTGATCAAGAACATCTCAAAATTGGTGAGTTCGCTGAACGATGTGGGCTCAGCGAACGCACTGTTCGCCACTATGAGAGCCTGGGCATATTCAATCCACGTAGAACTGAAGGTGGCACACGCCTATACAGTGCGCGTGACATTGAAATAGGTTTGTTGGCATGTCGGATGCGCGAGCTAGACATACCCGTTGATGTGTTTAAGAGCATTGCTACAGAAAGAGCATTACACAATACCGGTGACGAATCCAGCGCCTCTGTTATCGCATTGTTGTCTGAGCTTGCAAACAAATTAGATGATCGTGTAGAAAAAACACTTGCTCTTCACGATGAAATTAAGCGTACTATTAAACAAATATCGCGTTGCAAAGGCTGTAAAAATAAACCTACCCCTGAGTCTTGTACTGATTGCCCGCTTGAAAATTTGCGCAAGCCCACATCCATGGTTAAGATGATTTGGCCAGGTTAATCAATTAAACTAAATACGAAATACTTGGCCATGCAAGGGCCAGCTCACGCAGTGCTTATTCGATTCATCCTCATCCCCATTGAAATTGGGTTCAGGTATATCAATACCATCTTGTATAGCGAGTTGCAGTGCGCTCCAGGTAGAGACATGCAACATAAATTCATCAGATGTCATGTACTGAGTTCTGATTGTTTCGGGTATCTCGATCGGATCTCCTGGAAATTGTAGACCCTTATAGCCAGACAAAACCCATGACCGTTCAGCTTCCCAATAGGTTGCAATAGCATCTATGACATTGGCATAGGCATTGGTCAGTACGTTCGGAATTATGATTTTTCCCCAACTTAATGCGGCAAAACAACCGCCGCGTTTCAGTACGCGCTTTGACTCGTGTACATGACGCCTGAAATCAAAGTGGTGTAGCGCCTGTACCGATAAAATTAAATCTAGCGATTCGTCTTCAAAAGGGAGGTTTTCGGCGTTTCCAACGATCCACCGGCTATTAACGCTGTTTATATTGTAGTTACGTGGCTGGCGATCCATCGCCAGCGCTGTCGTAAATTGTTGCGATAAAAATTGCGCAACTTCGCCGGTGCCGGCTCCACACTCCAAACAAGCGTCGCGGTTTAATGGCTGCTCAGCAAGCCAGCTAAACAGTTGCCCCGGCTCCAACAGTCGTGCCTAGGAAAGCATGCTTGCCATTTTTTCCACCTCTCCTTCCTTCATTTGGTGAGATAGCTCAGGATTAGGAAATTGGCCATTGTGAGCGGCATCGAAGTAAGCTGAGTAAGCTTTTCGCATTTCCCCCATAACATCACCAAAAACTTCGCGTTTTGGTGGTATTGGGAATACCGAGCATCCAATGATATCGGATGAGACGTGAAAAATTCCGTGTGCGTGCGGGCCTGATCCGAGACTGGCAACAGCCACTGGTAAGTTTTCGTAGCACCAGCGAGTGAGTTCAACAGAGGTGTGCTCAAACAAGGCAGCGAATATTCCTGCGTCAATACTTGCCTTTACCAGTTCAACAATCTGCGCGGCCTCTTCAGCTGTAGTACCAGCAGGTGCGTGACCTGAATTCATGACAGCGCGTTCGCCTTGAACACCAAAATGACCTACAACAGGTATACCCGCTGCTACAATGGCTCGAATATGTTCCACTGTACCCAGTGACGGTTCAATATGTACTCCATCTGCTCCCAGCTTAACAACACGAGCAGCGTTACGAACTGATTCTTCAATTGAAATACACGCTGTCGTATTTGGCATGTTGCAAATAATAAATGGGGAGGATGCACCACGTAACACGCCTTCCAACATGTATAACTGTTCTTCAAAGTCTACTGTCGCCATAGACTTGTGACCCATGAGCCCCATAGGGCCTGGGCTACCACAGCATAATAAATCCATGCCCAATTCTTCCGCAACGATCGCGCTGGGCGTATCGTGGCATTCCATTCCGACAATTCGCTCTCCTTTTTGAACCTTGCCGGCTAAATCTTTTAATCTGGTCTTTTTACGTGTATTTGACATGTTTTATATACCTATTCCAAGTGATAGTAAGTCGGGGCCGTATCAAAACCCTGATGTAGTTGAAATTATTTAGGTTTTTTAACTGCATTACAGCGATTTTTAATTTCTACCATAATCTAACATCAATGTCAGATTATAGCAATACTAAATTAATGGCTTGAATTCGATCAACAGGCAATCGAGTGTTAGCTATCTCTTCAATACCAGTTGCATAGCGTGGAGTTGGAGCGGATAAGCTTGGGCCCACATTCGAGCGCTAATATACGGAAATCTGTTGCGGAAAGGCACGTACATAATCGTTGGCTGCAACAATGGGCTTCTCGGCTTCAAGCAATTTCTCAACATGATTCGTGACCCGCTGACGCTGACCGTTCAATCTGTTTTCGCGACTAATTTGAGCAGCATTGCGCGCAAGTTCGGTAATGCTTGTTGCACTGTAGATATCGCTGCTTATTCCAAAGTCGTTAAGTAACAGCTCGGCCGCAGCGATGACCTCCATTAGTATGGTGCCAGAACCAATTAAGCGTACCTGTGTTTCGTGCTGTTCTTCTTTTTTACCGAAGCGGAATAGGTCGTTGCAGCTGCTGTCCAAGAGCTCATTGCGCCAGCTTCGGTTATACCTTCTTCAAGTAACTGTCCGTTTTCGCATTCTTATAGAACAACATTGACTTAGCATCTTCGGGTTCATACAGCTGACCCTCTGGCGCGTAGATGCCGATTTGACGAAATAAGTTGTCCATGCCAAAAGTGCGTGCTTCGTCTGCGACGATGGGCACAATTCTTGACCCAAGTGATTTGTCTTTAAATAAACTGTTCAGTAAACGCAACGTTGGCATAGTGGTTGACATCTCTTTGCCGTTGGCTTGCAAAGCAAATTTTGCGTACTGCAGATTTATTTATGACTGCCCGACTTATCACCAATAAATTGCGTTATCAATAGTAAGGCTGAAGACACCAGTATCATAATGGTAGATATCGCAGCAATGGTCGGATCGATGAAGTCCCTCAATGCGCCGAACATGTGCTTGGTCAGAGTGGCGTTTTTACCACCTGAAACAAAAATTGATATAATTACTTCGTCGAATGAGGTGAGAAAAGAGAGTAGGGCAGCTGTTGCGACTGAGAATTTAATCTGTGGCAAGGTGATGGCAAAAAACGCTTTTAATCGACTGGCTCCAAGGCTTCTTGCAACTAGCTCCTGATCAAGATCATAGTTTCGCAAAGCTGATGTAATGACGATGGTGATCAAGGGGATGGCAATTACTGTATGAGCCAGTACCAAACCACTAATTGTATTGTTTAGGCCGAATCGTCCAAAAGCGTAAAACGTGCCGATAGCGATGAGTATGACAGGTACGATCAGCGGCGTAATCATGAATGCAAAAATGGCTCGCGCGAAGCGGTGACCGGACACATACAGAGCGTATGCAGCCATGGTGCCTATGGGGGTTGCCACCAGCATGGTTAAAAATCCAATTTTAAGCGACGTCATGGTTGCCCTCATCCATTTTGTCGAATTGAAATACTTGTCGTACCATCGCATTGACCACACTTCTGGTGGAAATTCGAGAAATTTGGAATCAGAGAACGACATGGGAATAACAATAAAGCTTGGTATGACCAGCAACAGCATAATAATCGCCGCTACTATGTAGAGCCACAGTCGACCGCCGTGGGTTACTTGTGTATCGGATGCTGGGCGATTGAACCAACGCATAGTATTATTTTCCGAACAAGGCAACATCGAGCTTGAACACTCGAGTTGCGATGAACAAAACCAGCAGGGTAACAATCAATAACACAACGCCAAGTGCGCTTGCCGCTCCCCAGTCAAACTGGTTTTCTAAAATGGCTGTAATTTGCGTGGCCACCATAATGACGCGCCCGCCACCTAGTACTGCCGGGGTGACATAGAAACCCAGACAAAGTACAAATACAATTAAAGAGCCGGCAACCATGCCTGAGCGTGACAACGGAAAGTAGATTTTCCAAAATGCTTGTATTGGTGTTGCACCAAGATTCGATGCGGCTTGCATCAAATCCCTATCAATTTTTCGCATTGAGCTATACAGTGGCAAAACCAGAAACGGCAACATGATATGCGCCATACCAATTAACGTTCCGGTCATGTTGTGAACAAGCTTTACCGGTGTCTCCCACAGACCAATAGAAATGGCAAGATCATTAATAAGACCTTTCTTTTGCAGTAGCACCAACCACGCGTAGGTTCGTACCAGAAGAGATGTCCAGAACGGTAGAAGCACAGTCAGCATGAAGATGCCAGCAATTTTTGGCGGCAAACAGGCTAAAAAATAAGCCATTGGATAGGCCAGTACGATACAAATGAGTGTGGTTAGAAAACTGACTTCAAAGGTGGTAGTAAACGTGCGGAAGTAGGACTTGTACGTGATCATTTTTTGGTAGTTTTCCAGCGAAAACTGACCATCATCACCTAGAAAAGATAAATAGAACAACCAGCCTACCGGTATGACTATTACAGCGATGATGGCCAAAACAGCTGGCATTGCCAAACTGAGTAGCCATCGTTTTTCACGAATAGCTTGACGCTTTAGTGCCTTTTGGTTTATCGAGTTTTCGCTATTCAGCGAAACTGAATCGCTCACGTCTCACGGTCCTTTGGTATAACAATTAAATTGCTGCGTTTAAGACCTACTGATAGGGATTGTCCTATTTGCATCTGGCTACTTTTAGATGAGGCATCCGTACCAAAGCGAAAACACAGTGTGTGCTGATCATCGATCGATAAAACGACAAACGCCGTGTCGCCTTGAAATATGAACTCCTTTACTGCCCCTTTGAATTCGACGGTTTCATCTCGGTCATAGCTCCCCTGATCGAGTACAAATAATCGCTCAGGCCGAACGACAAGTAAGTGCTCTTCTGACCCGGGATGCTGCTGATTGGTACTGATTAACTGATCATTGAATATCAAATCACCAGATTCGTGTCGAGTTAGTGGCAGCATTGTTGACTCGCCAATAAAATCTGCAACAAATGCATTGGCTGGATTATTGTAAATTGCCTGAGGCGAATCTATTTGGCTAAGCTCACCATGATTAATCACAACGATTCGATCTGACATGGTCAATGCTTCTCGCTGATCATGTGTTACGTATACCGTCGTGACTCCCAGTTGCTCGTGTAAGCTTTTAAGTTCAATTTGCATTTGCTCTCTGAGCTTTTTATCCAATGCTGACAAGGGTTCGTCCATCAGTAAAATCCGCGGACGAAAAACAAATGCTCGAGCAAGGGCAACCCGTTGACGCTGCCCCCCCGAAAGTTGTTCG
>CAYSZH010000058.1:0-25618 GCA_964435305.1 uncultured Granulosicoccaceae bacterium
GCCACTCCCAACAGGTAATAGTCAATTTGGTACTTAACGATACCAAACGCAAGAAAACACCAAGTCATGGATACCATTATCACAATGCTGGTCTGTTTCAGGCTGTGGCCGGCATCTCGCGACACCGCGAGCAAGTGCCAAAATGGGGCGGATAGAAAAAATAAGATAAGCATCTCGCTGATAGGAGTAAACATCATAGTTGCACCTTTGCAGAAGATATCCCGGACTCTGAGCCGTTGCCGGTACCGATGAATTTAACTAAATAGCGACCACCAAACTCCACTTTAACCGGGTCTTCCCAGTCAATCGCGAGCTTGAGACTTGAAACAACGTTTCCGACAATGAGCCAATTATAGAACACCTTATTAATTTCGAAAAAGGTTGTTGACGAGTATACGCTTACCTTTTTGAAGATAGGCTTGATAGCGTGTTGGATTTGTAGGACTATATACTCAGGTGTATTCAGATTGACACTGAAATTTAAACGCCCTCCATTCAAAAGCAATCAATTTACGTTTAAGAATCTCGGTAGTATTAATAATTCGCCTAAGCCCAGGTGCAGCTCTATCCATTTTGTACAGATGCGCCTACTATTAAAAACCCGCCGCAGCGCTTGAGTGTAATAGGTCCCAAACGTACTTCGCGATTATCCAAATTGAATCGTGTTTTGACTTCGCATTGGTACTGAGTATTGTTGTTTACAAAGTTGAAACGACTAATGTATTCATTTTCAACTTCATCAAAAGTACCTTCAAAATAATCTTCTCTACTGTTCGCGAATGGGAATGGCGTGTATAAACCAGGGCAATGAGCTGAAACAGTATGAATAAATTTCCCCGTAGTTAGGTTGCTTACTTTTATTCTCGCATAACAGCCAAAATGCTCATCACCTGATAAGAAAACGATATTCTCAAGTTCCTGATCAACAAGCAAGGCTAACAGTTTATTGAGTGAAACAGGGTAGCCGTCCCAGCTATCAGAACGCAAGCTATTAGCCATAGAATTTTCGCTTGAGTGGTCCAGCCGATGTCTTGGTAAAAATATTGAACCTGAAAGTATGAAGCGTGTTCTATCTTTTTGCGTGGATGATAGCCAACTGCGGAGGTCTGATTCCTGAGCGGCGGATATTATTGTTGTTTCGGGTGAGAGAATGCTCTCAGCTGTTCGAGCGCTCCGATCGGTGCGGGTGTCGCACATGAAAAAGTCATGACCTCCTTGATTAAATGAATACCACAGTGGCACTCGTAGGCCATGTTTCAGATTGCCATCAGGATCAGACACCACTCCCCGTTGAAACTTTAAAAATGACTTAACTCCGCAGGAGTAGGCCTCATCTAGCTCTTCTTGTCGCTCGATATCGTTAGTTACGGGTTCCCAATTCTCAGTGAGTTCGTGATCGTCGAGCATGGCGTAAACTGGGAGTTTCCTAAGAACGGAGCGTACGTGTTTATTTTCGTATAAACGGTAATAAGGTAATTCGTAAAGATCAAATTTTGTGCTTGGATCCAAGAATCCAGCTGTTGCGTCAGCGTAAATTTGATCGCCAACAAGAGCAATAAAATTGAGTGTTTGTTCGCTCTCCGATGTTAGGTGCTCATCTAGCAGTTGGTATGAGTGATACGCTAGTTTCTTATCCAGTATGCCAGCAGGGTATTGGCAACTTCCTAGTGCGAAAGTCAATTCACCTTTCTTAGTCAGCTGATCTGTAGTTGACCCATCGTACTCCATTGGTAGGGCGCTATACTCGATAACGGCATTTTTAAATTCGTAGTGTGTATTTAAATCGGATTGCATGAAATCATCGACCACCTTCGTTATAACTGATTGCAGTTCAACTCTGTCGATAATGGGTTCGTGCTTTTTAGCTATGTTTGAAAATGGCTGGGGCTTGCATTCGTTTCCAATAGCAAACCGATCAGTAAGCTCAAGCAAATCATCATAGATCATAAGAGCCGCAATACCTTCCATATGGCTTGTGGAAGCGGCGGATGGTGTGCGCAGGAGTGTTTTTGGAATGTCTAGTATAAGCCAGCGTGACCCTAGCTCACCTGAAATATGCCCTTGGAATTCCAATGACTGAGATATGTAGTACTTTAATATTTGCATTTTCTCTAGTCTATTTACCCCGACAAGTTGTAGCTTTTTGTCAGTAAAAGTTACTGGAACAAATATGCATAGTGCTTGGCATGCTCGCGCTGGATTGCTACCGAGCATGATCTTAATTTGACTATTCAGGTTGGACTCAACAATAATCGGCCCAAGTGTTGGTGCCTCCACAACCCAACCATGTTGAGGTGAGTCAATTTTTTCACAATATGTATCGGGATCTGCTGGAGATTCGCCGTTTAAAAAATTCGCAATATGCGGAAACACGTCTAGATGTGCTCGCATACCAATTAGTGCGTCTTGGTGTCCATAGGCTTCGTCGTCGATAATAATCTTCTTGTAAGATAGGCCAGCCTCATGGAATATTCGTTGTGTTCGTGCACCAGTGGAGTAGTCTATCAAGCCATTTCGTCGTGAATGAAAGCTCATTGTTGGAATGCCCATCCAGTATTTTTGAAGTCTTTCACGACTCACATAGTTGTTTCCACCTTGTGCATCGGTAGCGACACCATTATGTGCAAACCGGCTAGCTTGCACAATTGTATCGACATGGATCGGTCCAAAGATGTCATCGATGTTATCAAGCGTCTCCTTGTTTAAGTTGTTTACTTCAAATGTTCTAGAAAATAAGGCATCAACACGATGCCGGGTTCGATTGTATTCAGAGCGGTTGGATGGTTTGAACGGTTTGTTGACAACATTGAACTCTTTTGTTGGGTAGGGTAGCGTGGAGAGAACCCTATCGAGTAATAGGCCTGATTTTTCACCTTCTTTGATTTGAAACTGGTAATCGTCTGGTATCAATTCTCTCAAGTAGCTTGTGGCAAATGATCGGAAATTACTATCGGGTGTGAAAACAACCGTTGGGGTTGCTTGCGACATAACTATTCTATTAATTCGATTTCTGAAAAAGTCAGCGTCATCAGTGTTGGGTCGCAAAATTGACATTCCCAACATGACGGAACCCATACAATGAGTCACCATATCTATCTTAGTCTTCCCATGGTAGTAGTCGTACACATGACTGATGGCTCTAGGTATATCAATATCTGAAACACTTTCAAAACTCCATGGGTATATGGCGGTTGCCAGTGCTGAACTGGTACGTAAGTCCACTAGCCAAACATCACGCTGGTCATCGTGGAAAAATTTTGTCAAGTTGTTTGGCGTCGAAGAATGTGCGAAAAATACACTATTACCGCTGTAACCATGGAGCATCATTACCGGTGGCTTTGTTGATTCACCATGGGCGAAGTGAGTTAGCACGATTTCTACATCTGTACCCTTGTCTAAACTCCTCACGCGCTTGTCTTGAATCGTGTCAACCACAATGCGATGTACAGTAGGGCTTGGTAAACCACTGACTTTCCCAGCAGCTCTGACAGATTCTCTGGCTTTGGGCAATTCTGGTGCTCTAAAGCTATAGAAGTGCACACCAAGTAGCGTTCTAGTGAAATATCCCATAAAGGAGGCAAGATCTGCTAATGCTTTGAATTGATTATCTTGTTTGGTTAAGCGAACTAATGGAATACCAGCTTTGGTTATGTAGTTGGTGTCTAGTGCTAAAATATTGCCTCGCTCTTTTAACTTTTTCTGTACTTTTGCTGCTTTAGTTCTGGTATGGATGTTTTTTAAACTGCTGCTTCTGTCATTGTAATCGTCGTGTTTTTGAGGCAGTTGGGTTAGACTAACTTCAGATAGTTGAAGCCACGGGTTAGCCTTTCTTTTGTAGGTGAATTTTTTGACTCCCCGTATTCGCTTTTCTTTTGTTAAATTTGTATCTTCATTGGATGGGCTGAAGTAGCTAAAATCCTCAACCTTAATACCTTTGCTTAGTTTAAGGTCATAATTGAGTGTTCTAATTTCTCCAGACCGGGTGAGTGAGCGAACCAGATTCAAAAAACGATTACCCCATTTTTTCTTAAAAAAATTTTCACCCTTACTACCAGCTGCAGACAATTCCCATTCAGTAGGCTTAATATCCTGATACACATCTCGAAAACCTCTATTCAAACACCAAGCCCAGCCAGCTTTAGTCACTCTTGAAACTGGATTTGACTTCGCACGGCCAAATGCCGTTAGATTCCCTGTAATTTGCGCAATCAGTTTGGCGGCGTTATCAAGTGTGATTTCATGTTCATCAACACTAATTTTTCCGCATCGAATATTTTCCCAATCCTTACGATAATATAGGCGAAGTTTACTTTTTGGTTGATCGCTGATTTCATTCCAAGCAGCTTCATCCACTTCCAAGACCACCGGTGCTATCTTAAGAGAATTGCTTTTTTTACTGAGAGTATCCATGCTAATTGGCTTAGACCATAGTGTTAACTCCATGACAACATCTAGTAGATTTCCCTCATCATTTTCTATTTTGCTAAAGCCAACTAGTCGCTCAGTTATTTGAATTTCTGTATTTGTCTCCTCAGCTGAGGCACTGGCTTCAAGTTGTTCAATTGAACGGGTGACCGGAACCGTTTCAAAATAACTGGGGTGTCTCGCTACAGGATTAATGCGATTACTGATGATCGCCGCGCAAGAGAAATAGTCTTGTTTAATGAGCTCTCTAATAGCTCTTAACGACACTGCAGAGATTGTTAGAGCCGGGTTTATACCTACTGCTTCAGGGATAATTGCACCGTCGAGAACGATCAGCCCTTTATGGGTGTCTGAACTGTCCTCAGTAGTGATCGGCTTGAATGCCTGACCAAGATGGTTGACAACGCCATCGCTAATAGATGACCCCATGGGACAACCACCCAAAGGATGAACCGTCAGCGGTGGTCCTTTTTCTATATTCATCATATCCGTTAAATCAGGCTTTACAATTCGCCATACTGGATTAGGCAACACCGTTCCACCTAACTGACTTATTGAGTTTTCTGATAGGCTTTCAAGGTATTCAATTTGATTATCAAAAAGCGGGTGTTCTTTGAGCATCGGCCAGTCAATCTGAATTGTGCCTTCATGATTGCTGCTGTAATTGGATTCAAGAGAAAGCGAACCGGCTGCTCCATCATCGCCCATGATCGCGTAGAGCGACGTGTGTTTAAGCGACTCTGGGTTAAGAGCGGAAGTGTCGTAGAAATCAGAACCGTTCTTATGGATTGTTTTGTCTGAGTCCCAAAGAGTTTGTATTGTATTAACTGTGCTGTAAAATTCTTCGAAAAAACTTGAAGCTGTTGCTGGAACAGCCATTTCCTGAATGACTATTTGCTGAGTAGGATCAGGTTGATCTCGGAGGTCAATCATGCCTGTTATTGTTGGTCCAACGTGTCTTTGAGAGTGCGGTACTTTAGGATTTGAAATGGCATTAGCTAACTTATTCTGTTTAAACCCAACTGCAAGCATGTCCCCATTGGATGAGAATTGCTCGCCTAGTTTTTCCGAGAACAACAGCTTGTCCGACTGTGATCGTTTAAGTATTTCTGTGGAACCGAGAGAGCCAGCGCTTATTATCAGTTTAGATGCGGGTACAGTTAAATATGCTTGAGATTGCCGGCTACGTAGTTGTGTATCTGTATATACTAAATCCACTAACCAACCTTGCTCAGCAGAGGCTCTAAATTTCAGCGCTGTCGCTCCAGTAAATATCTCAGCTCCATTTCGGGCGGCTTCTAGCAATAGGTTTTTATCAAGTGAAATTTTTGAATTGTTGTTACAACCTGAGGCACAATCCCCGCAAAGGTTACATGCGTTTAAAGCTAAGCCGGCTGATGTCTTACTGCCTGAAGCCATATTGACAGTTATGTTAGCGTCTTTAAAAATATCTTGTTGAGAAGAGCTCGGATACTCAGCTACTTGGATTGCGGCGAGGGAAAGGCTCTTCAGAGAATCATATTTTGCTAAGCCAGATGCGTGATTGTTAAATATTTCATGTCTTCTAATTGTATTTGCCTGTAGATCGCCGTTTTCATCATGCTGCTTGGAGCCTAGTAATATCTCTGCATCGTGATAGTAGGGCGCGAGTGTCTCTGAGTTGATTTCAGTCGGCCATCTTGTTCCATCGAAGCGCTGCTCCTTTGCGCGTGCCATCACCCCGGCGTTTATTAGTGAGCCTCCACCCAGGCCGTTCGCTTGTACAACATTAAGGTCCTTTCCGAGCCGGACATCGATCAGACCTTCAAGATTGCCCCGAGGTTTACTGCCTGAGGCTGCCGAAATTCGAAATTCGGTTGGTGCTTCATTCATTGACGTTGGGAATGAGCCAGGTAGGAACTCACGGCCTCTCTCCAACACACATATAGAAAGGCCAAGCTTGCTCAATTCTGAAGCCGCAATTGCACCACCATATCCGCTACCTATAATAATGATATCGAATGGCGATCCGTCTTTATTTAGCCCTCTTCGTTCGAATAACAGCTCTACACCATTTGAGAGCCAAGCCTTTGATGGTACTTCATAACGGTTGAAATATTTCTTTACATCATGGGTTCTGCTACTCATAGTGAACTTAGCTCTGTTCGCATAGATTCAGATTCTTTCGCTGTATTTTGAAATGAATTTGATAAGACAGGGGGTTAGCACGTTTGTGAAGATTGAAGGATAAATAGACTAAATGGTATAGCTCAAATAGGTTAATACGTTTTTGCTCTGGTACTGTTTATTGAGGCAGGTATAGACTGCATTTTGCACTGGCTCCAGGCCTTATCACTATGCCGGAGCGGTAGAATGCGATCAACACAAACTCATTTTTGCGAACATGAGGGACTAACGGTAAAGCAATACAAGTGGAAAGAAAGAGAAAAGTATAAGGCGTTTTATTTTGGCATGCCAAATCCCAGTTATCAAAAATAATTAGCCAGACTTTGTTGGCATATTAAGCAGGCTGCCATTAGTAACGTTATTAGAAACATCAATGTGCATTTCAATATTTTCGCAACCATCGTACAAAGATAGAATAGCTCTATTAGGAAGCGCGGATCGAGAAACAAGTTCCCCGTTGACACTGATTCCGTTGCTACTATCTAGATCAACGATATGCCAGCTTCCATCCTGAGCGACAATTTTGGCGTGTCGGCGTGATATCTGAGGATCTTCAATTTGCAGCTCACACGACTCGTCACGACCGATAGTAAAGCTGCGATGAAACGCCAAGCGTTTGCCATCCCAAACAACGATAATTTTGCTTGATGTTTTCTGAGGAGCAAGAGCAGTGACGGCATTGTTTCGATCGATTGGATCTCGTTCAATACCGCTTGGAGTTAGTTCGTAAACCCAAGCGAGTAAAGCAACAAGGGGTAGCAGGCAAACCGCTGCAATAACAAACCAGCGCACCGACTCTTCGGGTAAACCAAACGTGGGAAACAATTCCGCTGCTCCCAGTGATGCACCCCACGCTGCTACGGCATAAAAACTGGTAGCGCGGAATACTTTTCTTCGTCTAAGTTCTTTGAAAAGATTCATTGCTTGAGCCACATATTCTGGCGTGCGTCTAAGTGATCACTTTCTCTAATAGTGCATTCACTGGGTCAGATTATATTGTGAAAGTATAGTCTGCTAGTTTGTATGACATCTGTAAATCTGGTAGAAAATTAAGTACGCTGGTCGGATACTACAACAGTTCAAGCATCGCGATGCCAATCAGAGATAACCTATATCGGTTAGTCGATATGGACTATGCAAGTCAAGTATATTTCCCCCATTTCCCACAGGGTCTGGAAATAGAAGTTATACCACGATTGACCTGAACCCAAAATTGGTGCAATTAAAACTTTAAAATTCCGGCCTCTCCGTGTTTATCCCGACAGGCTTCGGGTGTCATATTTTCAACGGATGAATGTGGGTGCAAGGTGTTGTAATCCGTTCGTCAACTTTCAATCTTCTCTCGTGCGTCGTCTAACGATAAGAATCAATGATTGTTCAAGCATTTATCTGTGAAGTTTCCGTTGAACGATTCAATAAACGGATTATCTGTTGGTTTGCTAGGCCTTGAGAAGTCTATTGTCACTTTGTTTTCATATACCCATCTGCCCAATGCCTTGGAGAAAACTGGCTATCATTATCTACCGTGACGCGTTTGGGGACCCGTCCATAGGATGAGTTGAGCCATTGCACTAGCTCCACAACATCATCCCAATTATTGAAAAACCTTAGCCAGGGTTTTTCCGTTAATCCATTGAGTAAACAGATTGTGATCTAGCAACTAAAGCTCTTCCCCATCATTAGTCTCATGCGTCTGAAACAAAGGCATCACCCCAGTTATCAACCGTGCGCCTTTCCCAAAGGTGATATAACTCCAAAACCACTGTATAGCAACAATAAACGGAGCACGAACCCCAATAAGAAAGTAAATATGCGCAACGCCCCATAGCCACCATGCAAACAAGCCTTTAAACTGCACATTGCCAAAGTCAACCACCGCTGAATTTCGCCCGATGGTGGCTAGGTTTCCTTTATGGCTGTATTTGAATGGTTTTGGCGCGCTGCCAGAGCCGAGTTTAGCGTGAAGCGTTTTAGCCACATGCTTACCGGCCTGTTTAGCCGCAGGTGCGATGCCTGGCACACTGCCTTCTTTCCACGGCACATTGGCAGCGTCTCCTATCACAAACACATCGGGCTGACCTTCTACCGACAAATCACTACCCACGGGAACTCGCCCTGAAGGATCGGTTTCGATATTCAGCCATTTAGCCACATCGGGTACCTGCACACCAGCGGCCCAGATTTTCGTAGCACAGGGAATTTTGTCGCCATCGATAATGACACCATCGGTTCCGTCTATGGAAACCAATTGGTTTAAAATCACTTCCACTCCCAGCTTCTCAAGTGCTTCTTTAGCATAAGCGGAGAGTTTTTCGGGGAAGGCGGGTAGCAGTCGATCGGTGCCTTGAACCAGAACGATGCGCGCCGATCCTGGGTCTATCGAACGAAATTCTTTGGTCAATGCGTGATTAGCAAGTTCGGCTATAGCGCCTGCCATTTCCACGCCAGTTGGCCCCCCCCCAATAATGACGAAGGTAAGCTGTCTTCGTTGTCCTGCTTCCGTTGACGCCGTTTCAGCACATTCGAATGCGATCAGTACCCGCTTACGAATTTCTGTGGCGTCAATGATCCGCTTAAGACCAGGTGCGGCTTTTTCCCATTGATCCTTGCCGAAGTAGCTGTGCTGTGCCCCAGTGGCGATGATGAGGTGGTCGTATTCGTATGCTTTGTTTTCGGTGATGACCTTCTTTGTGCGCAAATCAATACTGGTCACATTGCCAAGTACAACGCGGGTGTTGTCTTGTTTGGCTAATATACTGCGAATGGGCCAGGCAATATCTGAAGGAGATAGCCCTGCCGTGGCGACTTGATAGAGTAGGGGCTGGAACAGGTGGTGATTGCGTTTGTCAATCACTGTAATCTCAGCATCTGCAGTTTTAAGGTCCTGAACCGCTGCCAAGCCTCCAAAACCTGCACCAACAACGACAATTTTTTTCTCACTACTCATATACTGCAAGCTCCCTGTATCCAAACGGCTTATAGATATAGGGTACAACCAGATTCCGTTCGGATTGTGTGTTTTGTTTTATTAATTTGCCTGACCAATATCGTTGGTCAGAAAGGTAGGAGCTCATGGTTATTGTAACCGTGGTTATGTGCTGTATCACCAAACTATTCCTATAGAAACTTTACATGCTGTTGTGAAGATGCCTGAGATTCACATTACATTATAAATCATCTGAAAAGCCAAAGCCGAAATAAAAGGGTTTGTGGGCCCTGTGCCCATCCATCTTGGACGCATTAAAGAAATGGCCTATGCCAAGTGTGCCGCAGCACGCAAATTTCAAAATGCATGACGCAGCATTGACTTTGAAGAGAAGCGGCTGAAGTGACTGAGGAAGGGGATGATCCGGCAGTGGCAACTTGATAGAGCAGGGGCTGAATCAGGTAGTGATTGCGTGAACACGATGCCACCAACTCCTCGGGCGTTGTGTCATTCGATGGCTTTGTTGCGGGCTTGGCGAGCAGTTTCCTCATTACACAGTTGAGCCATCCTTGTACACTTATGATTTTACGGGCGCTTTTTCTGGATGGTTCCTGTCGGTATAAAGATTTCGATTCTCGCTCTAGAGGGTTTTCAAAGAACTCAGTAGCCAAGCGTCTTAAGGCACTTGTTGATGATGGCTTTGTGGAGATGGTGGCTTATGAAAATCATCCGCCACGTTACAGCTATCGTGCAACCAAACGCAGTCGGAAATTTGGGCCAATTATAAAAGCCATGTATTCATGGGGGAATGCTGAAACCAAAGATCAGAACAGATAGTTGAAATTCTGTTTGTCTCTTACTTTAATCGATACCATCGCAGGGGTTTTGTATCAGCTCGTTTGATAACACCTTTTGCCTCTAGATCGAGCTGAACCGTTTTTGCCCACCAGCCTGCTGCTTTGCCAGATGGAAACGTGCTTTGCGGTAATATATCAGCAACGGCTTGTGTAATTTTTTTGCCGGTGAATCCAGGTGATTTTTTCGGCAATACTTTCAGCAGTGCCTTTTTCATATCTGTGTATTTTTCTTTGTCAACGTTTGTCGTATATCCAGGTACATTGACGTTTTCTACTTCGATTTTCATACTGACTCAAACTTAGTGCAAAGGTAATGCCGGGCGTGAAATGTTTTACGTGGCGTCCGTAGTACTACTCAGAAATCAGTTTAAATTCTACTCGGCGATTAGATCGGCGTCCAGAGGCGCTTCCGTTATTTGCAATTGGCTGTCTTGAACCGAAGCCTTTTGCCGACAGCCGATCTTTGCTAATGCCAGCTTCGGCGATGACATCCAGACAGGCTTGTG
Source organism: uncultured Granulosicoccaceae bacterium (assembly GCA_964435305.1). Classification (GTDB taxonomy): domain Bacteria; phylum Pseudomonadota; class Gammaproteobacteria; order Granulosicoccales; family Granulosicoccaceae; genus Granulosicoccus. The sequence goes on from CAYSZH010000058.1 coordinate 10,881, forward strand.
CACGTGCGAGTGAGAGTGCGGTATTGGAGAGTGCTGATCCTAAGGAATCTGTATGCCCGTGGGCCTCAAGAAACAGCGAAGGGTATTTTTCGAGAACACGAGCCACTTCCAGCAAAATTTCTTTTGAGTCGGCTGTGAGTTCGGTATTGCCAGCATTGAATTGTATGTTGAACCCTGCGTCCTGGATAAGTTTTTCTGCGCCAGCGGATACTCCGTTGTCGTTATTGAGCGTTATTGCTGGGGCTGCTGGGCATCCGTTGTTGTCCGATGCACCCGCATCCAGAGGACATTCGTCAACTGAATTGGGTAGACCGTCAGCGTCACTGTCTTCGGGACATCCTCGGTTTTGTCGTGGCCCGGCTTGCTCTGGGCATACGTCAATTTCGTCTGTTACGCCATCATCGTCCTTGTCGGTGGGGCAGCCCTGGTTCTCTTCAGTACCTTTGGTAACCGGGCATTCATCTATTTCATCAGCAATGCCATCGAGGTCTTTATCACGTGAGCTAACATCATTGCTATCACTTGTTTCTGGATTATTTCGGGCATTTTTACTTACGGTGCCGGCATTTTGCGTCGTTTTGTCAGCTGTTTCTATAAAAGTGGTGTTACTTTCAACTACGTCTTTAGGTATTTCCACAGCTGGTGCAAGGGGTTTGTTTTCAGCTTGTTTTACTGCTTGCGCCATGTCATCTTGAAGAGCAAAGCCATCACTCTGATTGGTCGTATTTTGTTGCCGAGCATGGCTTTTAACGGTGTTACTTTTGGTGTAGCTTGCAGATGAGCTAGTGCAACCGGCGTACTCTATGCTGCCGTGTGCTGAGGGACACTGATCAATACTATCCGCGATGCCATCCCTGTCCGCGTCATTGAATTCAGTTAGCTTACTCGTGGTATCAGCCACTATCGTTTGTTGGCTACTTCTGCCGTGTTTTTCACTTGCATCGTAATCCCAGAATACGAAGTAACAGGCCATCAGGCCGAACAATACAACAATTGGTACAGCGATAAGAAACGCCTTGCATTCCTCATCATCCCGAGAGCCAAAGGTGGTTGCTGTGGACATAGTAGTCGGTTTTACTGATGTGTTTACTCGACTTTTGATGCCCAGTTGTCGGCGACACGCTTGGCGGCATCACGGCCACCCAGTCCAAATGCTAGTGCTGCCGCAGCGGCTACGGCTGCAAGAGTAAAACCGAACGCCATATTGACGATATTATCGGCTAATCCCATCGCTCGAAGGCCCATGGCAAGCACCAGACCGAGAATGGCAAAACGCGCGATATTGGCCAGCGCTGGGTTGGATTTTAGAATAGCGTTGTAGGCCGCCGTACCAAGAAAGCTGCCGATAATCAGTATAAGCCCACCCACTACCAGCCCGCCACCGAACTCAAGCGCTTTTGCCATTATGTTCGAGATCACGTCTATATTAAGTTTTTCAACAGCGGCTGTTGCAGCAGCTAACATGGCGAAAAATAGTATGCCGTGACCAATGAGTTTTGATGGCGATATTGTCGGGCTGAACAGACCTTGTAAACCGAGACGAGTGGGTAAATTGTTGATGCCCATGCCATCAAGTAAGCCGGTGAGCATAAAAACAACAAATCGCGCAACAAACCAGGTAACCAGTAAGATGATACCAGCCGCTATGATGTTGGGTATTGCTGACATCAGCTTTTCGATCATAGCGGTTGCTGGTACTGAGATGGCTTCTATATCCAATATACCGAGGGCTGCTACTGCAATTGGTAGTAAAATAGCGCCAAACACAAACGCGCTGCCAAAACCGGAAATTTTAAAATCACTGGTTCCTGTGCGAATAGCCATATGCTGATCGGCTTTATTCAGCATGACACCGACAAGTTCTGCTAGAAGCTTGGCCAAAATCCATCCAACATAAGCCACAATACCCGCCCCCAGAATGTTAGGAATGTAACCAATAAACTGGTTCGCCATATTTTTAAGTGGGTCGAGTACATCAGTTAGACCCATAGCACCCAAAACTGCAATGAGCACAAACAGCACAAGAACAAGATAAACCAATGATGCGATCGGGTTTGCTAAGTCGGTGACTGTGCCATCAGCATGTTCACGGTGCAGTGCACCAATTTTTCCGAGCGCTTTAGCGACCATTTTACGAACGATTTTTGCAATCAGCATTCCAACAAGCAAAATGATAAGTGCAACCAGAATTGGCCACAGTTGCTCACCCAGTGGGATGGACTGCAAGAATGCGGGGGCGTTGTTGGCAACGCCGGCAGCGGCTTCGTTCATGGCGAGTCCTACTATTGTATTGGTATTAGCGAGGATAAGCGCTCAAGTGACTTTCTGATGTTAATTGTTGCAAACGTTGTAGGCTGAAATATAGAGCCGTTAATTGGCTCCTATGGAACCGATTCATGACGCTCAAACCTGCTTTTAAACCATGAATTCGCATGTGATGCGTTACAAACTCTGAAGAGAGTACAAGACATACGTGCTGTGTGGTTTATACACTGGGGTTCTGATACCGATCGCTCTATACTAGGGTAGTGAACGCAGTGCGTGCTGTCAGCTCATTGCTTGGGTATCAAATAATTTCTTGAGTATTTTTATGTATGAGTGATGAACCAGATATTGCCTGTAGGCAACTTAAAGAACGTATGCGGACGCTTCAAATGGCGACAGTGGGTGACAAAGGAGAACCACATTGTGGGTATACGCCGTTTATCGCAGACGGGTCTGGATTTATCGTGTTTGTGAGTCAGCTATCACTGCATACCCGCGATATGCTTACCTCGGGAAAAGTGGCAGTTATGCTGATTGATGATGAGCAGAATACCAATCAGTTATTTGCTCGCTGCAGAGCAAGTTACCAGTGTTTAGCGAAGGTGATTGATTCTCAGTCCGATGAGTACGAGGGCTTACTGGATCAATACCAGCAACGCCATGGCAAAATGGTATCGCTGTTGCGGCAGCTTCCCGATTTTGTGTTATTTCGTTTAACCCCGGTAAGTGGTCAGTTTGTGATGGGGTTCGGCAAAGCTTATCGTCTGGAGGGGGATGGTCTGGATACATTTGTGCATACTAAAACAGCATGACGACACAATTTCAGCAGGCTCGTGCGCAGTGCATTCGCGCGCTCGACATCATCGATACCACTCAGTTAACGGTGTTTCTACAGCGGGATCTTGAAACACGAGCCGAGACGCTGCAAAAAATTGACGCTCTTGAAAATGCATCAAATGAAAATGCGGTACTTGGAATGCGAAAGATGCTAAATACCATTTTGGCATCCTACAATGATCCATTTGCTAACTACATCGATCCGAAACAACACAAAGCGTATTCTTCCAGGCGCTCTGGTGGTTTTGTTGGTTTAGGTATTAAGTTTCGCGCTTTTACCAACGGCTATCCAAAAGCGATAGGTGCGCTGTTGGGAGGGCCATTGGAGCACGCCGATATCCAGCCTGGCGACTTAATAGTTAAAGCCGGGCACAAGGATTTAAAAGGATTTTTGTCTCGTGATGTAGCAAACGCACTTGCGGGTAAGCCTGATTCAGTGCTGCGTTTGACGCTGAAGCGAGGTTCGGCTCCGGAACATTATGTAGATGCAACCAGGCAATCGGTACAGTTGCATTATGTCCGCTCAAGCGTATTGGATGATCAGCTAGGTTATTTAAAACTCACTCGCTTTGGTGGTAATTCTCATAAACGGTTTAAAGAGCATCTGAGTGCTTTGCTGGCTAAAAATGTACGCGGCCTTATTCTTGATTTACGCGACAACCCAGGCGGATCGACTCGCGCTGCTCGAAACATCCTGTCTATGTTCGACAAAGCGCCTTGGGTTTATTGCGAGCAATATAAAAATACCACTGTAAAACGCTTGCCACGCGAAGGCGAATGGATGACGGATTTGCCACTGGCGGTTTTGATAAACGAAAACAGCATGTCGTCATCCGAGATTCTGGCTGGTGCGCTGCAGGACTACAAAAGGGCCACAATTGTTGGCGCGCCCAGCTATGGAAAAGGGTTAATTCAAAAAGTATTTGCATTGCAGGCGCCACTAGGAGGGGCTATTAGAACAACAATCGCAATGTATGGTACACCTAGCCATCGATTAATTCATGGCCGTGGCCTGATACCAGATATTTATGTTCCCACCGCACCGCATGGCCTATTTAAAGAAACCGGTTCAGTGAATGTAACTGACGAGGCAAGGGAGTTTAGACGCTCATTGCTTTTGGACCGCTTGCATGAAGAACTACCGAAGTCCGAAGCTGATGCTTACTCCAGATTAAAAGACACTCAGCTTCAGATCGCTAAGGATGCACTTGAGCGAAGCTAGCTATCTGGATGCGAATTGGTGTACTGGCTCTCCACAAGATTAGGTTTGTGATGCTGGGCCTGAATAATACCTTCCTTATAACCAATGCTTTTGCCCATCATAAAGCAGGCGGCCAGCACAATAACCGTAAAGAGTGAAATGGCGACAGGTTCGTAAATTCTCATCTTCTATTCCCATTTGTACAATTGTAAGCGCTGTCTCTCACGGACAGCTTTGCAAACACTATCACAATTGTAAGTTTGGTCCAGCGTTTCATTAACCAATAGTTCCTCCCGTGAATAATGTGCACTGTTTCGTAGTTACTTGTGAAAATGCGTCCCATTTTAGGGGTATAAGCTATTGATATAAAAAATGCGCAATTGGTGTCATTAAGGCGGTCAGATGTTAGCCGCTAGGGCTTTGAGGAGGGTTTAACTATGTCTAGCACTACTGTCATGCTTATCATTGCTTTGCTTGTCGCTGCGTTCGCTGTGATGATATACAACCGTTTGATCTCATTAAAGAACCGATTTTTGAATGCGTTTTCTCAAATTGATGTTCAACTGCAACGTCGTTACGAACTTATACCCAATCTTGTTGAAATCGCTTCCAAATATGTTTCTCATGAAAACGAAACGTTAACTGCTGTTATTGAAGCGAGAAATCAAGCGTCTGATCGTTGTAAAGATGCAGCTGAAAATCCACAGGATGCTTCGCTTATAGGCGCGCTTGCAAAAGCCGAACAATCACTTGGCAATGCAATGAGCAAATTTAATGTTGTCATGGAAGACTATCCCGAACTCAAAGCCGATGAATCATTGCGCGACCTTCATGAAGAACTGACGTCAACTGAAAATCGTGTTTCTTTCGCGCGCCAAGCCTACAGTGATGCTGTAATGCAGTACAACACTGAACGCGAAAAATTTCCGGCAAATCTTGTTGCCTCTGCGTTTGCGATGAAAGAGGCGGATTTATTTGAAGCCGACTCTACAGAAATTCGCAAACCTGTGAAGGTCTCCTTCGCCTGATAGCGGAATAAGGTCGCCTGCATCAGGTAGAGGATTAGATTTATTAGTATGGATTTTTTCGGATCACAGGATGGGTCGAAACGGCAGTCTCATTTGCTGCTGATTGCTTTTATATTTGCGTTACTGCTAACAGGAGCTGTTATCCACTTCGCATCTGCGTTGTTGGTGTCTTTTGTCAATGGTTCTGTTGATATAAGCAACCTGTCCAAACCTGCTTTAGCGTTCGTCTGCTTGATGTGGTCAACCTGTATTGCAGGGTTATTTTTTCGATATCTGGATGTGCGTGCAGGTGGCGCTGCGCTTGCGCGTCGCTTCGGGGCTGTTACCGCATCCGAACATGGCCGGCATACTGGTGAAAAAGAGTTGCTTAACGTGGTCGCGGAGGTGGCGATCGCCGCTGGCGTCTCAGCGCCTGAAGTTTTTGTTCTGAAGCGACAATCCAGCATCAATGCATTTGTAGTCGGTGGTTTTTCTGGTAAGGAGGCGCTTGTGGTTTCGCAAGGCGCCTTGGATTCACTTGACCGGGATCAATTACAAGCGGTTGTTGCTCATGAATTTGGCCATATAACCCAAGGTGATATCCCACTTAACATGCGCATGCTTGTGGCATTGGGAGGTTTAAACGCAATTGATGAAGTGGGCCGCTTACTTATCGGATCCGGCGGCGAAAGGCAGATACACCCGGGCACAATAGTAGGCTATGTTATGCGTGTGCTCGGATCAGTTGGTGTGTATTCAGGTAGAGTTATTCGGGCGGCATTTTCCAGACAACGTGAATTTCTGGCAGATGCTACTGGTGTTCAATTCACTCGTAACCCAAGTGCTATGGCGTCTACACTTGCTGTAATTCGGAATGAACATGATAACGAATCCTCCATCGAATCTGTACATGCTGAAGAAATTGTACACTTGTGCTTTCACACGGCAAATGCAATTCGTTGGTTTGATGGGCTTCTAGCAACTCATCCGCCCATTCAGAAACGCATCGATGCCATAGATCCGCACTTTGATGTAAAAAGCAGAGTAACTAAAAGAACTCAATCAGTTTCATCTGGCAATGCAAGTTCCAGTGCGGGTTCTGCCTATTCTGACAATGAACATACTTCCATGTCTCCCATGAGCCGTGATGTACCTATGGGCTTGGACAATATGATGTCGGATAAGCTAATGCTTATGCTTGGAGATGATACGGCCTGTCTGGCTGTGTTGCATGCCTGTTTCGTTAGTGATGATCCAAAAGCGCGTACCGAATACTTTTCTGCAATTAGTTTTGCCTATAACAAACTATTTTCGAACCATGTAAAAGAGTTGCACAACAGCCTTGAGCAAGAGTTAAAAACGCAACAATTGGTGATAATTGAGTACGCCTGCGAACAGTTAAAAAATAATATAAAGCATGGCAATAGACAAAGGGCTATTAAAAGCCTGGAAAAATTGCTAAGCGTAGAAGGTGAGTATAATTTAATGAATTATGCCACCTTGCAACTGATCAGACGCAAAATGGATATTGACTTCCCTGTGCTTACAGCAATGTGTGGTACAGATGGCAAAGAAGCGGAAGCACGGCTCAGCAAATCCTTCCATACGATGGGAAAGGAATTTGCCTTATTGCTGTCTTTGATTGTGGAAGCGTCTGAGCTTGATGATGCAAAGTTGGACGAAGAGTTTAACCTGGCACTCAAATGTTATACACAAGACAACTTTTCGCGTCGCTCCGGCGCGGAAGCCGGAATAGTCCCTGAGCTTGAAGACGCTTTTCAATGCTTATACGTTCAGCCAAGAGCAATTAGGGAAGCATTTGTTAGCCACTGTGTTGAAATTGCTCGGCGGGATGGACACTTGGCGCGAGCAGAACAAGCCTTGCTTGATCTGTTCGCAGCCTCGCTTGGTTGTGACACGATAGCCGCCTAGCCTTTGTTCGAAAAATTCAGCGCACCAGCTGTTTCTTTGAATGTCTTTGGCAGGTTAGCTTGGTTGACTTGACAGCTTATTTGAACACGCTTATTCGATTAATGCAGGCCAGTACTTATCAGCCTGTACAATAAAGTTTGCTTTATCTTTCAGCCAGCGTTGTCTGACGTCGGCGTTGAAATTCAAGTAGAGCTTGCCATCTGAAACTTGGTATTGCAGGGGATCACCTTTTGCCGTTTGATTATGTGCGGCGGCGTATGCGCAGTAGCCACCATATTGTGGGGCATATTTTTCCGGATCTGCTTTAAACACCTGTAGATTTTCCTCGCTTGAAAATAGCCAATTAGCACCCTTGTACTCTGTCTTGAATTTTTCGCTGCCTTTTATAGGTTCATCGTTTTGAAAATAAGATATAGCATCATACCCACTCATTGCATCGTTATTTAAAAACGGTGTATAAATTGGATCGGCAGCGCTAGCGCTTGTATGTGCTAGCATTAAAACGAAGCTCAGAATTAAGCCTTTAGCCAGATGGAGCCGATTTTTGGTACCGCGTCGCATCATATTGATTGTAAGGTGCTTCACATTAAACTCCTGTTTACTTTTGAGTGTGTTTAACATTAATAAGTTTAGTTGTCCGCCGATAATAAAAGTTCCGGCCAGGGTATTTCTATCGGATTCATTTTTGGAATAGTTAGGCACTAGTAACCATGCTATTCAATTCACATCTTTTTATATTCGTTTTTTTGCCAGTAACTTTGCTGGTTTTTCATTTTTTGTGTAAAAGCAACAGAGCCTCTTTGGCAGTGTGGGCGCTGATTGTTGCGTCAATGATTTTTTACAGTTGGTGGGAGCCTCGCTACCTACCATTGATACTGATATCAGTTCTGGCAAACTATACACTAGGGCTGCTGCTATCTAAAACAAAAACAACTTCAGCCTTCATTCGATTGTGGGTGCTGCGTTTCGGTATAGCGGCTAATCTGGGTGCCTTGTGCTGGTTTAAATACGCAAATTTTTTTGTCGATTCTGGAAATCAAATTCTCGGCACTGATATTCACCTGCAGCAAATATTGCTACCCCTGGCGATCTCATTTTTCACGTTCCAGCAAATTGCGTATCTAGTTGATGCTTATAGATCAAACCAATCTGAAACGAGCTTTCAGCGCTACGCCTTGTTCGTCACTTTTTTCCCTCAATTAATTGCTGGGCCAATAGTCCATCATAAGGAGATGTTGCCTCAGTTTTCGCGCCAACTCTATGGTTTAAAGCTGAATAATCTCATTGTAGGCGGCACTATATTTTTAATTGGTTTATTTAAAAAAGTCATTATTGCGGATGGTGTTGCACCTTACAGTGATACCGTTTTCGCCCTGGCTGCAGCGGGCGAAACCCTCACTGTGCTGGAGGCATGGACGGGGGCCCTTGCGTATAGTCTTCAGCTGTATTTCGATTTCTCAGGCTACTCAGATATGGCGATAGGGCTGGGCAAGTTATTTGGACTATCCCTGCCACTGAACTTCAACTCTCCGTATAAATCGGCGAGCATCATTGATTTCTGGCGACGCTGGCACATGACTTTGTCACGCTTTCTGAGAGATTATTTGTATTTTTCATTAGGTGGGAATCGAAAAAGTGCATCTCGTACTTATATAAACCTGATACTGGTTATGCTGCTTGGCGGCCTTTGGCATGGTGCGGGCTGGACTTTCGTATTGTGGGGTGGGATGCATGGCCTGTTCTTGCTTATAAATCATGGGTGGCGCAAGCTTGTTGCAACCAGCGCGTCAGCAGAATCTGTGTCTTTGCCCAGAAAACTACTGAGCTTAAGTTTTAATCATGCTGTTACACTTTTAGCAATCGTGTTTGCCTGGGTGATGTTTCGTGCCGAAAATACCACCACCGCATTAACCATGTACCAGGCTATGCTTGGGTTTAACGGAATTGCTTTGCCGGCAGAATGGGTTTATAACCATGCGGCCATGGCGCAAACATTAAGCGCCATAGGTGTGCAGTTTCAGACACTGACAAATATGGGGCCTTTGTTCACCCCGTTACGGGATATTGCCGTGCTCTCTGGTATGCAAATTCAAGTGGATTCGGTAGGTACGCTAACAGCCTTGTTCTCTCTATTTTTACCAATAGCGTTTGCATTATTCTGGCCCAACACACAGCAAATAATGGCTCGATTTTATACGGCGCCGAGTGCGCAAGGGGCGGCACACTCCTGGTATCAGTGGCGTATCAATCGAATATTTGCGAGCCTAACAGCATTGGTGGGTGCGTATGCCTGTTTTGGTGGTGGTGGTGTCAGCCAATTTCTTTACTTTCAGTTTTAGTTTGTAAACAAGCATTGTGAATCAAACTTCCGACAAACCAATAGCAAACCCAGCAGAGGATGAAGCTTGCGTGGTCACCGAAAATTCGGGCATTGGGTTTGCGGATGATGACAAGAGATTTGCAATTTGGTTTTGCCTGTTGTTTGTATGTGTAGGCAGTTTGGTATTCGTATTTAAACGCACCGATCTTTTCCCCTGGCCAGGTGCTTGTCACCCGGGTGGCTATGACAGTGATCATTACATGGCGTATTGCCACAGCACACGTTATGGCGATTATGAACATTTTGCTCTGTACAACAATCTTGAACCGGCGGCGGTAGCTTCGCTTAAACAAGCGCAAGTGCTCTTCTTGGGTAATAGCCGAACCCAGTATGCGTTTTCAACTGAGGCGGTGATAGATTACTTTAAAACGTCAGGCGTTTCCCATTATGTAATGGGCTTTGGACAGGCCGCAATGAGCCCCATAGCAAGTGCAATGATGGAAAAACATCAGCTGTCACCCGCAATGCTGGTTGCAAATGTGGATCCATTTTTCTCAAGTGACATAAACGGGACATTTCAGCGTGTTCTGGATAATGAGCGAGGCCTAAAAGGTGAGTTTAGTCGTAAGCAATGGTTGCAAGGGTGGCAGGCCAGGGTGTGTGAGAACCGTGAGCATCGTATGTTCAAGTTGGTTTGCAGTGGCCGTGCGGAGACCTTGTACCGGTCACAAAACACAGGGCACTGGAAAACTGACTACTACCGAGAATTGAAGAAGATACCCGTTAGCTACACAGATGCGCTTATGGATCAGCAAGAAGAGGTTTCAGCAGCGGTCGAGCGGTTTATTCAACAATCAGGAATAAAGCGCGAATGCCTCGTGCTAACTGTAACGCCCAGATCAGACACACCTATGGCGTTTGTAAAAGCACTTGCAGATAAGACCGGATTGCCTGTCATTTTGCCTAAGCTTGATAATCTGTACACCATTGACTATTCGCATTTGCATCCTGAGAGCGCAATCCGCTGGTCAAGCGTTTTCTTAAAAGCGCTAGACCCACATTTAGAGCGCTGTGCAACTGCAACAGCGCTTACCAGCACGGACTAAGACTTTGCACTCACTGCAGCGCTTAAGTCAGCGCACGTGTTTCCAGTGCTTTTTTCTTTGCCAGGAGTTTCTTTTGATATCGTGTTTGCACGATATCAGTGAGCACGAGTACCCCGATAACAAAATAAAACGTGGTTTTGCTCATCGGTACAATCGGGTTACCGAAAAATTTGATATGCGCTAGATGCCCACCTTCAGATAAAAGCATAATTCCCACGACAAAGAGTATGAATAAGCCCAGTACCTCATACATCCTGTTGCGCTCAAGGAAAGTGGCTACGCGCTCCGCCAGCCATATCATTAAAATACCACCAGTAATAATGGCAACAGCCATGACCCAAAACACATCGGTTAGTGCCATAGCGCTTAATATGGAGTCGAACGAAAAGACCAGATTCATTAAAACAATCCAAAAAATTATCATGGCAACCGATTTGGGTTTCTTTGCTTCTTCGTAGTCGTGTTCTATGTGCATCATGTGAAGCACTTCTTTGGTAGCGGTGTAGATTATGAAAGCACCGCCAACTAATACGATTAAGCTGTGAATATTGAAATTGCTTTCGATCACACCTTCTATGTTGATACCAAAAATTGGGTCTTGTACGTATTTTATCAGTGAGATGAGTGCAAACAGCAATACAATTCGCAATATGATGGCGAGTCCAATGCCCAGTTTTCTGACCATCGCTTGCTTGTCAGCAGGTGCTCGCTTGGATTCGAGCGAAACATACAGCAAATTATCGAAGCCCAGCACAGCCTGAAGCAATATCAGCGCTGCCAGTGTCAGGTAATTTTCGATGTTAAGTAGGCTTTCCATTGTCAAACACCTCAGAGTCAGACGGGGTTAATTGAGAATCACGGCGGCAGTCAAGCAGCAAGTGTAGGTCGAGACTACCTGCTTGTCGACTAAGGGCCGTACAAACGTCACCTTTGTATGCATATTCTACCTTGCGCATGGGCATCCTCGAGTGCTCATGATAGTGTCGCCACTCTTTAATATGGAATTAATACTGGTCTAATGGGTGTTTTTTGGGGGCTGCTTGCGGCGATCTTCATCGGTGCGTCGGATTGCATTGCACGCGTGACGTCACAGCGCGTTCCCAGCTGTTTTTTGATTGGCAGCATTATGGGCTTGTCCACGCTGGCCCTGTTGGTTTGGTTGTTTTTTACGGGTGACTGGCCCGCTTGGCAACCCTATGCCTGGACGGCATCTGCGCTCAGTGGTGGTCTGAATTTACTCGTGTTGTTTCTGCTTTACAAGGCGCTTGCACGCGGGCCCGTTTCGGTGGCGTCACCAGTCGCGTCTATTTTCACGATTCTTTTGGTAATGCTAAACGTGGTCAGTGGTGAACCCTGGTCATGGTCGCAAATGCTTGCGGTTTTGATTGTATTTGCAGGTGTCATTATGCTTACGCGCCGCTCGGAACCGGATGGTGTTGATAGGGAATACAGCGCACAGTGGCTGAGGGTAACAGCAGGCTATGCATTCGCAACGGCTTGTGCTGTCGCTATACGTATGTTCTTGGCTCAAGAAGTCAGTGATCAAATTGGCCCTATCGAAGCTCTGTTCCTAAACCGCCTGTTTGCGTTGCTAGGCTGCATGATATGGGTGTTTGTATGGCTAAAAAAGAACGCGGCATGGCGTCCGAAAAACGATTCCATTACCTGGCTTGTAGTCGCTCAGGGGGTACTTGAGACTTTGGCATTCAGCGTTTTTTTGCTCGGGTCTGTAAACGGTGGTCGAATTGCGGCGGCAATTGGGTTTAGTGCGTTTGCAGCCGCTACCACTTTCTTTGCATGGGTTTGGTTAAAAGAGGCTGTGGGCTTACGACGCGTTGTCTGGATGGCCGTTATTGCTATGGGGATAGTATTGGCAGTGTTGGGAAAGCCAGCTTAACGATCTGCGGGTGTGGGTTTTTCGAGTTGGTACAACGCATCTGATATGTTTTCACTGTGTTTTTCAAGAACACTGTGCACATCGGCAATCGCCTGATTGTAAAAATAACCACCCAGTTCTTTTTCAAAAAAGTCCAGCAAGAATTCAGCATCAAAACCGCCGATTTCGCTGTCAAGTTGACTCTTGAAATAGTCTTGTATAGAGGCCACTAAAGCCGCTTTCTGTTGTTTTGATAATTTAACGTCGCTCATTAAACTTGGTCTTGGCGGATTTAACAACTTGTTTGCATTCTAACGCGACATCACCTTTGGTGCGTATCGCTCAGACGCTGTAAAACTTAAGACAAATGCATTGACGGTGATTATTCATTAGCGGTTCTAATCAGCATATCGATCTGCGTACGATCCAAGGGCTCCATCGCGATGACAGCGTCTTTATTGATTGGGCCATATATATGTGCAAAATCTTCCGATCCACCCACGGTGTTTTCAAACACCAATTTCGCTTCCAGTGACCCTGTGTCGATAGTCAGTAATACCAGATTGCTGTGTTTGGCGTAATAGCGCTCCAGTACGCCAGGGAGTTGCACCGCGTTACAGCAGTGAATAAACCCCTCAATCTGCAAGGAGTCCGTGACATATTCACCTGTTTCCTGCAGCCATTGCATGTCGCGCTCTTCGGCTAAATGGAGGATATGAGCTGAGGATTTCGAGGGCAACTTAGGCATGTTTTGTGTAACGGTAGGGGTTGGGTCCGTGCCTGGATGTTAGCAGGACAGCTCAAGATTAGGTCTCGATCCTCACCGATGACGCTCGGAAGCGAAATCAACTGTTTCCCAAGGGTCGAGATGAGCGGCGCTTTGGGTTACAATTCAGCCGGTTTTCAATACAAACACACACTAAAAGAGGAAGGCGAAACATGGGTTGGAGCGGAATATTTCCGATGATACTGGGCGGAGGCGGTCTATTCGTCGCGTTTGTGATCTATCGGATGCTAGTGAGTTACCCCGAAGGTGATGGAAAGCTGAAGACAATCGGCGATTCCATACACTCCGGTGCCATGGTCTTTATGCATCGAGAATACAAAATGTTGGGTATTTTCGCAGGTGTGCTTGTACTACTCATCCTAATTTCCCCACTGGGCTTCGGCACGGCATTCGCGTTTGTTGTTGGTGCGGGCTGTTCAGCGGCGGCAGGCTATTTGGGCATGTTTTCGGCTACGAAAGCGAATGTACGCACCACCATTGCCGCGCATGAAAAGGGCGAATCAGAAGCCTTGACCGTCGCCTTTTTTGGTGGATCGATCATGGGCCTTTGCGTAGCATCACTTGGACTTGCGGGTCTGGGCTTGCTGTATTTCTTCTTTGGTGGCGACCCTGATCATGTGCATGCCATTCATGGCTTTGGCATGGGTGCATCCAGCGTGGCACTTTTCTCACGTGTCGGTGGTGGCATCTTCACCAAGTCTGCGGATGTCGGTGCAGATTTGGTTGGTAAGCTTGAAGCCGGTATTCCTGAGGACGACCCGCGTAACCCTGGTGTAATCGCTGATAACGTGGGTGATAACGTGGGTGATGTTGCTGGTATGGGTTCAGATATATTTGAATCTTACTGTGGCTCGATGATAGCGACTATCGCGATTGCATCGACCTTGTCTTTGGCAGGGGCTGCAGGTGTTGAAGCACTGGGTAATTCTCGCGGTGCCTTGATGTTCATGCCGCTTGCGCTGGCAAGTGTGGGTTTACTGTGCTCCATATTGGGTATTTATATTGTGCGCGCTAAGTCGAGCGAAGCACCTGAAAAAGCCCTGCGCCTTGGCCACCAGATTTCGGCCGGTGCATTGATTGTGGCGGCCTTGTTACTGGTGTTGGTTATGGGCCTGAGCATGAACGTCTGGTGGGCGATTGTAGCGGGTACTGTGGGCGGCATTATCATTGGTCTTGTCACGGAGTATTACACTGCAATGGGGCCAGTACGTCGAATTGCTGAATCAGGCAAAACTGGCAGTGCTACGGTCATTATCACAGGCCTTGCTGTAGGTATGGAGTCCGTGGTTATTCCGATTCTCACTATCTGTTTGATTATCTTTATTTCTACCTCCATGGCAGGGCTTTATGGTGTTGGTATTGCCGCGGTAGGCATGCTCGCAACAGTGGGTATGACTATGGCGTTGG
>CAYSZH010000059.1:0-3782 GCA_964435305.1 uncultured Granulosicoccaceae bacterium
CATGCCTTGGCCGATGGGCCCAAGCGCTCTATCATAAAGGACAAATTGGCCTCTGTGGCTTACGCAAACTCCAGACTTTATATGGATCAGGTCCCTAAAACGCACGATTTCGCCATAAACTGGTTTCGCGAGGCCTCCCCCTATATTAATGCGCACAGGGGAAAAACGCTGGTTGTTTGCCTGCCTGATGGCCTGCTCGAAAGCGATTTGCTTGGCACGCTGATACATGATTTCACATTGCTCAACCACCTTGGCCTTCGGCTTATCGTCTGTTTTGGTTTACGGGCTCAGGTTGAACTCCGACTCAAGCAAAAGCACAGCGAATCTCGCATCGTCGAAGGCAGGCGAGTAACCGACGATACTGCATTGCATGAAATTGTCAGCGCAGCTGGCCGTGCCCGAATAGAGCTGGAAGCACGCTTATCGATGGGTTTGCCCAACACGCCCATGGCAGGATCCAGACTGTCAACCAGCTCCGGCAACTTCATAACAGCCCAGCCTTTTGGCGTCCACAATGGGGTTGACTACCAGCACACAGGATTGATTCGCCAGGTCCACACGGAGGAGCTATCCAAGCAACTCGACCAGGGCCAACTCGTGCTGTTACCGCCGCTTGGCTATTCAATCACTGGGGAAGTATTCAACATCACCGCTGAGGAAACAGCGATCGCGACAGCCAAGGCCTTGAGGGCCGACAAGCTGATCTTTTTTGTACCGACCTTACCCCAGGATGCCGATGGGCAAACGATCAGGGAAGCCAGCGCCTCTGCAATGCAGTCGCTGCAATCCATACAGGCAGATGAAGCATTACAACGAACACTGGACAAGGCGATTGATGCCTGCCAGAACGGTGTCGAACGCGTGCACCTGCTGGATATGCACTATTCAAATGCGCTGCTAAGCGAACTGTTCACGCGCGATGGCAGTGGCACACTGGTAACAGCGCAGAGCTGGGAACATGTTCGCAAGGCTACTATTGATGATGTCAACGGCATTCTTGAACTGATCACTCCACTGCAGGAAAACGGCACCCTGGCAGAACGCTCTGCCGAGCAACTGGAGCTGGATATCGAAAACTTCGTCATTGCAGAACGAGAAGGGATGGTAATTGCCTGTGCGGCGCTTTTTGTAGATGAAAGTGATCCAGAAGTGGCTGAAATCGCCTGTGTCGTGACCCACCCGGAATACCAGGGCAAAGGACGCGCTGCAACATTGGTTCGACAGCTTGAGACCAATGCCAAAGCCAAAAATGTCAATACGCTTTTATTGCTCACAACTCGCACAGCGCATTGGTTTATTGAGCTTGGTTATTCTCAAAGCAGCATCGACGCTTTGTCGCAATCCAGGAAGCACAAATACAACGAACAACGCGCATCAAAGGTGTTTGTTAAAACGCTTTAAAAAAGGTCACAGTTAATAAATGGGCTGAGTCGGTTCGGTTGCTACATTTCACGGTTGGCAATTTCAATCCGCAAGGCCGACAAAGCCGCCAGCCTTTGCGCATTGTCTTCCATCTGCAACAAATCAAATTTCATTTTGGTGGAAACCGGCAGAACTTCAAGCAAGCGATGACAAACCCAATCAGGATCATCCAGCTGCTTTTCTTCGTACTTCACACCAGGTTCCAGGTAGTCAAGAATGACATCCAGTTTTTGCGCCAAAGCCATAATGTCTGTGTTCATTGCAGTCGCCGGACGTGGTTCATGCATGGAAATCTCACCCACTAACAAACCATCTTCCTGCACCGCGTAATCGTGTAAGGTAAATTCCTGATCACCCTGTGCAGTAATATGCAACAAACCATCACGGCCTTGATCAAAATCGACAATAGAAACAGAAGTACCTTGCGGATACGGTACAGCCGGCACACCAGCTTCGCCGCCCTCCTTAATTAAGCACACGCCAAATCCTGATGTATTTTTAAAGCAGGATTTAACCATGTTGATATAACGAGGCTCGAATAGTCTGAGTGGCAGCAAGCCATCTGGCAACACCAACGTAGACAACGGAAAGAGCGGCAGCTGTATGCGGGAATTGTCAGGCATATTTATGAGTCGTCCAGCCCCCAACGCGGCATAAGCGTGTGCTCCACGTCCAGCTGATCCAACACACGCGCAACGACAAAATCAACCAGTTCATCGATTGTTTTAGGCAGGGTATAGAAGGCCGGATTAGGCGGCATGATCACAGCACCCGCTTGCGCCAAACGCAGCATATTTTCTAGATGAATCGTTGAAAACGGCATTTCTCTTGGCATGACAATGAGTTTTTTACGCTCTTTTAACACCACATCGGCTGCACGCTCCAATAGGCTGTTACAACTGCCTGAGGCCATGGCTGCCAAGGTACCCGTTGTGCAAGGACATACCACCAGCGCATCCGGTGCACCCGAGCCGCTAGCAACAGGAGCGGTCCACTGCTCTTGCCCAAATGCAAGCAGCTGACCTGTCTTAGCACCATAACGCTCACTGAATTCACGTTGCACATCACTGCTGCGTGTGGGAACCGGAATATCGGTGTCCATGCCCATTACCACACGCGCAGGCTTGGACATCAGCACGTACACCTGACAATTGGATTGGATAAGGCAATCGATAAGCCGCAGGCCGTACTGGATTCCTGAGGCACCAGTGAGCGCAACGGCAATGGTTTGCTTATAAGGCATGAAAACTAAACCAGCGCGTTCTAGGAAAATGCATAAGGTAAATACGAAAAAGGGGGCCGATGCAGATCATCGGCCCCCTTTTCTAAAGCACATCTTGCGATGCGATTATGGCTTTACAACAATCTCAACACGGCGGTTAAGCGCACGGCCTTCACGCGTGCTGTTGCTCGCGACTGGTCGATTTTCACCGAACCCTACCGCTGACAGACGCTCAGCATCCAGACCAGCCGTGTTCTGCAGGTAGTTAACCGTATTAGCTGCTCGCGCCACAGACAGCTCCCAGTTACTTGGGAAGATGGCAAGTAAGTTACCCGAAACAGGAATACCATCGGTATGGCCTTCTACCTGCACGCTGCTTCCAAGATTACCGATGGAAGAAGCAACCTGGCGCATGAGCCCCTGGCCACCTTGACTGAGCCTGGCTCGACCAGAACCAAACAGGGCTTCGCTACGCAGGTTGACCACGACACTATTATCACTGCGCATGGACACGGCCGCATCGGTTACACCGTTTGCAGCAAGACTTTGTTCGATCTGCTCTTTCAATGCATTAGCAGAGTCTTTATCACTTTCTTCGCGCTGCTGGATTGAGGCCAACCGGTTTGCCAGATTCTGCGCAACCGCACCTTGCTCATCAGCATTTTTCTCTGCACCGGACAGACGATCTTGTAGTAATGCTATTTCATCCTGTAAGCCGGCAATGCGGGCTTCCAAATCATCAGCCGCACCCTGCGCGTTAGCAAGATCCGAGTCTTTCTGTGAGACCATGGAGTTGGCACTCCCTAGCTGACCTTCAAGATCGGACAATCGGCCTTGCAATTCAGCCAGTTGGGATTCCAGCGCAGCCTTATCGCCATTAAGCGAATCGAGCTGTCCAGTCAGCCCGTCAATTTGACTAGACAGATCAGATTGCGTGGCAACCGCATCGCCGCTTGCTGCCTCCATGGCCGACTTGGCGTCAGCTAGCATGGCTTCAAGCTCGGCGATCTTGCTGGACGCCTGGTTAGCCTGAGCGTCTTTGTCAACGATGGAGCCTTCCAATGAAGCTCGCTGCCCTTCCAGATCTGCGATTTGAGCTTCGAGTGACTTACGCAGTGCATCTGCTCCAGATAATAAG
>CAYSZH010000059.1:3882-24804 GCA_964435305.1 uncultured Granulosicoccaceae bacterium
CGCCAGATAACATGCCATCTTTTTCAGCGACCTGACCTTCAAGCTCACCTTTTTCGGATGTAAGCCCCGCCAGCTGTGCCTGCAGGTCTGCAATAGAAGTTTCGTATTCGTTGCGTCGTACTGCCGCTCTTTCGAACAATCTATTTTGATCAGTGATAGTGCCATTAGCCGACGTCAGCTGTGACTCGAAATCGGCTGCCAAAGCGGCGTTAGTTTCTACCGAGTCTTGCGCCACGACCAACTGGCCTTCCAATTCCCCAACACGAACTTCCAGATCAAGAACATTCGCCTGCATGCTGTCACGCTGAGCCGCCAAGGCCGCAAGCTCGGCATTCATACCGGCCAGTTTTGCTTCGCCATCGGCAATAGCAGCACTGGATTCGGTCAGTTCCATTTCACTGGTGTTAAGGTTTTCCATACTGGTTGCCAACTCAGTCTGTAAGGCATCACGCTCGCTAAGCAATGTTTCAAGCCTTGAATCCAACGCACCTTTCTCGTCTATGGAAACCGACAACTGCGATTGCAGCCCTAGATTGTTTTCACTGAGCGTGTCAAGTTCGCCCTGCATCTCGCCAATAGAGGCTTCTAACTCAGTACGCTGGGCTTGCAAAGAAGCAATTTCACCCGAGGCATCGTTTGCCACTAGGCGCGCTTCAAGGTCGGCAACCTGCGTTAGAAGCTCTGCATTGTTTGCTTCAAGCTCAGCACCACTGGCATTGAGCCCTTCGATATCAGCGCCTTGCGTTTCAACCATGGCACTCAATTCACCGATTTCAGTGTCTTTTTCTCCGATTTGCGTGCGCAGAGTTTGAAGCGTAATAGCACTGCCACCAAGCTCTGAATTAGCCAGTCTCAATTCCGATTTCAGGCCAGTTAGCTCTTCGTTTAGCGCATCTTCCGCCGATGTATCGGCTACCTGACCTTCCAGGTCAGTAATTTGCTCACGCAGCGTATTAAGCGTAGTTGCACTAGCATCAAGCTCTGAATTAGCCAGTCCTAGTTCCGATCTCACGCCAGCGAGTTCTTCGTTTAATGCATCTTCAGCTGAGGTATCTGCAGCCGCAACTTCCAGCTCAGCAAATTGAGAACGAAGCGTCTTAAGCGAAATAGCACTTCCGCCAATCTCAGCATTAGCCAGTCTTAATTCGCGCTTCGAGGCAGTGAGCTCTTCATTGACGGATGCAATTTCCGATTGAGCCGCATCCAGTTCGGCATTGATCGCATCGATCGCGGAGGTATCGCCGGCGACTGCCTCAAGATCAAGTACGCGATCTGACAAGGTTTTGACCTGCGCTTCGAGTGCTCCCTTTACCCCTTCAAGTGACGCAATTTCTGCCTCAGTCGCCTCTGTGTCACTTGCAACCTGATCATTTAAACCATCCAAAGAAGCTTGTAATTCTGTCTTTTCGTCAGTCAGAGTGTTGGTTTGTGCCTGCAAAGCTTCGACATCACTTTGCAACGCAAGCTTTTGCGCTTCCAACTCACCAATCTCAGCGTTGAGTTGGGTTATATCGGCATCATAACGAGCCTGCAGTTCGCCCACTTGACCCCGAGCATCTTCCAGCTCGCTGTCTTTCTCGCCAAAGCTGGACATCAGCGTTTGCAGCTGATTATTTACCGCACCCAGATTAGTGTCTCTGGATGCAATCTGATTTTGAGCAGATGCTAAATCGTTTTGTAAGCCACCCAGTTCCGATTGTGTAGATGCCAAATCGCCTTTGGCCGCTTCGAGCTCGGCACTAGCGGCATCCAGAGCTGTGTTAGCTGCATCAAGTTCTGCCAGCTGTGCGTCAATTTGCGCCTGCAGATCTGTGACAATCTTTTCACCTTCAGTCGCGCTTGCTGCCATTCTTGATTCAGCATCACCCAATGCCACTTCCGATTCGCCCAATGCGGCTTCTGTTTCACCTAGTTTGGTTTCGGCGTCAGTCAGGGCTGTTTGCGTTTCATCTAAAACAATTTTGGTTTGGTCGAGTTCGGTGTTGGCCAGTTGCAGTTCAGACTCGGCTTCAACCACTCGTGTCTCCATGTCTTCCATCGAGCTCAGGAGCAACTCACGCCGCGCTTCCAATTCACCAATTTCTGAATTTAACGATGCAGTGTCATTGTCATAAAGTTGCAGTAATGAGGTGTAACTGGTTTTGGCATTGCTGACTTCCAGATCGCGCGAAGAGTCTGCACTAATCAGGGACTGCACTTGGGCTTGCATGTCTTCCTGCGTCTTTGTGTAAAACGCTTCCAACTCAGCTTCACGCGTTGCCATGTCGCCACGCTGGCTTTCAAGTTCTGCACTCATCTCTGCGAGTTGGCGCTCAAGGGTCACTACGGTATCGTCACGTTGTGCAGCGAATGTACCGAGCTCACTGGTGGTCGAATCCAATCGAGCCTGTAAATCAGCAACCTGTGCCTCCAATGCTACATTGACATCAGAGAGTGCATCGAAATCGGCCTGTGCAGTCTCTCGCTGTTCCTGCAGGGATGCAAAACTGGCCTTAACAGATTCCAGTTCGCTACCGGCCCCTGACATTGCGGCGAGCTGAGTGGAAGAAGTTTCAAGTTCACCTTTTGCCGACTCAAGTTCACCTTTTGCCGACTCAAGTTCGGTTTGAGATGCGTCCAGATCGGCCTGTGCGCCCGCAAGAGAGGCATTAACCTCTTCGAGCTGCAAATTAGCGGTATCGAGCTCGCCGCGGATAATGTCCAATTCAGCCTGAGTAGTTTTCAACTCATTGCTGGTATTTTCAAGGTCAGTCGTCGTCGTGGCACTTAGCCCTTTAAGCCGTTGTATTTCGGAAGAGCCACCTGAGCGCAACATCCAGGCTCCAATTAAAGCCAATAATGCAAGCCCGGCTAATATGAATTTCAACTGATATGAAGACTTGCTTGGTGATTTCTCGAAGTCTCTAAACATGGATTAAATTCCTGAACAGTAAATCGAAAGAAACGCACGATGCGCTCGGATAGCACCATCCTAGCGAAAAGCGATACCGGCCACAATCAAAGACGCCGATTTTGCTCGCATAATGTACACTATATTTTGTCAATTTATGTTGCATCCCGATCAGTGCGAATACATCTAAGTGCGCTAGGCTGTCGATTAAACGAGGCTGAGCTTGAACAATGGGCATCGGCCTTCAATGCGGCGGGTGATCAAATAACCGATATCGCTGATAATGCAGATGTCATGGTTCTTAACACTTGCGCTGTTACAAGCGAGGCGGTCAGAAAGTCTCGACAAAGGATTCAGCGGCTGCAGCGCGCCAATCCGAATGCGAAAATGGTTGTAACAGGTTGCTATAGCTCTCTGGAAAAACCGGCTGTACTAGCTGAGCTTGGTATTGACTTGGTGGTACCCAATACTGAAAAGGAATCTCTTGTTCCCATGACCAGGGCTCAGTTTCAGTCTCCAGTCATGCCAGAAGCTGCAACAATTCCAGCCGAATCCGTGCTTTTTCAAAGACATCGCCAGCGTGCTTTTATAAAAATCCAGGATGGCTGTCGATACCGATGCACGTTTTGCATAGTCACGGTTGCACGCGGATCCGAACGCAGCCGAACTATCAACGACATTATTAAAGAAGTGCAACAGCTGCACAGGCAGGGTATTCAAGAAGTCGTCCTGACTGGGGTGCATGTCGGCGGCTATGGCAGTGATCTCAATACAGATTTATTTACACTGGTTAAGGCGCTTTTAGATGACACTAGCATCCCGCGAATTCGTTTTGCTTCCGTAGAACCCTGGGATTTGTCCGATCAGTTTTTAACCTTATTTTCAAACCATCGTGTAATGCCTCATATGCATCTACCCCTTCAAAGTGGCTGCGATAGCGTGTTGCGACGTATGGCGCGTCGATGTAAAACAAGCGACTACAGTCAGCTTCTCAATGAACTTGAAACAGCGGCCCCAGGTTTCAACGTAACCACTGACATCATTGTCGGATTTCCAGGCGAAACCGAGGAAGAATGGCAGCAGACTTTGACCTACATTAATGGCGTTACTTTTGGGCATATGCACATATTCAGCTATTCGGAACGCGACGGCACCAAAGCTGCAACATTGCCTAACAAGGTTCCAAAGACGGTTCGGCAGGCCCGAAGCCGAGAGTTACACGGCATTGCTGCGATGCAAACGCAGGCAAAACTGCGCAATACGATTGAGCAGTATAGAGGCTGTACCGTTCCCGTGCTTTGGGAACGTGCAAAACAGGAGGAAAGCGGCCAATTCAAACATTTTGGCTACACCCCTAATTATTTGAAAGTCTGCACATTGAGCAACGAAGATGTTGCCAATCAGATTATTCCGGCAGAATTGTCCGACATCGAGCAAGGCTGTGTGACGGCAATAATTTAGGAAATGGCCGCAAATACGGCAAATTAGCGTCATTTTAATGGCAAAGAGGATATTTCAGTCGTGCGCATAACCATTTTTCCCAGGAGATGTAGCGCCAAACTGGCCAATTTGCATACCATTGCCAGCGTCATGTTATCGCTTCCCGTCCGAAAATTAGGGGCACTTGCGGTGTTGTGGCCATTATTTAGATGTGGTTTGACAAGTTAGTTGTCTCATTCATAACGAACCACACAACTGCAGAGAACCTCAAAATTATTGAGAAGCTGCAGAAATATTGAACTGTACACGGCGTGATAGGCCAAAGGTGAGGATTGCACCACCCGTAAAATTTAAGCTGCTGCATTCATGGACTGAGTGAGCTGACAGAAAAAGTAGTTGCTTCGTCGCCAAAAGCGATAAAGCAGTCTGAGTACATAATTATTGGAAACTTAATGGCGAATAATCCGAAGATTGACACCGATGAGCTTGAGACCCAGGAATGGCTGGAAGCACTGGACGCGGTTATAGAAAGAGAAGGTGCTGAACGAGCGCATTTTCTGCTTGAGAAGCTAATAGACAAATCCAGGCGCTCAGGGGCAAATCTGCCATACACTCCCAGTACGGCTTACGTAAACACCATCCCACCACATCTCGAAGCGAGTAACCCTGGCGATCACGAGATGGAATACCGCATACGGTCGATGATTCGCTGGAATGCCACAGCGATGGTATTAAGAGCCAATCAAGATGGATCGGGCCTGGGTGGTCACATTGCCAGCTTTGCATCGGCAGCCACCTTATACGATGTTGGCTTCAATCACTTCTTTCACGCCCCAACACCTGATCACGGCGGTGATCTAATCATGTTCCAAGGGCATTCTGCACCTGGAATTTATGCACGCTCTTTTCTTGAGGGCCGTTTGACTGAGGAAGACCTGGACAAATTTAGACGCGAGGTGGATGGAGACGGCCTGCCCTCTTACCCGCACCCTTGGCTAATGCCGGAGTACTGGCAATTTCCAACGGTATCGATGGGTTGGTGCTCGCTGACTTCAATTTACCAGGCGCGGTTTATGAAGTACCTTCAAGATCGAAGCCTTGCTAAAACTGACAACCGAAAAGTATGGGCATTTTTAGGTGATGGCGAAATGGATGAGCCGGAATCTTTAGGCGCCATTTCACTCGCTGGCCGCGAGAAACTCGACAATCTGGTGTTTGTCGTTAACTGTAACCTGCAACGTTTAGATGGCCCTGTGCGTGGCAACAGCAAAATTATTCAAGAACTCGAAGCGATGTTTCGAGGCGCTGGCTGGAATGTCATTAAAGTCATTTGGGGCTCTTATTGGGATCCTCTCCTGGCACGTGATAAAACTGGCAAGCTTGAACAACTCATGCTGGAAACGGTAGACGGTGAATATCAAAACTTCAAAGCCAAAGGTGGTGCCTATACACGTGAGCACTTTTTTGGCAAACACCCAGAGACCAAAGCACTAGTTGCTAATTTAAGCGACGAAGACATCTGGCGCCTGAACCGTGGCGGACATGATCCTCATAAACTCTATGCAGCCTATGACGCCGCTACCAAACATAAAGGTCAGCCCACAATAATTCTTGCTAAAACTGTTAAAGGATATGGCATGGGCGAATCTGGTGAAGGTACCAATGCGACGCATCAGCAAAAAGCCATGGACATGGTATCGCTCAAAAAAATGCGTGATCGATTCGGCATTCCACTAACTGACGAACAAGTCGAAAATCTGGAATACGTTAAACCAGAACCCGATAGCCCTGAAGTGCAATACATGCAAAGTCGGCGTAAGGCACTGGGTGGTTATTTGCCACAACGTAAAAAATTTGCAGCACCTCTTGAAGTACCCCCACTGGATTTTTTCAAAGCCTTGTTGGAAGGTTCCGGCGATCGTGAAATGTCAACCACGATGGCTTTTGTTCGCATGCTCACCTTACTCACGCGTGATAAAAAGATCGGTAAAAACATCGTACCGATAGTGCCCGACGAAGCCCGCACCTTCGGTATGGAAGGTATGTTTAGACAACTTGGCATTTATTCATCCGTGGGCCAGCTTTACGAACCACAAGATCGTGATCAGATCATGTACTACAAGGAGGACAAATCGGGTCAGATTCTTGAAGAAGGCATTACAGAAGCGGGTGCTATGTCCAGCTGGCTAGCAGCAGCAACCGCTTACAGCACGCACGGTGTCAACATGGTTCCCTTCTATATTTACTATTCCATGTTTGGCTTTCAACGTATTGGCGATCTGGCCTGGCTGGCTGGCGACATGCGCGCCTGTGGATTTTTGATTGGTGGAACCGCTGGCCGCACAACACTGAACGGTGAAGGGCTTCAGCACGAAGACGGTCATTCACTGGTGCTGTCAAACACAATTCCAAACTGTATCAGTTACGACCCCTGCTTTTCATATGAAATGGCGGTGATCATTCAAGATGGTCTGCGTCGCATGCTGGGCGAAAAAGAATCGGTGTATTACTACATCACCGCAATGAACGAAAACTACACCCACCCCGCTATGCCAGAAGGAGCCGAAGAAGGCATTAAAAAAGGAATTTACAAGTTGCAAAGCAACAGCGCCAAAAACAAACTTCGCGTGCGCTTACTCGGTGGTGGTGTCATTTTAAGAGAGGTGATCGCGGCAGCCGAACTTCTTCAAAAAGACTGGAACATTGACAGTGATATTTTCAGTGTCACCAGTTTTAATGAATTGGCACGTGATGGACTGGATGTGGAACGTTGGAACATGCTGCATCCACAAGAGAATGCGCGTGTGCCATTTATCACCACTGTGCTTGGTGATGATGATGCACCAGTCATAAGTTCGACAGACTATATGAAAACCTATTCCGACCAGGTTCGTGAATATGTTCCAGCAACGTTTGTCGCACTTGGCACTGACGGGTTTGGACGCTCTGATACACGTGATAAATTACGCGAGTTTTTTGAAGTGGATAGGCGATATGTGGCCGTGGCTGCGTTACACGCGCTTGCTATAGACGGAAAAATCGAACGTACGGTGGTGGCAAATGCGATACAGCAGTATGCCATCGATCCGGACAAGCCTAACCCTACAACGGTTTGAGGGCTGCACCTATGACACAAACAACAGGCGAAACCATTGATATCACCGTGCCCGATATTGGTGGTGCTGAGAACGTTGAAATTATCGAGATACTGGTCGGTGCTGGTGATGCCGTTTCGGTCGACGAGTCGCTCGTTACGCTTGAAAGCGATAAAGCCAGTATGGAAATACCAGCTTCACACGCTGGCGCTATCGCTTCAATCGACGTCACAGTGGGTGACAAGGTTAACGAGGGCGATGTTATCGGCAAACTGCAACTGATAACGGCTTCAGGTGCGGAAGCCGAAAATAGCGATGCAGCGGAGCCTGATACCTCAGCCTCAGAAGCGACAACAAACAGTCAGGCGACTGAATCCACAGCATCTTCTTCAGAAACCGAGAGCACCGACACATCGATTGGAAACGCCGGTGTTGGCGAGCCTGCTGAAGCTTCAGATAGTGCCAGATCCTCAAGCGTGTCACCCACGGCTCACATTGACGACGACAACATCCGAAAAGCACATGCAAGCCCGGGCGTGCGTCGCTACGCACGCGAACACGGCGCGGATCTTTCTCTTATAAAAGGGACTGGCCCAAAACAGCGCATTCTTAAAGAAGATGTTATTGGCTTTATCAAGTCTGCGCTGGAAGGTATCAATTCTAATTATGGCAGTAGCGGTGCTGCTACCTCAGGCATACCGGCTATACCCGAAGTAGACTTTACTCGCTTTGGCGATATTGAACGTGTGGAACTGGGACGCATTAATAAGCTCAGTGCCACCAATCTACATCGTGCCTGGCTTAATGTGCCAATGGTGACGCATCATGATGAAGCTGACATTACTGAAATGGAAGCGTTTCGCAAAGCACTCAAACAGGAACAAAAAGACGGCGATCCGAAAATAACGGGGCTTGCATTCCATATGAAGGCTTTGGTTGCAACATTAAAAGCATTTCCCAAAGTTAATTCCTCTATGGCGCCAGACGGTCAGTCACTCATTTATAAAAAGTTCTATCACGTTGGGATCGCAGTTGACACAGCAGCTGGCCTTGTCGTACCCGTGTTCAAAGATGTGGACAAGAAATCGATTACTGACCTTGCGGCCGAAATGGCGGATGTCAGCCAGCGAGCCCGTAATAAAAAATTAAAGCCGGATGAATTACAAGGTGCCAGTATGACGATATCCAGCCTGGGTGGCATCGGTGGTTCGGCATTCACGCCCATTGTGAACCCACCGGAAGTGGCCATATTGGGTATTACTCGCGCACGGATGCAACCTGTATGGGATGGTAACGAGTTTATTCCCAGGCTAATGTGCCCTATTGATCTTAGTTACGATCATAGAGTTGTTGATGGCGCTGATGCGGCTCGTTTTGTCGCGTACTACTGCAAGGCCATTAGCGATGTCAGACGTTTACTGCTCTAATTAAAAATCAGCCGGAACATAAAAAACATGAGCGAACTGCAAACCATCAAAGTACCAGACATTGGTGACTTTGGCGAAGTTGAAGTGATAGAAGTACTCGTCGCAAACGGGGATGTTATTGCTGAGGAAACCTCGCTTATCACTGTTGAAAGTGATAAAGCCAGCATGGAAATTCCGTCGCCTACGGCAGGCACGGTAACTTCTGTTCTGGTAAAAACTGGTGACAAAGTATCCATCGGATCAGACCTGCTTGTTGTGGATGTGGCAGGTGTCGAAGTTGCCACCAGTACAGCTGACACTGCTTCTGCAACAATGGCTAATAGCGTTTCAACTTCAGCTCGAACTACTTCAAGCGCCCGTACTGAAGGCCCAGCCGCAGCTGCCAGCAAAGAGTACGACTACGATCTTGTCGTTATCGGCGCCGGCCCAGGTGGTTACACTGCCGCTTTTCGTGCAGCTGATTTAGGCCAGCGAGTTTTATTGATCGAACGCTACAGTGACCTTGGTGGGGTGTGCCTTAATGTGGGTTGTATTCCATCCAAGGCATTGCTGCATACCGCAGCAGTCATCGAAGAAACAAAAACCATGGGTGCACACGGTGTAAGCTTTGCTGAACCCACAATTGATATCGACAAGTTACGTGGATTTAAAGAACAAGTCATAAGACAGCTCACAGGCGGGCTTGCCGGACTTGCTAAACAACGCAACGTCACTGTTGCGCATGGGCTGGCAACATTTTCATCACCCAATACCATCGACATCGCGGGTGAGCAAGCTCAAAGCATGAGCTTTGCACACGCCATCATTGCGGCCGGATCGCAAAGCATTAAAATCCCCGGGTTTCCCTATGACGATGAGCGGCTTATGGATTCAACAGGCGCTTTAGCCTTAGCCGATATCCCTAAAAAAATGCTGATTATAGGTGGTGGCATAATAGGGTTAGAAATGGGCTGTGTTTATGCCGGTTTAGGCAGCAGCGTGACAGTGGTTGAGCTATCAGACGGCCTTATGCCTGGATGTGATAGCGATCTTGTAAGGCCTCTTGAAAAGCGCTTGCGAAAACAGTTTGAAGAAATTTATCTTGGCTCAAAAGTCACGGCTATCACGAGCGAAAAAGACGGCTTAAGCGTCAGCTTTGAAGGTGGCAAAGCCCCCGCTAACGATAAGTTCGATCGGGTTTTACTTGCGGTGGGCCGATCACCTAATGGCAGCAAACTTAATTGCGAGGTCGCAGGCGTCACTGTTAGCGATCGAGGTTTTATAGAGGTTGATTCACAGCAGCGAACCAATGTGCCGCATATATTTGCGATCGGTGATATTGTCGGCCAACCGATGCTGGCTCACAAAGCCACACACGAAGGTAAAGTTGCTGCTGAAGTCATCAGCGGCCTTAAATCTTACTTCGATGCCAAGACCATACCTTCGGTTGCATATACTGATCCAGAAGTTGCATGGATGGGGCTTACCGAGAACGCCGCCAAAGAACAGGGCATCAAGATTGAGAAGGCCTCCTTCCCATGGGCAGCCAGTGGCCGCTCACTTAGCATGGCGCGTAATGAAGGTGTAACCAAAGTTATTTATGAGCCTGACACCAAGCGAATACTAGGTGCCGGTATGGTGGGACCGAACGCAGGCGAACTCATTGCCGAAGCGGTGTTAGCGCTGGAAATGGGTGCTGACATTGAAGACATTGCACTAACGGTACATCCACATCCAACGTTATCCGAGACGTTTAACTTTGCGTGTGAAGTAGCCGAAGGCACAGTAACCGACATATACGTTCCTGCGAAAAAATAGTCATACTATTTGCTTTTTAAAAGAACAGATGGTCTGCCCGCGGCAGTTGCAATAATGGTGCTTTCAAAAAAAACCGAATCGCCCTGATTTTCGACTATATTGTCTTCGCGTGTATGTGTGATATTAATATCGCTGGCACCCGCCTGTAGCGCTTTATATTTTGCGGCTTCTCTAGCCCAGGCTATCGCACTGGATGCGGCCGCTTCAAGTTCATCAAAGTACTCAGTGCCATCAGGAAAATGTACATTCACAGCAGTGCCACCAGAGGGTGTTATTACCACTTCTTGTTGCTGTTTGACAGTACCGATTACAGCGCCAAGTGCATTAGCAACTGATCCTTGATTAGAAAGCACAGCCTGTGTGTTGAGTAGTTTACATACTCGCGGATAATAACTTGCCGCTGGGGCACCCAGACCAATAACAGGTAAAGCAAGTTCAACGTGAAATTTTAACTCCTGAAACCCATCTGGATTAAATGTGTTGTAGAGCAGTGTTTTTTGTGAGTCGCTTAGTTGCTTATCAAAGCGCGATTGCAAACCGGGCTGATCCGATGCCTGCGTTTCTACAATCGCCAATGCGCTGAGCCTGGCAACTTCTTCTTTTATTTGTTGCGCAAATTCTTCCGGACTTTTATACGTAGCCCCAAGATTGGCATCGGAGTACCGCATCAGCAATTGCGCACCCAGCAACGCGGCCTTTGTATCCCATGTCGTTAATTCTCCCAGAACATGACAAGCATCTGTGGGCGTAAAACCGGATCGAATCACAATACCTCGCTGAATAAGACGAACCAAAGCACGATCAAGCGTTTGATCAGAGAACAATGACTGCACGGCCATCGGTTGTTCTTTAATGCGCTCCCAGAGTTCCATTTGTTGCGCAGTTAGATCACTTGGAACTGCGGCGTGCGCCATCACAAACTCAGCGCTGTGCGTTGTGCTACGTGGCAGTTCAAGCTGATCTTGCAGATCTTTGATTAACGCTGGGTATTGCATAATGAGCAAACTCAAGGGTATTACCCTTTCTGGTCCTACGGAAAAAACACGTCGCTCTCTATCAAACCCAATTCGGCTATCACCACCGAGACCAAAAGTGCGCACATCAATCGCTTCGACCATGGTTCGCCAGCCCCCTACGGTTGCTCCATCAGGGTTCAGCTTCGGGCGACCATTCCGCACCAGCGCAATATCCGTGGTGGTTCCACCCATATCAGACACCACTAACAACGGTTCTTTGCATAAAAATTGTGCACCAATAACGCTCGCAGCGGGTCCACTAAGAATGGTTTCAACCGGAGATTCCTCTGCAAGCGATGCTGAGACCAAAGAACCATCGCCCTTCACCACCATTAATGGCGCTACCACTTCATGCTCAAGCAACAGCTGCTTTGATGCACTAAGTAAAGCCGTAATCATTGGAATTAGCCGCGCATTGAGCAATGCAGTGAGCGCTCGCCTGGGAGCATCCAAGCCGTTACTCAATGCGTGCCCACAACTGACCGGTTTGCCTGTTAGCTTCGCAATGAGCCGCTGTGCTTGTCGCTCATGGTTTGGATTTCTAACAGCAAACAAGGCTGATACGGCATAAGCGTCCACTGACTCATCCACTGATTTAATCAATTGCGTTAATGCTGAAACATCAAGCTCACAAGCTGGCTCACCCGAGGCCGTGTGTCCACCATCTATAAATCCATGTGGATCTCCAGCCAGCGCATCGTTTAAGCGAGCCCTTTTGAGTTGCTCGGGGCGATAACCAATGAGGACAAGACACACTGGGCGACCTCTGCCTTCGACCAAAGCATTTGTCGCAAGCGTAGTCGAGAGAGATACCAATGTGATCGGCTGGTGCGTAGGGCTAAGCACAGCACTAGCGGCATTACGTAAACCTTGAATCAAGTCGCCATGTGATGTCAGGGACTTAGATGAGGCCACCACATTCTGTTCATCATCAATAAGCACAGCGTCGGTGTATGTACCGCCCGTGTCGAGACCGAGTTGATATGCCACGTGAGCTCGTTTTGCTATGGAGTTCTCAGACTATCGGCGAGAATCAACCCGCTTGTAAACCTAACTAATTGAAAAAACGCATTAGATGCCGCTATCAAGAAAGATGAGGGTAGAAACGGACAGTTGAACCAAGGTGGTTCGAGTAATTAAGCGTCGACAGACAATTTCACGCTGGCTTGAGCAGATTGCGGCCATTGCCATTCTCGCTGAATTTTATTAGCAGAGCTGCGAGTAACCGTTAATGACGCCATTCAAGACAGCAAGCCTAATCGCATGGGATTCTTGAAAGCGGCGTGAAGCTGCTCACGAATTGGGTTCAAAAATCTAAGTCGCAAGCATCAATAAGCAAGTTATCGGATACCCAGGCCGATACTAGAACTAGGCAAGTCGGATTGGTTTAGCCCATTTCTGACATCGATTAAAGATGGGACTAATCATAATGGCATTAATGAACGAACGAGCAGTCGAAAAAAATCTTGCATTCAAGAATACGCAACAAGGATTTTCTTTACTGGAGCTACTTATTGCGGTTGCCATCGTTGGGATTGTGGCAGCAATTGCCTACCCCGGCTACACAAACTATGTATTAAAGTCAAAGCGCGCGGATGGCCATTTGGCATTATACAGCGCAGTTCAAACTTTAGAACGTTGCAAATCTACTCGTTATCAGTATACCGGCTGTACTCTCAATGGTACGGTAACCTCCCCAGAAGGTTATTACACTTTGGCGCTAGCCCCTGCGCCAACCGCCACCGCATTCAAGATAGTGGCGACCGGTGTTAATTCACAATCATCAGATCATGACTGCAAAACCATGACTATTGATCACCGCGGAGTGCTTTCCTCTACACCCGGTACCGCGGACCAGGACGACAATAATTGCTGGAATAAATAAAGGTTCCCGATACAGAACCGTTTTTGTGACTACAATCACGACTTCTCATCTTTTAAACGAAACAATGTTGCACGCCTGACACAACGAGACAAGCGTGGTACAGGTTCACACATTCCTGCCGAAACCTATTCATGGAGGAAACCGAACTATGGAACCTAAGGTTCAACGTGGATTTACGCTTATTGAGTTATTGGTTACGCTTTCAGTAGCAGCCATCCTGCTTGGTATAGGCATCCCTAACTTCTCCTCGGCGGTTCAAAACAGTCGAGTGGGTGTTGATTACAATGAGCTTGTGCAGGCTTTATATCTGGCTCGATCAGAGGCAGTAAAAGGCGCTACATTAGTTACTGTGTGTGCCCGAAAGAGCCCGGATTCTGATCAGTGCTCTACTCAGACTAAAGACGAGGACTGGAAAAATGGCTGGTTGGTATTTATCGATAACAAAGCCGCCACCGCCGAATCTTACGCGATACTCGATCCAGAGGATGAATTAATCGCGCAGCATTCTGAACAACGAAGCTCAAATTACATCACTAACTCTGGTGCAACAAGCCTATCCGAATCACCCAGTGCTGGCAGCTACGTAAAATACAATGCTGAAGGAAAAGCTAACTGGGCAGTCGGTACCTTTATGTTGTGTGACGCTGAACACGATACCTCTCGCGCCGTTAATATTGCACTGACAGGCGATATACGCCCAGCACGTGACAACAACGGCGATAAGGTTATTCGTAATGCGTTCAATCAACCCGCATGTCCAACTTAATGGTGAACCGATTGAACAATCGTCAACAGCCCCTAAGAAAACAACTCGGCGTTGGACTTATTGAAATACTGGTAACAGTTGTCCTTTTGTCTATGGGCTTTCTAGCCGCTGCGCGTATGCAGGTTGAAGGTATGCGCTTTAGCCAAAGTGCCTACTATCAATCTCAGGCATTTTTTTTAGCCAACGACATGATTAACCGCATGCGTACAAACAACAGAGGTGTGGAAGCAGGTGATTACGACAATATTTCAACGTCGGCATCGGCCAGCGATCCAAAATGCTCAACAAATTTTTGTTCGCCTTCACAAATAGCACTTCAAGATATTTATGAATGGAGCTCGTACTTTCATCCTCAAGACACAACGGGCACGTTTATTCCCGCGCTACCGAGCACAGCATCGATTCCGGCATCAGCATCTGTAACGCCTTTCGATGAAGATATTTATGCCGTGCAATTGGTGTGGAGCGAAATAATTGAAGGGGCCGATACGATGCAAAGCCTAACGCTTAACTTTGCTCTGGAAAAAAACGATATTTAGTTGCTGATAACCTCATGACTCACCCAAATAAAAATAGCGGATTGTCATTGGTCGAACTTTTGATCGCAATGACACTTGGGCTCATTTTGCTGTCAAGCATGATTGCCGTGTTTTCAGGCAACAAGCGCAGTGCAGATCTGAATACAGCCCTGTCGAATATTCAGGAGAACGCACGTTTTGCATTGAGCGAAATGAGCCGGGATATTCGAATGGGCGGTTATCAAGGTTGCCTGGATATGCGCAGCGGCCTCTTGAGAGTACGCGCCAGTGCACCACCAATAAATCAAGTTGGTGTGTGGGCTGACGACGGCTCACCAAGATACAATTTTGCAGGTGCTGCTACAACAGGGGCTGTGGTCTTATCTGAAAATAACTGGTGGCCACCTATTCCAGGTGGGTTTGTACCCCCTGCTGTCAACCCAGCCATACCCGGCACGCATGCTTTGTCTTTGCAATTCGGGAGCACCAATTCATCGGCGCTCACAGGTCAAATGCGAATTGGTGATACCGAAACCGAAAGTGCGCCTATCGTCATCGATAAAAACCTCGGGCTCGCTATTGGCGATCTCGCCATTATCGCTAATTGTGATTTCGCCGATTTATTTAGGGTGACATCATCTGAATTGGCCAATCAAGGCCAAAGGTTGGGACACTCCGCTGCTTTAAATTGGAGTGGTGTCGTTACCCTCCCCTACGGTGACAGGCGCACTATCAGGCAGACGCAGGTAATGAAATTTGTTGCGCACGTTTACTACATCGGAGATACCGGCTTAACTAACGACAGCGGCGATCCGATCACAGCCCTGTACCAACAATCTATTCCGTACAACGACCCAACAAATCCACCGGTTGAGCTTGTTCAGGGGGTGGAGAACATGCGTATCTCGTATGGAATTAATGTTAACGGCACGATACGGTACGTCACCGCAAATGACCCCAGCTTTATCGCCGGCAATGTAGAAAGCATACAGATTGGTTTACTGATGTCTTCATGGGACCGTATTGCGGAAGAGAAAGATAACAACACGTATCTGCTAGCCGGCCAGGCAATAACTCCGGCAGGCGCTGGTGGAAGCACAGCAAACCGTGACACTCATCCTAATGATAAGCGTTATCGTCTTGTGTTTAACACCACTGTCAAAGTCCGAAATCGCCGATTGTAATGATCAGTAAAATTAAATTCGGCACGCTATTTTGCCTAAACGAGAATCATCATATTGAATAAAAAAATCAAAATTCAGAACCAAGCAGGGATACATCGGCAAAACGGTGCAGCGTTGCTGGTTGCCTTGGTGATGATCTTCATGCTCTCTATCATGGGTATTTCATCAATGCGCGGGTCAACCCTTGAGCGACGTATGGCATCAAATTCGATCCAGACTGCCACCACGTTTCAAGGTGCTGAATCCACGAGCGAACTGGTACTCAATGATCCAGACAATCTCACTCGGGCATTTGAAGTGAGTAACCTGAACACACTAATTGCACAAGATTCTGATGGTGAGATAACACCGGTGGAGTTAGAAGTTGATTTAAAGCAAGGCATCGGATTAGAGAGCACAGCTCAGCTCAGATATGTCGGCGAAAGCTATGCTGAGGGATACTCATCCAACACGTTTGTCGCGCTCAGGTTTGAAGTGAAAGGAAGCTCGACGGCCGAGGCCATTCGCTCAAAAGCAAGAGTTACACAAGGTGCTTACCGGATTGCACCTGGGACAGGATCCTAAATTAAATACTCCAAGAGAAAGTTGTTTAGCAGAGGTATTGATATGAAAGAATCAATCAAACGAGTTGGTCTAAAAAATTGTCTTATTGCAGGGATGATTTCAGCCTGTATATTCTCTACGGCCGCCGCGGATGACACAGAGGTTTTTTTTGGGCAAGTGGATCCATCGCTTGATATCTTTCCAAACGTTTTATTTGTGCTAGATACATCCGGTTCAATGAATGCCTTTGATGGTGGTTCTGAGTCGCGCCTGGAAAGAATGAAGCTGGCACTGGACACCATTCTGGATAACTCTGCTAACGTGAATGTGGGCATGATGCGCTTTAATGGCAGTTCCGGTGGTGGCGCTGTGCTGTTCCCGGTTACACCTATCGATGAAGAGATCTGTGCTGAAGGAAATTGCGGTGACATCACATTGAGTCCACGTATATCATCCTCCACACACGATGCTGAAGAACACCTTGACGATAATTCCGTGTCCTTGGACGGAGATATTCTGACGATGGGTGTAACAACAGGGGCAAGGGATCAGGCAGTTGGTCTACATTTTAATGACCTTAATATTCCACAAGGCGCGACAATCACCACCGCCAAGCTGGAATTCACCTCCCACAACACCACAAGTCAAGACACAGATCTGACAATTTACGGCGAGCTAATAGAAGATGCCGACCCATTTGCCAATGTAAACAGCAATGTATCCACGCGCGCACGTACCGCTGGTGTTAATTGGAAACCAGGTGACTGGGATCAGGGTCTGATTTATCAAACCAGCGACATCTCATCTGTCGTGCAGGAAATCGTAGATCAAAACGACTGGTGTGGAGGTAACTCACTCGGATTTGTGATTGAAGGCACTGGATCCAGAAGTGCGAAATCATATGATCAATCTGCCTCCAGCGCACCAGCGCTGAAAATCACTTACGACACCACCACCATTCCAACGGGTGGCGGCTGTACTACCAAAACGGCCACAGTTCAAATTAGCGCAGGCTCTGATGATGCCGAAGAACAAGTCAGTAATACACGAGTTAACAACCGAAGCTCTGACCTTGAATTGCCACGCGACGGTTCGAGAGAACAAATCATAGGTATGCGCTTTACCGAATTGAGCGTACCGCAAGGCGCTGAGATATTAAGCGCATCTATCGAGTTTGAAGTCGATCGTTATCGCAGTGGATTTGTATCGTTGCAGTTGTCTGGTGAAGCAACCGACAATGCCGGTACGTACCGATCAAAAAAGCGTAATATATCCGCTCGTTCAAAAACATCCGCCAAGGTTAACTGGATCGATGTTGACAGTCCAGGTCAAAATGCAAAAATCAGTACACCCGACTTGTCCCCCATCGTTCAAGAAATTGTCGATCGAGGCGGCTGGGATAGCGGCAACGCGATGGCATTTATGATCACCAAACTCAGCGGAAGCTACATGCGAGAGTTTGAGGCTTATAATGGCGAACCAGCTGCAGCACCGAAGTTGCGGGTGGAGTATAAAGTCGATGTTGGGTCTGCCAGTGAACCAACTTACATCACCGCTAGAGACAGGCTAAAAGAGGTGGTAAACGGGCTTACAGCAACGGGTGGTACGCCCATTGTTGATGCCTATTATGAAGCAGCCTCGTACTTCCGAGGTGACGAAGTGGACTATGGTAAACAACGTGGTTTCTGGGGTCACAGGTTTCACCGAGTTTCTCACCCAGATAGCTATGACCCAGGCAGCTCAACTGTATACCGCGACCCGGATTGTACTGACAATGATCTGGATCACCCCGACTGCCGTTATGAAAAAATCAATGGCACGGCAAATTATATTTCACCGCTAAAGTCTGCTTGCCAGACAAACCATATCGTTTTTTTATCTGACGGTGCGGCAACATCGAATAGCGCTAAAAGCAAAGTGCAATCACTTACCGGGGTTTCAAACTGCCGCATCAATAGTGGGTCACAAGCCTGTGGCGAAGAACTGGCGCATTGGCTTAACAATACCGACCATTCGCCAGGGATAACGGGCAAGCAGAATATAACCACCTACACCATTGGTTTTAACTTCTCAGGTGATTTTTTACCCGAACTCGCTCAAAAAGGTGGCGGTAACTATCACACGGCAGAATCCGCGCAAGATCTGGTAGAGGTTTTCCAGTCCATACTAGGCGATGTGCTCTCTGTCGATACAAGCTTTGTAGCACCAGGTGCTACCGTGAATCAGTTTAACCGACTCACACACCGTGATGACATCTATTTTGCCCTTTTCAAGCCTGATCAGCGCCCTACCTGGACCGGCAATCTCAAACGATATCGCGTAGGTACCGATGCCGACACAGGCGAAGTGACAATCCTTGATGCAACTCTACCCGATGGGAAACCAGCAGTTGATGTTGACAGTGGTTTTTTTAAAGAAGATAGCCGTAGTTGGTGGCGTGATACTTCTGCAGAAAATGATGGCAATCAGGTAGGCCTTGGCGGTGCCGCAGAGCAGCTGGATTTTAATGGCTATAATCGGCGCATTTTCACCTACATTGGCGACAATGCCAGTATACCTGGCACTGGCTTTAATCTCGCTGCGACCGCCAACGCCATTAGCGAAACCAACGCCGATTTAGATTTCAACCGTCTGGGCCTTGAAGCGCTTACCGGCACGGCTGCGGAAAATACAACATATCGCAGCAACCTGCTTAAGTGGGCACGCGGTGTCGATATTAACGACGAAGATGATGATGATGACCACTCTGACTGGCGACAACGTATGGGTGACCCCATGCACGCCCGCCCAGTTATCGTAAATTACAGTAATGGCGACGCCCTTCCCCTCACAACCATTTTTGTAGGGACAAACGAAGGGTACTTGCATGCGATTGAACGCGAGGAAGGCAAGGAAGTGTTCTCCTATATTCCACAGGAGCTTCTGCCCAATCTTCGGGTTTTCTTTGACAATCAGTCATCTAACAAACACCCGTACGGGCTCGATGGCAGCTTGTCTGTTTGGCATGACGATGCTAATTCAAATGTGACTATAGATAATTCAGAAGAAGCCTTTCTGTACACAGGCATGCGTCGCGGTGGTCGAAACTACTACGCACTCAATATTGCAAATCGAACTAACCCGAAACTTGCATGGGTCATTGAAGGCGGTCAGCCAGGTTTTGAAGAACTGGGCCAGACATGGTCAAAGGCAACCCCTGCCCGTATTGAAGTGGGTGGGACAGAGCGTGATGTATTGATATTTGGCGGTGGTTACGATACCAATCAAGACCCAGATCCAAATGGCGTGTTGGTAACACGCACACCTGACTCTGTTGGTCGCGGAATTTTTATTGTCGACGCACGCACTGGAGCCTTGATCTGGTCAGCACTGGGTGCAGCAGGAGGTTCACAACATTTCCCTGACATGAAATATTCAATACCATCTGATTTACGCATACTCGATTCGGATTTTAACGGTCTTGCGGATCAAATATTTGTTGGTGATACAGGTGGTCAGATTTGGCGTTTTGACATTAAACCTAACCACACATCGGGCGACCTGCTCTCGGGTGGTGTCTTGGCAAGTTTGGGAGGCAGCGAGTACGCCGATCAGCGCCGGTTTTATTACGAGCCTGATGTGGCCTTGATCTCAGACAATGGACAACGCTTCTACTCAATTAGCATCGGTTCGGGTTGGCGTGCTCATCCATTGGATATTCAAACCAACGATCAGTTTTTCATGATTAAAGATACTACAATCGTTGGCGCACCTGATGGCTATGGTAAATTCGAAGGCGGCGTTTATGCGCCAATCACAGAAACGGATCTAAACGATATCACCACTAATCTGTCTCTTGGAGCCAGTGATTATGGTTGGCGTTTGAATATGACAGACACCGGAGAAAAAATTCTGGGCGACAGCATTACCGTTAATAACCAGATTATTTTTACCTCTTATCAACCCGCTCTGGCAGTCGGTGCTTGTACAACCGCAATAGGCGGTGGCTCGGTTTATACTGTGAGCGTGCTTGACGGTTCGCCCACTCTGGATATGGATGAAGATGACGATCTTGATGTAGAGGATCGTAAAAAGTCGCTGGCACATGGTGGTATCCCACCAGAGCCTGCTGCACTTATTACAGAAGATGGCCCAACAATACTGGTAGGGCCAGAGCAACCTATCAAACCTAACTTTGATAACCTGACTCAACGAACCTTCTGGATTGATAATGGCAATGACTTTGCGGAAAACGACGAGTAAATCGCGCAGTCATCATTAGGCTGGCTTAAGTATGCTGTGAACCAAATTGTCAGTAACAGCCGATAACAAAAACGGGGCCACTTATTGTGGCCCGTTTTGCATTGTTCTTACACGTCATG
>CAYSZH010000060.1:0-7134 GCA_964435305.1 uncultured Granulosicoccaceae bacterium
CGACTCACCACGGCGCAGCTCAATAACCATGCGCATGCCGTCTTTATCTGACTCATCACGCAGCTCTGAGATGCCTTCGATTTTTTTGTCTTTAACCAGCTCGGCAATTTTTTCAAGCAACCTTGCCTTATTAACCTGATAGGGAAGCTCCGAAACAATAATGGTGTCTTTACCGGTTTTTTCGTCATGCTCTACAGTAGCGAGCGCACGGATATACACTTTACCTTTACCGGTTCGGTAAGCTTCGCGTATTCCGCGAGCACCATTAATGATGCCGCCCGTTGGAAAGTCCGGACCTGGCAAATGTTGCATCAAACCTTCGATGGTGATCTCTGGTTCGTCGAGCATGGCAATAGTGGCATTGACCACTTCACTTATATTATGTGGCGGAATGTTGGTGGCCATGCCCACCGCGATGCCGGACGATCCATTAACCAACAAGTGCGGAATACGTGATGGCAACACTGTTGGCTCACTTTCTGAGCCATCGTAGTTGGGTGAAAAATCGACCGTTTCCTGATCGATATCGGCCAATAGCTCTTGCGCAATTTTGGCCATGCGTACTTCGGTGTACCGCATCGCAGCTGGTGGATCACCATCGACAGAACCAAAGTTCCCCTGACCATCTATTAGCATGTAGCGCATGCTAAACGGCTGCGCCATACGTACCATGGAGTCGTAGATGGCCGAATCGCCGTGCGGGTGATATTTACCCATGACATCACCGACCACGCGAGCCGATTTACGGTGCGGTTTGTTCCAGTCGTAGTTTTGCTCATGCATGGCATAGAGCACACGCCGGTGCACAGGCTTAAGCCCGTCGCGCACGTCTGGCAACGCTCGACCAACGATAACGCTCATGGCGTAATCGAGGTACGACTGCCGCATCTCGTCTTCGAGATTAATCGGTAAAATTTCTTTGGCGAAATCTGACATAGTTGCGAGGAAAGACCGCTGAAGCAGATGCTTGGTTAAGCCCGCAATTCTATCACATAGCAGGGCCTCACACAGCGTTCAAGCGCTTTTTAGCATGCTATTAAGGCCCCGCCCTCATCCGGACCAAATTCATGCACTCAGAGGAGCATTTTGCGAGATAATACAGCTCTGCATCCGACACACAACTCGACCTAAAACAGGCACGCACATGAACGCCAACGTTGATCAAAAAGAGCTGGAAAAATTTTCAGAACTGGCCAGTCGCTGGTGGGACCCCAATAGTGAGTTTCGGCCACTGCATCAGATCAACCCACTGCGCCTTGGCTGGATTAATGAACGTGCAGCTTTAGCAGGCAAACGTGTGCTGGACGTCGGTTGTGGCGGCGGCATTTTATCTGAATCCATGGCTCGCTCAGGTGCCGATGTGCTGGGCATCGATCTGGCCGATGCACCTTTATCCGTGGCACGCTTACACGCACTGGAAACAGAAACGAATGTTGAGTACCA
Source organism: uncultured Granulosicoccaceae bacterium (assembly GCA_964435305.1). GTDB lineage: Bacteria > Pseudomonadota > Gammaproteobacteria > Granulosicoccales > Granulosicoccaceae > Granulosicoccus. The sequence goes on from CAYSZH010000060.1 coordinate 1,444, forward strand.
GCTACAGTCTGCTGAAGACTGTGCCGCGACACAGGCAGGCAGCTTCGATGTGGTCACCTGCCTTGAGGTCCTTGAGCACGTGCCCGACCCGGCGTCGACTGTGGCAGCCTGCGCCAAGTTACTCAAGCCTGATGGACACTTATATTTATCTACCATCAACCGCAACCCAAAGTCCTGGTTATTTGCCATCGTTGGCGCAGAATATGTCCTTAAACTGCTTCCAAAAGGTACACACGAACACAAACGCTTTATCACTCCAGCCGAACTTGATGCTCTTTGTCGGCAAAGCAAACTGTCGGTATCCGATATTACCGGGCTCATATATAACCCGTTTTCCAAAGTCTATTCACTGGCTGAAGATGTCAGTGTGAACTACATGCTAGAGGCTCGGTTTTCGCAACACGCCGATTGACATGAATGATTCGCTCACACAACCAGCTGATGGGACCACGCTCTACTACGCCTTGTTGTACAACACCGAGCAGGAACGCCGCCAGTTCATGCACATGCTGCAATTGATTACGGCCCTTGAATGCAGCATGCATGAGGTTACCGAACCACAGGTCGCTGAAAAAAAAGTACATTGGTGGCATGAGGAACTGGCCCGCCTTGGCAAGGCCCAGGCCCGTCACCCGGTCTGTTTAGATGTGCAAGGATTTATTTATAACGAGCAGGTGGTAACGCATAGCCTCGCAGTACTCTCTGCCGCCGCCAATGAACGCTATTCGCCGGCACAATCAATTGAGGATTGGCAGCTGGGTTTACAACAAGACTACAACGCAAGGCTTGCACTGCTACAGCTGGCCTTGGCAAGCGGCACTGATCTTCCAGTACACACGCACAACAGCAAAGAAGCGCGCCAAAGTCCTGCCCAGGCCAACGCGATTCCAAACGCCTTGTGGATGGCGCAACTTGCACTGGCGCTTGGCCACTTTGATTGCCTGGACAATCTGGCGCTTCTGCTACACAAAGGGCTTGCCGTCTACAGCGACGCACATTATCAGCAACATAAGCTTCAGCCTGAGAAATTAATCGAGGCGCGCGCCAAAACCACGGAAAGCGATGTTCATAACTTCATCCAGAAACAGTTGCAGTTGGCCTTAGCCGAATTTGACAAATTGGCAGAAATGCTTAAGCGCAGCGATTCCCGATATACACAGCATGAACTACCGTTCCTTATATTGGCAAAGCTTCGCCATAAACAACTGCAGTTGTGGCAAAAGCAGCAACCCGACTTACTCAGAGAGTCGATTAAACTTACGCCTATTACGAAGTTCTGGCACGCCTGGCGTTGCCGGCGGCACTATCTATCGATGCGCGCGGTCGCGTAAACTCAAATGATATGACTCTACCTGCCTCTACAATTCCGATTAGTGCTGCGATGCTGTCATTCTCGCTTGAAAAGGATGCACTTCGCGACCGTATTGTCGTGATCACAGGTGCCACTGGTGGGTTGGGGACAGCGCTTTCACGTGCCTGCACCAGTGCTGGTGCAACCGTGGTACTCATCGGTAAAAGTGTCGAAAAACTCGAAGCGCTTTACGATGTACTCGAGAGCATCCCCGGGGCGGCGCAACCGGCAATCATTCCGGTTAATCAGGAAGTGGCGACCGAGGCAGATTACTTACAACTTGCCGACATGCTCAAGGAAGAATTTGGGCAAATCGATGCTTTAGTGCACACCGCAGCCGAACTGGGTGTTGTAACACCGATGCCAGCTATCCCACAAGCACAATGGACTAAAGTGATGTCGATTAACTTTACCAGTGCACGTTTATTAACGATGGCGCTTTTACCATTACTAGGCAATTCGGATAACGCCAGCATCGTGTTTACACTCGACAAAAAACCCGGGGCGTATTGGGGCCCTTATGGCGTGTCCAAAGATGCGCTAAAAAGCATGGCCAATATGTTATTCGATGAAACCTCTAGCCAGTTTGATGAACAAGGCAACCCCAAACTCGCAATCAACACCATAGACCCGGGCCCCATGCGCACCCCACTGCGTCGCCGCGCTTTTCCAGGTGAACTTGAATCAGAATCAGCACCACCGGAAGAACAGTTGGGCGCGTTTCTCGCTTTACTTAGCCGATCGGATAAAAAACTCAACGGGGCTAACGTTACGCATCATGTCTAATCAGCTCACCATCGCTCTACTGCAACATGTTTCCACCCCAAACAATTTGGAAGCATCACTGAAACGCATGGAAGACAACGCCCGCCTTGCGGCAAGTGATGGTGCCAATCTAATCTTGTTTCCTGAGGCAAGCCTCACCGGCTACAACAACTCGAAAGAACAGACGGACGCGATTGCGCAAAACGCATCAGGTCCGTCATTCGAGCGTATTGCCCGCATCGCACAAGATAACAGCATTGCCATTGCCTATGGGTTTGCCGAACGCGATGGCGATGCGGTGTACAACAGCGTGCAAATGATTGACGAAAACGGGGATGCTGCATTGCTGTACCGAAAGTCTCATTTATGGGGTGATCAGGATCGCCGCTTGTTTAGCGCAGGCGATGCACAAAGCAAACTTATTGACTTTCATGGCTGGTCGCTGGGGTTTTTAATTTGCTATGACATCGAATTTCCGGAAAACGTACGGCATCTGGCATTGGCAGGCGCCGAACTCATACTGACCCCCACGGCCTTGATGTCACCTTGGACGACGGTCGCTGATAAAGTGTTACCGGTGCGCGCATACGAAAATCAAGTGTTTATTGCTTACGCTAATTTTTGTGGCGCTGAACATGAACAACAGTATGTGGGGCACAGCTGCATTGTCGATCCTGCCGGCGAAAATATGGCGAAGGCATCAACAAATGAAGCGTTGTTAATTGCGCAACTGGATAAAAGCAGCATCGCCGATATGCGCGCGGCATTACCCTATCACCATGATCGAAGGCCAGAACTTTACAGCGCACTGACAAAAGAGTAATTAATCTATTCGCATGTGTTTGCGCGTTTTACTATTTTTAAGTTTGATAACGTTTTAACTATCGTTTAAAAATGAATAAACCGATTAGCATGTTTGGCCCGGACTTTCCGTTTGCCTACGATGACTGGATTCAGCACGATGCAGGTTTGGGATCCATCCCAGATGCAAAAAAAGGATCTAAAGTTGCGATAGTGGGTGCTGGTGTATCCGGCCTCGTGGCTGGTGTTGAGCTTCTGAAGCTTGGCCTTCACCCGATTTTGTTTGAATCCGGGCGCATCGGCGGACGTTTACGATCAGAACCGTTTCCTAATGCCAAGGGTATCGTGGCTGAGCTCGGCGGCATGCGTTTTCCTGATTCTGCCAGCACATTCAATCATTACGTGGATTTGTTTAATCTGCAACCCCGCCCCTTTCCGAACCCACTGACCGATGCGGCGGGCAGCACGGTAATCGATCTCGCTGGCGAGCCTCTGTATGCCACATCATTAGATGACCTACCCCCACTCTTTAAAGAGGTGGCTGAAGCATGGGCTACAGCCCTTGAAACACAGGCCTGTTTTGCGCCACTGCAAGCGGCCATCAAAGCACGCGATGCCAAGGCCATCAAAGCGCTATGGGACCCCTTAGTACATGAATGGGACGATCGCACCTTCTACGATTTTTTAGCAAGCGCACCAGCCTTCAAGCGCTTAAGCTTTAAACATAAAGAAGTATTTGGGCAGGTCGGCTTTGGCACGGGCGGCTGGGACTCGGACTTTCGAAATTCCATGTTGGAGATACTGCGAGTGGTGCTGACCGACTGCGATGCCAATCAAAGGCTTATTGTGGGCGGAGCAGAACAACTACCGCGGGGTTTATGGGAATACAGCGCAGATAAAAGTGCGCATTGGCCAGCCGGTACAAGCTTGTCCTCTTTACATGATGGTGCAACCCGCCCGGCGGTTAAAAAAATTGCACGAGGCCCAGACAATACGTTTGCCATCATTGACCGCTATGGCAACGAACATATCGTAGACGCCGTGTTGGCAACCTGCCAAAGCTGGTTATTAACGACCAGCATCGATACCGATGAAAGTCTATTTTCACAAGATTTGTGGATGGCTCTGGACAGAACAAGCTATATGCAGTCGTCCAAAACGTTTGTTATGGTTGATCGTCCGTTTTGGAAGGACATCGATTCAACTACGGGGCGGCACACCATGAGCATGACCTTAACCGACCGGCTAACTCGCGGTACCTATTTGTTTGACAATGGAGATGATCAACCCGGAGTTATCTGTCTTACCTATAGTTGGATGTCAGATGCACTTAAAATGCTGCCCTTACCGGTTGAGCGTCGGGTGGAACTTGCGTTGGATGCACTGCAAAAAATCTACCCCGATGTCAACATACGCCAACATATCATTGGTCAGCCGCAGACCATTTCCTGGGAAGCCGATCCAAATTTTTTAGGCGCGTTTAAAGGGGCGCTGCCTGGGCACTATCGATACAATCGACGCATGTACACGCACTTTATGCAAAACGAACTACCCGCGGCACAGCAAGGTATATTTATCGCAGGTGATGATGTGTCATGGACGCCAGGCTGGGCCGAAGGTGCTGTACAAACGGCTTTGAATGCTGTTTGGGGAATCATTAGGCATATGGGCGGCCGCTGCGACAAAGCCAACCCCGGACCAGGTGATTGTTTTGATCAGTTGAACCCCGTAGAACTTGATAGCAACTCCCCACGCACGTAAATTCTTTAGGACACTCACATGGCTAAATCACTACAGGACCAACTACTAAAAGCTGGCCTTGCCAATAACAAACAAGCTACCAAGGCGAAAAAAGCCAAAAACACGCGCGAAAAAATGCAGCGTAAAGGTGCTGAAATTGAAGACGAAACAGGCAAACTGGTTGATGAGGCGCAAGCTGCAAAACTGGAAAAAGACCGTGAACTAAACCGCCAACGCGATGCCATTGCCCAACAAAAGGCCATACAGGCACAGATAAAACAGCTGGTAGAACTAAACCGTATAGCAGCCCGAGGTGAAATCGAGTACAGCTTTAGCGACGAAGGCAAGATCAAAACACTCTATATAGAGCCGGCGCAAAAGCAAGCCCTGACCAACGGGCAAATTGCCATTGTCAAGACCAGCAATAGCCCATACGAAATGGTGCACGCCACCATTGCACAAAAAATTGCCGAACGTGATGCATCGGTTTTAAAGCTGCTTAACGAAAAATCATCCGAAGAAGAAATCGATGACGAATACGCAGATTATCAAATCCCCGATGACCTTATGTGGTGAACGTTATAAAAACCAGCCGCTAACGAAGGTTAATCCGCACCCCAATACCCAACTGACCATTTCTGGCATGGTTTTCATAAGAGACAAAAACTTCACCGTACTTCAATGGCTGTAATAAACCAAGACCTGCTGATATACCAGTGATGACATTTGGGCTTATACGTGTTTGATCACCCGCGCCTTGAACCTCAAAAGACATACCGGTGAGCCCGGCTAGCAAATACCAAATAACACCACTACTGGTGAGCGGATCAAACGGACTGACCAACAGCTGTGCATTGACGATGTTCTGTTTTAGAGAAACTGCGGATGTTTGCTGTGCCTGCACGCCGGGTAGGATGGCCTGATGATAATCAGCTTGCAGTGCAAAACTATAGCGAGAGAACGAATCGTTTAGCGCATAAATAAAACCAGCCCCAAAACCGCTGCCGCTAAATTGCACACTGGACCTTGGACTA
>CAYSZH010000060.1:7234-24758 GCA_964435305.1 uncultured Granulosicoccaceae bacterium
AATAAAACCAGCCCCAAAACCGCTGCCGCTAAATTGCACACTGGACCTTGGACTAAAGGGGAAATGCCTTGTGCTAAGGCGTGCAATATCGGCATAAGCAATAAGATGCGGGTTGATACTGGCATTGACTCTAAGCGTTTGCCAGCGAAAGTCTTTGCCAAGCTCATTAAGCCCGAGCTCAGCTGACAGCGGAGCGTACAGGTGAAGGTCAGCTGTGCGACCAGAAACCACACCCATAACCCCGCCGTAAGCGCTCATTGGCAACAACAACACTAACAGGGTGAGTAACTGAGAATACCAACAGGTAAGGCGATGCCACATAGCTAAGTCCTTTAAGCCAAGTCGGATTCCAACTTAGCAGAGACAAAACAGGCTATGTGCTACCAGAACGGCTATATACTGTGCCCAAAAGAGCAAACTTAAACAGCGAAGCTGAGTATCGATGACAAGCGTATAAAACCGGAGCGTTAATGCTGGCTGTTTTTACGCACACCCAATGCTCAAGCGGACAAGTATTCAGGCATGCCCGCGATCAAGTACGGCCTCACCTTGCTCATCAATAATCTGCTTGCCTTTCTGAACACAGTGATCAACCGATGCTTCCAGCGTACTGTTGTTATCGGCGCGAATAAACGGAGTCTCCTTTAGCTCCCCAGCCACCTCTTTGCAAATCCTGCCAGCTGTGCGGAATTGACCACCCTCTGCCACAGGCTCAGGGATAATTGAGAAGCCTTTATATTCCACAGGTTCCGCCGCAGACTGTTTTGCCCCGCCGTCACCGCCACCGCCACCGCCAAAAAGAGATTTAAATAATTTCCCCAGCGCCATACACTATGCTCCCGCTACAGTTTTAGATTACACCGCGCATTGCAGTCCATGAATTTTACGCTTATTGAGAGCCCGATAGGTCCACTTATGCTTGTCGGAAACGAATCAGGCCTCACCCAAATACTGTTTCCAGACCAGGGCAGCCCTGCACAAGCGCTCCCACATTGGACGGAAAATGCCGAGGCTTTCAGCGCTGCAAGCGCGCAGCTTCAAGCCTATTTCGATGGTGAGCTAAAATGCTTTGACGTGGAATTGGCACCCAGTGGCACAGCGTTCCAGCAAAGTGTGTGGACGGCACTACTTAGGGTTAACTATGGTGAAACCGTCAGCTATAAGCTTATCGCCGAGCAAATAGGCAAACCCAAGGCCTCGCGCGCGGTGGGCGCAGCTAATGGTGCCAACCCCATTCCCATCATTATTCCCTGTCACAGAATCATTGGATCGAATGGTGCTCTGACAGGATTTGCAGCTGGGTTACTGACCAAGCAATGGCTCCTGGCGCACGAAAGTGGTGAGCAATCTCTGTTTAACTTAGACGAATTTAGCGACTAACAATTAAGGGCTATCGAGCTATTGCACCCGGCCAGCAAGCTTCAGTCGGGTACGCTACCGTAGATAAGTCGCTCCCAAAAACCAGGTTTAAGCTTCTGTTCGCATTGCGCATATTGTGAGCGATAGGTGTCAGCTCGATTTTGAACTCGCTTGGCTACAGGCAAAAGCCAGGCCTTCTTTTTGTGCGTACCCCTGGCAAAACCAGCAGGCCCTTCGTGATAGTTTAAATACAGGTTGTAGGCGTCGGATGTTGCAATGCCATTGCGTTTATTCGCCTCTTTAATATACCAATGAATAAAGTCAGTCGCGTCTGCAAACTTGTTGCGTTTACGACGATACGCGCCGGTGGCTTTTTGATATTGCGCCCAGGTGCCATCAATGGCCTGTGCATAACCGTAAGCACTACTGGCCCGGCGCCATGGAATAAAGCCTAGCAAATAGGTCCGCGGCGGCCGAGCACGGCTTTTGAACGCCGACTCCTGATTCATGAACGCCATTGGGATATGCATGGAGGTACCCCATTTTTTTTGGGCTCTTGTTGCAGCGCGATACCAGCTGCGCTTTTCGGAGAATACCGAACAGATATTATCGGGTCGAGCCGGTGCTGAACTGGCACAACCTCCCAGAGCAAGCGCCAGACACATCACCACAACATTACCACTGGGCTTGGGCATAAAGAGCATGGAATATCGTTTACACAATGAAGACCAAACCACGTTACCAGAAAACTTCGTCAACTGTGTTTTATAGGCCGTGTCGATGCGGTAATGGCGAACTCAACTCGGCCACAATTCCTACCTAACGTTTAGATAGAGAGTACCGGCGCGGTTCTTGCGACAGCAGTACATGATAAAGCGCTTTTGGGACGTTTCATGAGTCGATTTAACTGTATTTGCGTGGCTTTGCTTCTGGTACTGAGCGCCTGTGCTTCAACAGAACAGAGGCCAGAAGAGCCAGAAACGCATGAACCAAAACTTATCAGTAAACTTCCAAGTGAAATCGAAACGTTCAGTTTTGATGGCTACCGGTTTTTCGAAGATAATTCCGCTGGCTATACACTGCGTTTCAGCAATGCTCGCAAACACCGCCTCGCCGATGTTTATATCTACCCCGTAGCAGAGCAAAACGAAAAGCTAGATCACAACACCTTGGTGATGGGGTCCACACGCGCCACCATTCAAGCGATCGGCCTGGCGGTTAACCAGGGCATTTACTCCAATTTTAATGTGGTGGGTGCGGCCACTCGGGTACGCGGGTTTCGAACCGTTGCGCGTGTTGAAGCCACTTACCTCAGAGAGAACCTGGCTTCATATACACTGGTGTATCAAACTGAGTACGATGGCACATTGATGAAAATTCGCTTGTCTATGCCAGATAATGAAAGTAACCGCAGCAGCACCGAATGGGATCGTTTCGCAGAACGCATGTTTACCGAGATAGTGGACAACCTGGATGATGAGCGCAAGGCGGCTAATAAGTTAACGTCCGACGTTGACGGGGATGAGAGCAAAAATGCCAGCGGTAATAGAGCGCTTGATTTTGACGCCTGGAAAAATGATGCGTCGGACAATGAAGCTTCAGGAAAAGAAGCTCCTGCTAATGACGACGATGGCAAAGATGCCAACAGTATCGACAAAGAGGACGCTGAAGAGGCGACCGATTCAAATAAACAACTCACTGATCTGATGCCCAGTATGATTTAACAGGCGACGTAGCTGCACAGGCTCTATCGCCAAGGTTGCGCTGTTATCCAGCGGATGAAAATTTGCAAGCGGTGCATCCAGTATCGCTTTCTGAATAAACACAGTCACTTTGCGATCGGTATCGTTAACCAAAGCAAGCGGTGTCACTGCACCCGGGATGACTCCCAAATGTTCCATCAACCTTTCAGGGCTGGCGAAACTTAAGCCGCCAGCTTCAATAGTGTTGCCTAAGGATTTTAAATCGACCTTAGTGTCGTCCAGCAGCACCACCAGCCAATACCGCTTTTTCTTATTCCTTAAAAACAGGTTTTTGCAATGCACACCCGGTAGATGTGCACAGTGCATCTGCGCCTCCTCCACTGTGAACACCGGAGGATGTTCGTGTTGTGTGAAGCTAATGCCCAGATCCTTCAGTAATTGCAGGAGTGACGTGCGATTGAACGCGGGCGTGGGCAGTAAATCCTGGGTATCTGGCATTGTCAGTGTGTGATCCAAACGCAATAAGGCTATTCTCCCTCATATAGATGTGCATTTGCACAGCTAATCCGCCACTGGTTCCATGCCTATCTATCGCTGTGGGCAACGGCGTAAGTTGCTTAAATCCACTTAGACGCTCAGTGCATTGGGTGTTTTTTAAAATGCGCCGCGCGCCGTAACGGCTTTAGATTGTTAAGCGCTTCACAGCACCGGTCACCGCGCCGTTTTTTGTCGACTTCGTCATTCCAAAACCACGACGATTTCTCAAGTCGATTTTTACTCCCAAAAACTCCACTACTTTCCGTAACTTAGCAGCGCTCTAACTTGCCTGCCGATATTTTGACAAGCCCTATTTTCACTCTATCTCATTGTTTTATAACGACATTGGGGTAACAGCCCTACCCACTTGCGTGATGTTTTTTCTGGCAGTAAAGTGCACGTCAGTTTCCCGGCAGTACTTCGGGAGACGGGGTAAACAAGCCGGCAACGACCGGCCCAAAAAAATAAAAATATAAAAAGTCGGAGAATAAAAATGACAAACCGAATCATAAAAAAATTATCTATTGCTGTTGCCATTATTGCACTTGTTATGACAGCAACACCATCACACGCAAACGACGGTCACCTTGTATTCAGCGCAGCCGCGGTACATTTTAAGAACTTCAACGAGCGTCGTGCCTTTACACCTGGTATCGGTTGGGAATACTCACCAACTGGCAAGATCGGTTTCCACGTAGGTACCGTATCTGACAGTTTCGGGTACCAAGGCGGTTATGCCGGTATCAACTACGGTACTCGCCGAATCCTGAACAATCGTGTTCGCTTCTTGCTGGGTGCGTCTGCTGTGCACAAGCAATACCACGTGAACTCTGAGCCAGAGACAAAAATCCTGCCTTTCCCGGTAATGGAAATCAAGTTCTCAGAGCGTGCTCAATTAAATGTAACTGGTTCTCCTGAACTGGACTTCAACGGTTCGAAAAACAACGCCGTTATGTTCTTCCAATTCAAGATGAAGCTGAACTAAGTTACCCACCCTTATTCTTTGGGTCTGTCTTACCCCTTTCGGCTGGCTTGCTTAATCGCGGTCAGCCGCTATTTACTCATAAGGGTTAGGCCGAGCTAAACGATACGCTACGCACAATCAATGTTAAGACAAACCAGCGGAAATCGCTGTCGCAGATGTGATCAGTTCGTCTTTGGTTAACGCAAATACCCCCGAGCCGCCGCCCTCAAATTCCAGCCACAGAAACGGCACATTGGGATACGCGTTTTCAAGTGCTTCAGCACTGTTACCAACCTCTACCACCAACAGACCACTGTCGTTCAGATAATTGCCAGCTTGCGCAAGCATGCGGCGAGTCAGGTCCAAACCATCATGCCCCGATGCCAGCCCAAGCATGGGTTCGTGGCGAAATTCATCCCCCATTGAAGCAATATCTCCTGCATCGACATACGGTGGGTTCGAAATGATCAAGTCGTAGCTTGCATCGATCTTGTCAAACAGCGCACTGTTGATTAAGTCCAGACGTGCTCCAAGTTGATGCAGTGCCACATTTTCTTCCGCCAGGGACAAGGCGTCTGTCGATATATCACTGGCATCCACCTGCGCTTGTGGCATGGCATACGCACAGGCAATGGCAATGCAAGCACCACCTGTACACAGATCGAGTACCCGAGTGGCGGCCTGAGTGTCAATTAAATTAAAACAGTCATTGTTGATAAATTCGGCCAGCGGTGAGCGCGGCACCAGCGCACGCTCATCGCACAGAATTTCGTGGCCGGCAAACCAAGATCTACCGGTAATGTAGGCGGCCGGTTTGCGCTCAGAAATACGTTGTTGCATCACGGCGTTATACCGAACTATCTGGCCCGCATCCAGGCATTGGCTATAGTCTGGCGCCTCAATGGGTGATATACCCAAGGCAAAAAGTGTTAGCCAGGCGGCTTCATCAATTGCTGTATAAGTGCCGTGCCCAAACGTCAACTGATGCAATTCAAATTGATTAGCCGCATAGCGAATAGCCTCTTCAACTGTGGTCGCATTACCTTGCGCCAATGCACGAAAAACTGTCATATTCAACAGACCTAGAGAACGAGTAAGGCAGTATAATCTCCCTATCACGCTCTCGTACTAACTAACTGCACGTCGATATTCTCGGAGACAATCGTTGAAACAATCGTCGAAGTACCCAATTCGAAACCGAATCGAAGGAAAAGCACTGGTTCTGGCCTTGGTCGCAGTTCTGGCAATTGGCGCCGGGATATTTGCCGGTCTGTATACCTCAGGTAGCCGTGGTACAGACGCCCTGACCAGCTCTGAGAACGAAGATGCTGCTGCGACATCTGCAGACAAAAGAGACTATGCCGCTATTCAAAAAAAACTGGCAAGCTCCACCGTTTTTCCAGATAATTTTAAATCGGTACCCGCTTTTAATTTGTTACAAGGTGTCGAACAACCCATCACCGAAGCCGCATTGAATGATCAGTGGACGGTGATGTTTTTTGGTTTTATACACTGCCCGGATGTGTGTCCTATAACCCTGAACACAATGAATTCTGTTGTCGCCAAAATAAGCGAGAGCAGCGCCCCTGTGCCGCAAGTTATGTTCGTGTCGGTAGACCCAGTTCGTGATACTGCAGATAAAGTGAGTCAATATGCCCAGTACTTTAATCAAGACTTTATTGGTGTGACCGGTGAGCTTACCGCCATCACCGAACTCACCCGAAAGCTTGGCATTGTAGCAAGCTACACCGCTTCTGAAAGTAATCCCAATGAATATACCGTTGACCACACAGCCTCGATGTTGCTCATCGACCCTCAGGGGCGCGTCAGAGCTAAATTAAACGCACCGCACGAAGTAGATTCAATTACGACTGATTACTTATCACTGATCTCAGGTTTAATTTGATCTCTAAATTAGCCTGATGTCAGGAATACGCAAATTTTGTTGCAACAGCCCAATAAATTTTATTAAGTGTGCGTTAAGTTAATCCAAATAACATAATCAAAACGATCTTCTTCACACATTGTTGCCTCAGACACTATTTTTAAAAAGGCTTTCGGAGCTACACAAACATGTATAAACGTATTTTTAAAACCGTCTTCGCAAGCTTGGTTATATTGCCCCTAACTGCTTTACACAGCACCGCGTTGTATAGCCAAGAGCAGCTGCTGGTTGTCGATCCAATAGTAGTGGAAACACCACCAGGTGTTTCGGTCGCTGCCGGGTTTATGACTCTCGTTAATGAAGGAAAAGACGATATAGTTATCACGAGCGCTTACAGTAGTACGATTAAAAAAGTGGAGCTTCACCTAAGCCAGGTTGAAAACGATGTGGCCAGCATGACTAAGCAGGAAACAGTTACGATCAAAGCTGGAGAGACACTCAAGCTGCAGCACGGTGGCTTACACATCATGCTAATGGCACTAGATAAGCCTTTAAAAACCGGCGACAAAGTCGACATCATTTTGGAAACCAATTTAGGCCCTATGCTCATCGATATGCCAGTTGCGCGACTGGATCATGCCCAGCACAGCATGACAAAGTCTGAACACGAGACTATGCACGGCGATAGCGATATGAAATTGGAGACCATGCAAAGTAAGGGTGAGAATGCAATGGAGACCATGCACGGCGAAAGCGACAAACAGATGGAAGCCATGGCAGACGATAAAATGATAAAAAAGTCATCAGAAGTAATGAAGCATAAGCACCATGCTGACCCGGACACAAGTTCAACGAAATCCATCAACTGAGACTGGCTTTTAGCGCTCTTATTTTCACAGCGACTGCTCGCACAATAAACCTGGTTAGCAAAATATGCTCCTCGACTGGATTAAGACCGCAGCGCTGTTTCCGCTACCACACCACCTATTGTCACGTGCTGTATTGTGGCTAACACGCCGTGAGTCACGGTTTTCGACGGCGGCGATTAAAAAGTTCTCACATCTTTTCAATGTGGACATGACGGATGCAGCTGAACCAGCACCAGAATGTTATACCAGCTTTAATGCCTTTTTTACTCGAGCTCTGAAGCCTGAAGCCAGGCCAATAGCCGCAGGTTCAAATGAAATCGCTTGCCCCGCCGATGGCCGAATCTCGGCAATAGGCTCAATCGAAAACGGGCAAGTCTTTCAGGCAAAAAATCGAGACTACTCTTTACTAACCTTACTGGGTGGCGATGAATTTGCCGCCAATCGGCTTAGCAATGGCAGCTTCACGACAATCTATTTATCACCCCGTGACTATCACAGGCTACACATGCCATCGGATGGGCAGTTGCTTAGCCAGACGCATATACCAGGCCGTTTGTTTAGCGTAGCGCCACATACCGTGCGCGCCCTGCCTAATCTGTTTACTCGTAATGAACGCGTTGTTGCCGTATTTGAAACAGACCATGGTTTGATGGCGCTTGTGCTCGTGGGGGCGATTAATGTTGCAGCTATCGAAACGGTTTGGCATGGGTTGGTAACCCCGCCACAGCGCAATGCAATTTCTCGCATCGAATATGCAGGCGATCAATCTATAAAGCTCTCGCGTGGTGAGGAAATGGGGCGCTTCAATATGGGCTCCACCATAATCGCTTTGTTTGAACACAATACCCGGTGGCGAGTTGACATGCAGCCACAATCTGATGTGCGTATGGGACAATTTATTGGGGAGATTCAGTCGTAAATTGTTTCAAACCATAGTCAATTAGTGTATCGAATGGTAAAGCTCGCAGCTTTTATGTCCCTATACGCCGATGCGGCTGAGTGCCAGCTTGCCACTCAACACCAATTCATGCTGCTCTAAAAACTCCCGAGCATCCTCTGCGTCTTTTTCAAACCAGCGTTGAGCACTGCCCAGGCGAAAGCTGTACCCCCATTCATCCATATCACGAAGCATACGCAGCCGTCCCATACCTTCAATGCAATCGGCCAGTTCAATTTGTAAATAGCAAACGGCGTTTTCTTCCATCATTGTGCCACCGGCGTTGGTGTGCAATACCTCACGTCTGGACTCACTCATCAGCAACCAGTGACATGCTTCGTGCATTGCAGAATGAACGGGTGTATCGGCTCGGACAAATAAAGTGTTCTGGATCAACCCAGCTTCGGAGTCACCCCAATGACTACCCGGAATATCACTATCAGCATCAACCATTACGACGCTCAGGCCAAATGGTGACAACAACGTGCTTACTCGCGGTAGACCAAGCTCGACGACAGTGAGCACGCTCATGCTCGGTCTGTCGGAAACGCAAGTACGTCATGGATATGCTCGTAACACCCCAATAACATCAGTAAGCGCTCAAGCCCCATCGCGACACCTGCACAGTCCGGCAAACCCTGATTCAAGGCATCAACAAGGTGTTCATCTATCGGCATCATCGATAATCCACGCTGGTTTCGCTCTCGATTATCTTGCTCAAAACGCCTGCGCTGCTCTTCAGCATCGGTTAATTCGTGATAACCATTCGCAAGCTCTAAAGAGCCCCAGTACACTTCAAAACGCTCTGCTACTGCGACGCCGGCGGGATTTAAACCCACTTTGGCCAGTGCAGCCTGCGAGGCTGGGTAATCAATCACAAAGGTTATTCTGTCTTTTGCAAATGTCGGTATTACAAATTCATCCATAAAGAGATCAAGTGATGCATTAATGTCATCCCCTATTGCAACCGGGTAACTCCGGCTGTGAGCTGCAAAGTGTTCCTTTATCGCAATGAGCAAGCGTTCATTATTTAGTTCATCCTTGTTCATAGGATTAACTGCAGCCGACTCATTGCCACCATTGGCGTCTTTAAAGCCTGCATGGCTAGACATAGACGCCAGCGCCAATGCCTGCCGCACCGTATCCACATAGCTGATCGTATTCGGCGAATGCCAAGGTCGTTCGAAACGAGTGAAAAGCTGCTCAAGCAAGGCTTGCATGTCTTGCATTAGCTGATGATGGGTAAAGCCAACGCGATACCATTCCAGTAGCGAAAACTCTGCGTTATGAAAGCGCCCCTGCTCTCCTGCGCGAAACACACCGGCTATCTGGAATATATCCACCCCATAAGCCGCCAACAAGCGCTTCATAGGGAATTCGGGCGAGGTGTGCAGAAATCCGTTACCCGCACTCACACTGTCTATATGAACATCGGTAGCAGCCGCAGCAGAAAGCGCAGGCGTCACCACTTCAAGCACGTTCTGGGCAAGCATATAGCCACGAATTTCGTTACGTAGTGTGGCTTGTTGGTGCAAGGCATTTTGTGTTGCAGTTGGGTGCCAGCCAGACATAACGTTCACTGCCAGATTTGGCGTATTAAAAAAGTGCCAAAAACCTACTTCACACGAGAAACGTATTCGCCTGTGCGCGTATCAATCTTAATAAGCTCACCCTCTTCAATGAACAAGGGCACCTTCACTACTGCACCCGTTTCCATATAGGCAGGCTTGGTGCCTCCGGTGGCGGTATCACCACGCACACCCGGATCAGTTTCTTTGATGGGCATTTCTACAAAATTAGGCGGGCTAACAGCCAGGGGCTGCCCATTAAACAGTGTTACCTCACACATGGCTTCTTCCTTCAACCATAAATGTGTATCACCGATGGCATTTTTGTCGGCTGCCAGTTGCTCGTAAGATTTCGGGTCCATAAAATGCCACAACTCCCCATCGGAATAGAGGTATTGCATTTCGGTGTCCATGACATCAGCACCCTCGACCGATTCGCCCGATTTGAAGGTACGTTCCACTACACGCCCAGTCTTCAGATTACGCACTTTTGTACGGGTGAAGGCCTGGCCCTTACCTGGCTTCACAAACTCGTTTTCCACGATGCTGTGCGGGTCGCCGTCGAGCATGATCTTGAGCCCGCCCTTGAATTCGTTGGTACTGTAATTTGCCATATGCCCTGTGCGCCGATCGCTAAATGTTCGAATCCCTACATTATAGCCTGCGTCTAAGCCTCCGCGGCGCTCAGGCAGCGGATAATCTGTGCAAATTGTTCTGCAAACTGGGTAGGGCTGGCTACACTTTAGAGTGTTCGTAAAAGAGTGCGATATTACTCAACTATTTGATTTAACAACGCTAAACCATTTTACAGTACTGTGATTCCCAAGCCGCCAAAGCTACATTGCCTGATTTACGCCACCTCCGCTGAACAGCACAGCCTATTAATGGAGTGGCTGTCGGTTAGCAAGCGCATAGCGAGTATTGAGTGTGCACACAATGAACAAGCGCTGCGCAAACAATTGGCGATAACACAGCGCCAGCTAGTCATCTATATCGCCGAACATCGCAATCAGATTTTGCCCGCCTACTTGTTACGTTATCCCGATACACGCGTGCTTGTGCTAACACCCAAACGTAAATTAGGTGGTTTTATCCAGTGGCTGCAACAGGGTGCAACCGATATTGTTAGCCTGCAAAAGCCTGTGATGGTTCAACATGCACTCAGCAGGTTAATAGACGAATGCGTGCAAAACATAAAACTTAATCAACTCATCGAACGGAATCGCGAACTTGAGGCCATACTGGCTGCACAATCCACTTTCACGATTGACCTGCAAGCAGGCGACAAAAGCAACGCTAAAAAAGTAAATACGAAATCGCAAATAAATCTTCCGGTACTGGATACAGATTCAGCAACTGGCTTGCCGGCGCGAAGCACAGTATTAAAAAACTTCGAGCAACTTTTAAAAAATGGCGAAAAACAGGCTCGGTATACGGCAATGTTAGTGCGGGTATTTACGGCTGAGAATTCAAAAAGCGTCGAAACACGTAGCGACAAATCACGACAAGATTTATCGTTATATCGAGCCGCTAATTTACTTCAGTACAAGGTAAAAGGCGGTTCACTTATAGGACGCATTGACGATAACGCGCTGTTGCTAATTCAAGCGGCTGATGCGGCTACCGGATCACGCGAAGTCGCAAACAAAGTTCGACAGTCGCTCGGATCCCTTGGCGGCTTGATCGAATCGGCCCGCGATGTCCGGATCAACACACTTAATCTGTCTAGCTCGGTTATGAGTGCGAATGAAGTGGTTGAGCGCCTAGAAGCCCGATAGAACTGACAACGCATGCTCCCGCCTGAAACTGGTGAATCTAGCGCTCCGTATTGATGCCTTATGTCCCGGTAGCCTTTAAATCCCCAATACCCGACGAGTTATCCGGGGTAGCAACATATTCAGATAGCACGTTGAATAACGTGGTGATATCCAACGGTTTTGTGACGTAGTTATTCATGCCCGCCGCCAGGCATTGTTCTTTATCACCTTTAAGTGCATTAGCTGTGAGCGCAACAACGGGTAATAGCTGCTCGGCAGGGGTGTTGGAGTGCGATTCTTTTTCTCGCAGTCTCTTTGTAGCCTCGAAGCCATCAAGCACGGGCATTTGGCAATCCATCAGTATCAGGTCTATACCGGGAGTTTCAAGTCTATCTAGCGCCTCTTGACCATTATTGACGACTTCCACGTTATAACCGGCCTGCTTAAGTATCTTTGAAGCGACCAATTGATTGACCGGATTGTCCTCTGCTATCAATATAGTGACGCTTTCTGTTGCGCTGCCAAAAGAGGATTGGACGGCCGATGCCACCTTAGACACTGAGGCTTTCTCGTCAGTAAGCGCTGGCTTATTGAGTTGACTTTTCGGGAGCAATTTTTCAGCAAGCACATTAACTATCGCATCAAATAAACGCGATGCCCGCACCGGTTTTACCAACATGGAATCATAACTGGCCATACCCGGATCTGAGATATTAACCTGATCTATCGATGTCAGCATAATAAGATTAACCGCCTCATATCCCGATAATGCTCTAACTTTCGAAGCCAACTCTATTCCGTCCATTTCTGGCATGTGATAGTCCAGCAAGCATAATTCGTATGGCTGACCTTCCTTTTCGGAAGCAACCATCATGTCCAAGGCCTGATTGCCGCTTTCGGCACATTCCACCACCACCCCAAATGGCGAGAGCAACTCACGCATTAAACGACGGTTCACCGGATGATCATCAACGACTAACGTTCTTGTACCCTTAACCGATGCCGGCAATTGATCACCTGTAGATTCATGCCCCTCAGCCAGTGGCAAAACCAGCGTCACAACAAAAGAGGATCCTTTTCCAAGAGTACTCTCAACCTTGATACTACCCTTCATCAATTCGATCAGTTGTCGACTGATGGTCAAACCAAGCCCGGTGCCACCGTATTTTCTTGTGGTAGAGGAATCAGCTTGTGTAAAAGAACGAAAGAGCTTACTGACATTCTCCTCGCTTATTCCACAACCCGTATCTTCAATGGTAATTTGAAACTGAGCGAATCGATCTGACTTCTTATTGCAAACGGCGGTCAATGAAATATGCCCTTTTTCGGTAAATTTAACCGCGTTACCGAGTAGATTAATCAGTACTTGACGCAGTCTTTCGGAATCACCTACCACCCAGGATGGCATTGATGGCTGAATATTGCCGATGAGCTCAATTTTCTTACTGGAGGTTTGCGATGCAAATATATCAACCACGTCAGACAGAGTATCACTGAGTTTGAACGTTGTAGAATCAAGCTCTAACTTACCCGCTTCGATTTTAGAGAAATCCAGAATATCGTTGATCACGCTCAACAAACTTTGAGCCGAATTTTGTGCAATGTTAATGTATTGCGTTTGATGCTCTTGTAATTCCGAACGCGCCAGTAGTTCCAACATCCCAGTGACACCATTAAGCGGTGTTCTGATCTCATGGCTCATATTCGCCAGAAACTGGCTCTTGGCTTTGTTGGCAGCTTCCGCGCTGTTACGTTCAATTCTGAGTTTATCGTTCTCTCGTTTATCCGATTGATCGGCGATGGAGGCAAGGTAACAGGGTGCTTGATCTTTTTGCCCTTGGATATTACGTACGTTCAAGCTCGCATGGCCGAGCTTATTATCCATTTGTCGATCGAATTCAATACTAAGTTCAAGCACCTGTCCACGCTCATTTAATTGCGCCATCATTCGACTGTGCGCCTTGGAATCAGTATGAGACAGGTTTTCCATAAACGGACCAAGCTCCGACATAAGCCTGTCTACCGACGTATAACCTAAAATACGCGCGGCTGCCGGGTTAGCGCGCTGCACCGCTCCGTCCATAGCAAATTGCAGTATGCCCTCTTGCGTGTTCTCAAAGATATATTGAAAATGTGAGGCTTGCTTAAGCTGTTTATAGGCCTCTTCTCGCGTGCCCATTTCAAGCCGCACACGATCAAGCACTTGGTTGTACTCATTTGCAATCTGGCCAACCTCTGTATGAGGTTCGACTGCCACAGAAGATGAAAAATCACCCTGCACACGTTGATGCGCCATGCTTTGCAACAGATCGAAAGTTTCGGTTGTTTCCCCGTGTTCAGACACATTAAGCCCTTGCAGTTCCTCAGCTTCACTGACCCGCACAGGAATCACTTTATTGATCAAGGTCAAAACCGCTAAACCACTGCCAAACGCCCAAAGACCAATGACCAGCACACCGATAAGTTGTATGCCCAACTGCGCGATGGCGCCACGCCCTGCGGGGAACAGGCTGCTATCACCTAGTATTGCAAGCAGTAAGGTACCCGCGATGCCTGCTGCGGCGTGCACAGGAAAGGCACCAATCACATCATCAATTCGGTACTTATTTAATAAATGCGTAAACAGCTGCGCAACCACAGCCGCAATGGACCCAACGATCACTGCATCGATGGCACTGAACAAGTGTGCGCCTGCGGTGACGCCTACCAAACCTGCAAGCGTACCGTTGAGTGCCGCTTTTATTTCAGGTTTACCGGTTCTAAAAATAAACCACAGCATGAGCGTCACACTGCCTGCAGCGGCGGCCAGAGAGGTATTGATAACAATAATCGATAGTGGAAAGTTCAGCCCTACCGCACTACCAGTATTGAAACCAAACCAGCCGAACCATAAAAGAATAACGCCCATGGTGGCTAATGGATAACTGCTGCCATTAATTGGCTTAACGTCGTCCTTACTATCTTTGTCTGGAAAACGTCCCAAACGAGGCCCAACTATGATCACAGCCGCAAGCGCTAACCATCCTCCAACGCCATGCACCACTGTGCCACCGGCGAAATCAATGAAACCAAGATTAGCAAGCCAACCCGTGGAATTTTCCAGATTGGCTCCACCCCATACCCAATGCCCGGCAACAGGGTAAATAAGGCCTGCAACAAACACGCTTAACATAAGGTAGGCGAGGAAACTTGTACGCTCGGCAAGAGCACCACCCACAATAGTGGTGGCAGCACCACAAAACATGAGTTGGTAGATAAAAAAAGCACCGTCTCCACTACCGTGTCCAAACGCAAATTCGGACGTGCCAATAAACCCGCCAAGTGAAGCACCAAACATCAATCCATAGCCCAGTAGCCAAAACACAAGCGCTGCGACGCAGAAGTCTGAGAGATTTTTGTAGGCCACGTTAATGCTGTTTTTTGAGCGCACCAGGCCCGCTTCAAACAAGCAAAACCCACCCTGCATAATCAAGACAAGAAATGCACAGAAAAGTAGCCAGGTGGTTTCTAGCGAGGTAAACCCGTCCATATGGCAGCGCTCTAACAGAATCAGTTCACTAGCGGAAGTTACAAAGTCTGTACCGAAAGAGCAGTTTCAGCGCTGTCTACACAGGCCAATAATGCGTATTGGGAACTGATTCTCTCTACAATCAGCAATCTGCAAGCGAAACATCCGCTGTCGTCGAGAAAACCAACGCGCAGCTGAGGCTTATATAAAGCGTAACAAAGCGCGTGTTAGGAAGGAATAAGGGTTCAAATAGGACAAACACTAAGGCGTATTCATAGCCTGTCAGATCCGGAGCAGGCCCACTGCGCGTTCTGGTTCTCGTGGGGCTGGATTAGGCTGCCTGAATATTGGGGGCAACAAGAAATGGCAGCACTTCTGCAGCGGAAATTGGCGTACTCAAAAAGTAGCCTTGAATTTCGTTACATTCCAGTTTTTCGAGCAACTGCATCTGTTCAAGTGATTCCACACCTTCCGCGATCACGTCCAGGTTCATTGACTGGGCCATCGCCACGACGGCTCGTGTGATAGCTTCATCATCCACACTGTTAAGAATATCGTCAACAAACGACTTGTCGATTTTAAGCCTGTCAATTGGAAATCGATTAAGATAACTCAGGCTTGAATACCCAGTGCCAAAATCATCTATAGCCAGCTCCACCCCAATGGCTTTAAGCGAGTGCAGAATCACCGTCGCTTTGTCTACATCCGTCATTAGAAGTGTTTCAGTTATTTCCAGCTCTAAACAACCGGCCGGGAGTTTGCACTCTTTTAATATCGATGCAACCAGATCCGGGAAATTATCGGCCATGAATTGACGTACCGATATATTAACGGCTATACGTTCAATCGTCGCACCGTGTGACAACCAGTAAGCCATTTGCTTACAGGCCGTTCTCAATACCCATTCACCAATAGGAATGATCAGATTACTTTGCTCGGCTAGCGGGATAAAGGTGTCGGGGCCAACATTAATAAATTCTGGATTGTTCCAGCGCAGCAAAGCCTCAAATCCAATTATTTTCCCACTCCTGGTATTCAGTTGCGGTTGGTAGAGTAAATAGAGTTCGTCCTGTTGCACAGATTTACGTAGTGCGTTTTCCATTTTCAGCAACTCAACCGAAGATTCATTCATTCGAGAGTCGTAGAAGCAGTAGTTATTCTTACCAGCGCGCTTGGCCGAATACATGGCTGTATCCGCATTTTTTAACAAGCTATCTGTGTCATGACCATCTTGCGGGTATCTTGCTACACCAATTGAAGGCGTTATTGACAGTTCATGACCATTAAGCGACATGGGCAGATTTAAATTGTATTTAATTCTGCTGGCCAATTGCTCGATAACGTCTGCGCTCTCCAGCCCTGTAAGCAGAAGCGTAAATTCATCACCGCCAAACCGAGCTATAGACCATTCACTGAGTACAGCATTTGGCGAATCGGAATAGTCACCGCGATCTATCGTACTTTGTAATCGTTTGGCTATTGTTCTAAGAAGATCGTCTCCAATACTATGTCCTAAGGTATCGTTGATACGCTTGAAATCATCGACATCCAGAAACATCACCACCAACTGCGCTTCATCTTCCATCGCATAGTCCAAAGCTTGCTCGAGCTTTTGCATAAATTGCACGCGATTGGACAAACCTGTAAGCGAGTCGAAATAGGCAAGTTGCTGGATTCGAAACTGTGAATGCTGCTGTGCGGTCACATCTTGTACAGTGCCAAAGATGACATCCGCATCTTCTCCACAGCCATAGGAGACGTATTGTTGTACATACATTGTTTCGCCGTCATCACTGTGCACACGATGGGTCAGGCCTTCTATTTGGTTTCCCGCAACGACATTATCAAACCAGTGAGTAGCGAAACGAAGATCGTCTTTGTGAATGATATCCAACAGGCCGTTGAGTGTTCGATCCACCGACGTGGCGTCGTGACCCAACACACTAACCAGCTCATCTGACCAGAACATTTCATGTTGACCAAGCGTCATTTCCCAAGTGCCCAGCCGCGCAATTTCCTGAGCTCGGGTGAGTTTGTTGCGATTAATATCCAGCGCTCGTACTGTTTCAGCCAATTCAGTCATGGCACGGCTGGTACGCAAAAGGTAACGTACGCGATGGCCTAACAAAGATAAGTTAACCGGCTTACTAATAAAATCTGTGGCACCAGCATCGTAAGCACGATCTACAGATGCTTCATCGTTGTTCCCAGTGACCATCAGCACCGGTAACAAATTATCACCAAGCGATTCTCGCAACGCGGCGCACGCAGCCAACCCATCCATTCTTGGCATTTCTACGTCCATCAGGATTATGCTAGGCAATTGCGCTTCGACATTCTCCAAAGCCTCGACACCGTCAGCCGCTTGCAGGACGTCAAAGCCTTCCTTGACAAGGGCTTTACACATCAGCTTACGAACCATAGCATCATCATCCAC
>CAYSZH010000061.1:0-24575 GCA_964435305.1 uncultured Granulosicoccaceae bacterium
CCAGCGGCCATAGGCCGCGCCGATGCCTGTGCGATGCACCTGAAAACCAATTTTAATCGGCTCTGCACTTTGCGCCTGTGAATAACCCATCAGGCCAGGTAGGGTGCCGGTTGAGGCAACAGCGCCGGCTCCCAGCGCAAGTTTTTTAAGTGTGCTGCGACGTGAAAGATCCGAACCGGTTTTTTGCTTGTCTGCCATAGTGATGCCCTTTTTGCTGAACGGTTAACGCAGAAAATAATACTCTAAGAGGTAGATAATCCCTTTGTTTAAAACATTTGTCCAATATTTTGTGATTTATCAGGCGCCTCTGGGTGATGCCAATAACCAAAGACCCAAAAAAGTGTAAAAAACCATAAACGTGGCAAGTGGAATTTGGCTTATCATAGCGGCGCGGTTGCTTGCGTGTAATCGCAGGGCAATACCGTGCGCCAGCACCACCGAAAGTATGTGTCCGAGTACCACCACCAACGCCTGAGTGAGCCAAATGGCTTCCACGGTATGGTGAGAATTCATAAAACCGGTGGTGACATAAAAGGTGCCGAGCTTGAGAAAATCCTGTCCACTATTCATGGGGTCGCTTAGTGCGGCTAGCGCGTACTGGGAATTAACCATGAAAGCGGTTAAAAAATGTGCAAAGTGATACGCCATTGCGATAGGTAACAAACTGATTGATAATTGGACAATTGAAGTGAGCATGGGCGCTTTTTTTTGCTCATTGTTAGCCGGGGATTTAGTAGTGAAACGGTTTGCCCATATCACTCCAAGAGCAACGCAGCTTGCGTAGATCACAATTAAAATCAGGTTAGCCCCGATAAGTCCTAGCACGGTCTCAGTGATAATGGCTGAGCGTCCGGGAAAGGCCAGTGGGTTTACCCCTATCTGGTTTAACCACCAGAAAGTCTCGTTCAAACCGTCGAAGCTGCCAGTGCCAAGCAGCACAATGATAAATGCGGTGCTACTGACGCTTGTAGCCGGGTTATGGTAAGCGCGCCAGCCAGGTGCGCCAGATTGGATCTGATCTTGGTGGTGTTTAAATGGACTTAACTGTGCATATAAAGTGAACAACACGCTGAAGCACTCTACTCTGGGTAGCCACTCATGTAGGCCAAAAAGTCGTATTCCTAGCATATTAAAAACGACATAACTCAACACAACCGTTGCCAATAGGCGTGGGTTATCCGGCGAGGGATGCGCTAATGCAAAGCAAATAAAAAGAAAGAACAGGATGAGTGCTGGCCAGCACCCAATCCAGTCAGGAAATGTGATCTTGTTTTGTCGAGCCCTATTTGCCAGTGCCTGCCATGGGTTAAGTGCACCCCAAATATTGCCAAAGAACACATGTAATACGGTAAAGCCAATCCACCACAATGTCCAAATGGTTAATGGCAACAGATTTTTAGTTGGATCTGTTGGTCCAAACCAGCCCAAAAATAGCAGCACAACAATCACAAGCAGTGATATCAAGCCAACATAGGCCCGCGGTTGATGATTTGCTTTTTTAATTCTGTTTGTTCTCGAAAAATACAAGCTTAGAAATTGCTCTGGCAACAGTGCCACCGCGACTATTGTCAACGCCACGGCTGCAACACCTGAGGAAATATAGAAAGTCGTTGGAAGCAACAGCACCAGACCTTGTTCGGATACATGTGCCGAGGCTTGCGTGGAAACAGCGAAAAGCATTAAAACAGTAGGTATACGTTTCCAGGCGCTGGTCATGCCTTTCATCCTCGAAAAAGTGGGTTCTTGAAACTATTGCGGGATAGTTTGCCGGAATACGGTGGTTCGCACACACGTCCCGCAAGCTGTCATTACCTAAATCTCTAAGGGTGCTTGGTTCCGTCTTGAATTGATTGCTTGCCGCGAACCAATTCGGGGCATAGCGATATTCCTCTTTTGATTATTTGACTAGCCAATTCAAATTTCTGTTTTTTTACTACATATCAACTAAGACATTGATATTAAACAGTTTGATGGTGTTATTTCATTCGATAGAAATGTGCTATAGTAAACTTGTGTGGTTAAAAATGTAGTAAAAGTGCAAACCTGCGGCAGGCTAACTTTATTCACTGTCCAGCCAATGTTCGTCCAGCTGTCATATTTTCTAATTCGACATTGTCTGGCTGATGGACTGTACAACCGAATTGCAAATTAAAGGCAACCCGATGAAATCGAACCAAGAACAACCAAAAACAGCACCCTTATCAGAAATAGATAGCGAGACCTTCGCCGATGAACGCTCATCGGAAGAATTCGCAAGTGTCGGTGATGTCACTGTAGAGGTCCAGCAACGCTCACGGAAGTCGCGCCCATCAGCCGTTGCCAAACAAAGTTCGCTTGGCAACCGTCGTCGCTCATGCTCATGGGCAAGTCGACGTCACTGATTACGCACGTTTACATCACGGCTTTATAGGCCGTGCCTGTCTGATTTTTTACCCGAACGTTCCCAATGTTCGTTGTGATTTCCATGTCAATTGACTTTGGTGTTTATCCCAAAGTCTTGCTTTACTCGCCCGAACAACAATTCTTAAATAACCCTGTTTGCCATGACCCGTCTGCTGTCACCGTATTGGTCGCCATGAAAATCTCTCAATTGCCATTGAATCTAAGCTATCACCACGGCCATTAGCTCTTTCGGCCGCATCAAATGTGTTCTAAACCCATGCAAGCGATTTATTGCGCAATTAATGCCAATTTCTCAACCACAGTCTGAATATTAATCATTGGTTAAATCATGGATATATAACGAAATATCTTTAGAAGCGAGCGTAAAATGCAGGTTAGTTGGTGTGTAGAGCTGGATCGGTAACACCACTTCGTCTCGCAGGGGGCAGGATGTTGTTTTGCCAGTTAATGTTGTTTTTAGTATCGGCGTGCACATTAGACACTTGCCAAGCTGGGCAGTGTTTTGAACACAGCGCTAGCATCAACACTGGAAAAAGCAGTATGCGGGCAATTGACAGAGGGCAGGCGAAAAGCATTGTCATGAATACGACACAATTAACTGGTATCAAAAGAGCAGCACATGAGAAGGATGAGATTGCGGCGCGTGGACCACATGCCACCACTAAAATAGACACGGTAAACACAAAAGAAGCAGCCGCAGGTCACTCTTTTGAGAAATTAAGCGGCGTTAAATTTAATGGCAGCGAGTTAACGTTCACTGTGATCAGCACAGGTTGTACTTCTGCAAAGAATTTCTCTGTAAGTGTCCATGAAGAGAAATTGGCCTGCCGTATCAGTGTGACAAGAGATACGGCCGATTTATGCAAGCGAGCACCGGAGCCTGTTGAAATTAGCATCGCGATGACAATACCTGATAGCTGTGAGGGCCTGCCCTTGATTCTCAGCAACCCAATACTGGTACTCGATGACGTGTATGGGTTAAAAAAACGCTTTGTTGAACAGCCCGAAGTGAAATAAGAAGCGTGACGTCTGAGCCTAATACATACACTCGACTGATCAGATATACCTTGCGCCTGTACGTGTTGTCGGTTGCGCTTATCGCGTGCGTTATTCCTACTGTGCAAGCAAAAGAGCCTGCGAACCGACCTACTATTACCAACCGCATTGTAGGCGGAAGCGTGGTGGAAAATAGTCACTTTGATTACATGGTTGCGCTGTTTCTCGATAGAAGCGGGTTTGGAGAATTCAGACTCAGTTGCGGTGGCACACAAATCAGTGCGCGCTGGATACTGACAGCGGCACATTGCTTACAAGATTTAAAAAACCAATCTGTTTTCAAACCATCTCAACTCGGTGTTTGGATCGGTGCGAAAGATTTATCCAGTAGTACTGGCAGTTTTGTTCCGGTCGTATCAGTAAAAATTCACCCTGAATACAACCCAGTTACCAACATAGCTGATATCGCTCTTATTGAATTACAAGATGAGTTTGAGGGCCAGTATGCCGTCCTGCCGGACAGTACGAGTAGCATTCCGGTTTCCGGTGAACTGGGAACGGTTGTTGGCTGGGGAGCGCTATCTGAGGATGGTCCGCTATCGCCTGTCCTACGTGAAGTCTCTTTACCCATCGTTTCCAGTGCAGCATGCTTTCCGTACTATCAACGTTCGTTTGATGCTAAAGCCAATTTTTGTGCTGGGCGAGTGACTGGAGGTGTAGATTCTTGCCAAGGTGACAGTGGGGGCCCAGTCATGGTCAGTCGACAAGACCAATTTATATTGGCTGGCATTGTCAGTTATGGGGATGGCTGTGCGCGGCGCGGTGTGCCGGGCGTGTATACACGCATCACTAGCTATTCTGACTGGGTGACTGAGACTGTGCTGGACACAACCTTGGTGTTTGATCGAAGCGTAGCCGAAAAATCGGATAGTCAGCTTCAGTTTCTTGAAGCGGACAGTTCTACGAGCGGCAGGCTAGCTAAGGGTGAGATTGCCTTGTTTGCTGTCATTGGTGCTGAACGTGTAGAGCTTGTGTCCAGTTCTGGTGATGCAGATTTGTTTCTTAGTAGCAGTGAGGGCCTTGCCAGCCTTGAACAAATCGATGGTCAATCAATTTCCTGTATCTCCGAATCGAGTACCTCTCTGGATAGCTGCGAGGTTAGCAACCCAACTGTCATTAGCTACGCCACGGTTTATGCATATAGCGATAGTACATTCACCATCTCCACAAGAAGTTCTGCAGAGCAGATACCCTCCGTCGTGACGTTTGCTTTACCAGTTGATCTTGAACTTGCCGAACCCGCTACCGAGCCCTTAGAACCTGAAAGCAGGCCTGGACCAGACGAGCCTGATGTTCCAAGGCCGCAAATAACCGTAGCAGAAATCATCGAAGCGGACGTTAACGAGCCTTTTGGCAACGAAGCTGAAGCAGCAGTCTCTAACCCGGCAAGCGTGGACCCTGAGCCGGGGGGCGCTGAAATGGCATCAAACGAGCCAGTTGATGAAATAGTATTAGAGCCCGCAGGTGGTGGCGGTGTTGGATTGAGAATATTGCTGTTGTTGCTGGCGGTCTCAGTGCATAGGCAGTATCAGCATTTTCGCCATGAAGTACTTTAATATAGTGCTTTATGTGCAGAATAGGCAAACTATTTCGTAAATAGTAGATTTATACAGTATTTCTGGCGATAGTAGCGGGGTACGCAGCAACTATTAAAAGGTCAGAAAATGATTAGCTTACTCTCTAGAATCTCCACCACATTTGTAGCTGGTGTTGATAAAACTGTTGCCCAAATTGAAAACCATGATGCGCTTGTAGATGCGTCACTTAAGCAAACGCGTCGGGCAGCGGCAAAAGCCCGAGCGAGGCTTGCAAGGCTTGAGCGCGATCATCAATCTTTGCAGCAACGCATCCAAAAGAATCAGGCAAACGTGAAACAATGGACAAAGCGCGCTAAGGAGCTGTACGCAAAAGACCGCGACCGTGCCTTGCAGTGTTTGCAGCGGCGCAATGAGTTGTTAGCAAGCCTTGAGCTCGATGAACAAGCGTTGCAAAAACATCAACAAGTTGAACAACAGCTTCGCGATAACGTTAAAACCATTGAGTCCCGTATAGAAGAAGTATCGCGTCATCGTAATCAGATGCGCACCAGAGAATCAGCTGCGCAAGCGCAATCAATCATAAATGAACTTGACCGTGTGGGCGCTATCGCGCCATCGTCTGATCTTGAAAACGTATTTGAAAGATGGGATGAGCGAATTACAGAGCACGAAATAGTGGCTGGAACATCCCCACTGGACTCGGGTGTTGATTCGCTTGAAGCACAGTTTATAAAAGAGGAAGCACGCGCGCAGCTTGAACAGGATTTAGAAGCGCTTGTGGGTGATGATAGTACCGATAGTGATGACATTAAACCTCAGGTAGAAGATCATGAGTGAGTCAATAAACAGATCAACTGAATACTTCACCTACAGTGTTCCAATTGCAGAACAAATTAAATTTGATGCTGCAGACTCTGAAAACGAAACTGACGGCTCGAATGAATCTGTAAACGAGCAAGCAGGTGTATCTGGTGAATCCAGTTTAATTACAAGAGTAACGAAGCATATTATGCAGGTCACTGAAGTTTCGGCATTGCTTCGGGTTCTAGGTGTCGGAGCAGTGGTGCTTTCAATGTTCCTTTACTTGGTGAGTGGTCTGGAATTAGTTAATGACGAAGCTCGATTTCATTCTATGCTGGCATTTACGGGGTTTTTGTCAATTGCCGGTTTGCTAATGAGTTTTGTATTGAAAGAACAAAAAGGCTCACGAGCATTTTTTAACCTGGCTGCTATTTCTGTTCCGGTTAATTTTTCTGTGCTCGGAGCCATGCTCTACGCTATGTATGGTATTGATCGAACCGCAGTTGTCTACCCTGGGTTTGCAGAATGGACGGCAAACAACGCTGCAAGCCTTGCAATAACAGGTGTGCTTTCGAGTCTCTTTTTAGTGTTTGTCACGTTTTTTTCATTTTCTATTATGTCCAGAGTCAACCGGAACTGGTTGACCGTTGCGTTAATGGCGAGTTCTGTCATGCTGCTGATTCCCCTAAGAACGGCTGCGTTCATAGTGCCGCTTGTGGCCTGTATGTTTGCGGCACTGGCGTGGATGCTCAAGAGAGTTGGAAAAGATGATGTAACGCTAAAAACACCCTCCGGAATGGTTGCTAAAGCACTACTGTTTTTGCCGGGCGTAATTATGCTTGGTCGTAGTTTTTGGCTATACGGAATTGACAATAGTGCGGCGCTTGTTGTGTCGCTGATGCTTTTTGCATTTGCTTTGAGCACGGCAAAAAGATGTCAGGTCAATACGGTGTGGCATAGCTTGTGTGTGCTAGCGACAGCGTTAAGCGCATTTATATCGTCGCTATTTGCCGCATCCCTTGTAGATGCTTACGGTCAAAGTGCACTGTTCTTAGCAAGCTTTAATGTTGTGCTTGTGCTACTAGTGCTTGTGATGCAAAAAATGCTTTTGCATAGTCCACACAGACAGGTTGTTATCGGTGTAGCGACTCTGGTTTTGTCGGTGTCCGCTGTGTTCAATGATATGGTTTTTGGTTCCCTTATGGCGAATACACTATCCATTGTCATACTCGTATCCATAATGACTTTTTCGCTCTTTAGCAAATACAAAGCGTCGTTTAATATGAGTGCGATCGCACTCGGTTTGATGCTGTTGATGAATGGCGCCGTGTTGTTCAGTTGGATATCTGGCGCGGGTTGGTGGATGGTTGCGATTATCGGTATTGCGGCAATTTCGATTGCTTCGGTGCTCGAAAGGTATGGCCCCGCGTTATCTATGCGCCTGCGCTCGATGCCAAATTCGGCGACTGACCCTGTTGCCGTGCAGAAAAGTCCTCTGCTGGGTTAATGATATTGCTAGTGTCGTGCTTATAGCGGCATCGAAAGAGAAGGCCTGCATGTAAATAACACATGCGGGCCTTTTCACGTCCTGGTTACTATAGTTCACCAGCCTCTTCAAGCACTTTGCGTGCAACACGAAAACATTCTAGTGACTGTGGTACGCCACAATAAATTCCAACGACATGAATAATGGCGCGGATTTCTTCCTTGCTGACGCCATTGTTAATCGCACCTCTACAGTGAATTTCCCACTCAGTCATTTTCCCTAAAGCGCCTATCATTGCCAGATTCATCATCGATCGGGTTTTTGCATCAATGGCATCATCCCCCCAACCAAAACCCCAGCACCATGCTGTCATTGCTTCTTGAAACGGGCGTGTGAAATCATCTGCAGCCTTTAAATTGTTCTCTACGTACTCACTGCCCAATGTCGCTTTGCGTTGTTCGAGCCCCGTATCAAATAAATCTTGTTGCATTTGAGTGTCCTTTTGTTTGGTTAAGTTTTAGATCAATCAATACGGCACCTAGCTCATGAAGGTGATTTATTTCATTAACCACCTGAGCGTTACCCGAGGTTTGTCCTTCGAGCAGAGCGGAAGAGTACTCTAAGACGCAAAAACAGCGTTCAAACCCCGTAATCGCCCACTAAATTCAGCGGTGGAATCGGCGGATGTGAAGCATCTCTCATCGCCTGCAGTGCGCCCGTTAGCGCAAGATAGTTTATGCCGTGTCCTGTGGTGTTGGCCAGAGGGCCGTGTTGTCCCCAGCCAGTGGACAGGGGCCTAACCCTGCAAATTCAAGAACACGTATCTTGTTTAACGGACCCATAAAAATTTCTCATTCGCAGCTGAGTGTCGTTATCATACTGCTTATCCCGCGTCGCTTTGTCGCTAGCCCAAGTTGAATTAAATTAGTCGATCATGAAAAACGCATCTGATACCGGTATTCTCAAGCCCACTGATATTAATGACTTTCGTAAAAACGGTGCCGTATTGCTAAAAGGTGTATTTGCGGATCAAGTGGCCAGGCTTGAAGAGGGCGTTGCTGATAATTTGCGTAACCCTGGGCCTTATGCGGCTGAGAATGTGAATAATGGCGGGGAAGGCCGTTTTTTTGATGATTACTGCAATTGGCAGCGAATTAAAGCGTTTGAGGACTTTAGCTTTCACTCCACTGTTGGCCAGATTGCCGCTGAACTTATGGGGTCAGAGCAGGTTCAATTGTTCCACGATCATGTTCTGGTTAAAGAAGAAGGTACATCAAAACCCACTCCATGGCATCAGGACAGCCCCTATTACTTCGTTGATGGTGATCAAACCATAAGTTTTTGGTGTCCTTTGGATCCTGTTGATGACGCCACGCTTCGCTGTGTAGCAGGCTCACATAAATGGGACAGGGCGGTTCTGCCAACACGGTGGCTAAATGAATCGAGCTTTTATCCTGATGAGAAGGAATACATGCCGGTACCGGATCCAGACGCTGAGGACATGCAAATTTTGCAGTGGGCTATGCAGCCTGGCGATTCTGTCGCATTTCATTTTAAAACCCTGCACGGTGCTAAGGGGAATCTTGGTAGCCGAACCCGCCGCGCGTTTTCATTGCGCGTGGTAGGCGATGATGCGCGGTATGTACAACGCTCGGGTAAAACATCACCCCCTTTTCCCGAACATAATATGGTACCGGGTCAACGCTTACGTGAAGATTGGTTTCCGGTGATCTATCAACGATAACCACACGCCAAGCCGCGATCATTCAAGACGCCACACGCTATTATTTAGCTGGGACATTGCTACAATAGTCGGTAGCAATACAAGGGTATATAGATGCTGTTGAATTACATGTCAGGCTTCGGGAATCATTTTGAAACAGAGGCTGTTGCTGGAGCGCTACCTGAGGGTCAGAACAGCCCTCAAAAAGGTGCTTTTGGCTTGTATGCAGAACAGCTTTCGGGTTCAGCGTTTACCGCACCCAGAGACCTTAACGAGCGTTCCTGGTTATACCGAATTCGGCCAAGTGTTAAGCATGCCAACCGCTTTAATAAAGTGGATAAGCCCTATTGGATCAGCGCACCTTGTCGTGAACCCTCATCTTTGCCCCTAGGGCAGTATCGTTGGAACCCGATGGCTGAATCGCCTGCCGGCACGAGCTTTTTGCCCGGGGTACGCACCATGACAACAGCCGGAGATGTATTGACACAAACTGGCATGGCGGCGCATGTATTCGATTTCAATACGAATGACGACGATCATTATCTGTGTAATGCCGATGGCGAACTATTGTTTGTTCCGTATGTTGGCACCCTGAGTATTTTTACTGAGCTTGGCTCCATGGAAATATCAGCTGGTGAGATAGCCCTTGTCCCCAGAGGTATGACGTTTCGAGTTAATTGCGTAAACGGTCCAGCGCGTGGGTATCTGTGCGAAAATTACGGATCGCCCCTCACAATGCCCGAGCGTGGGCCCATCGGTGCTAATTGTCTTGCCAACTCTCGTGATTTCAAAACTCCGGTAGCAGCCTACGAAGATAAAGAAAGCGAATGTAAAGTCACTTACAAATGGTGCGGTGAGTTTTATCAGACAACCATTGATCACTCACCGCTGGATGTGGTTGCCTGGCATGGAAATTATGTGCCTTACAAATACGATTTAAGTACGTTCTCTCCTGTCGGAGCGATTGGTTTTGATCATCCTGATCCATCGATATTCACTGTGCTGACATCACAAACAGAACAAGCAGGCACAGCCAATATCGATTTTGTTATTTTTCCCCCTCGTTGGTTGGTCGCGGAAAATACCTTCAGGCCGCCTTGGTATCATCGCAATATCATGAGCGAATTTATGGGGCTAATTTATGGGCAATACGATGCAAAGACCGAAGGGTTCATTCCAGGTGGCATGAGCCTGCATAATCAGATGTTGCCACATGGACCGGATGCAACTGGCTTTGATATCGCTAGCAATGCGAAGCTGACTCCCGTTAAATTGGAAAATACCATGGCGTTTATGTTTGAGACTCGATATGCACAAAAGGTGACGTCGTATGCTGCCAGCGAAGCTAATTTGCAGGACGACTATATCGACTGTTGGCAGGGTCTCGAACGGCATTTCCCCAGACAATAAAATATAACGATAATGACGCGCCATCGATCAGTGTCGTTTAGTGTGGCAATTTTCTATTATTGCGCTAAATGCGTATCGCTTGGATACACCCGTGTGAACGAGAGAGATAAAAATGAAATTGGCGTCAATCATAAACAAATCCAGAGATGGTGAATTGGTTGTTGTCTCACGTGACTTAACCGTCTTTGCCAGTGCGCGCCATATCAGCCCGACGATGCAATATGCGCTGGATAACTGGGACGAGGTGTTGCCAGAGCTCACTGCGCTGTACTCCGATGTTAATGCCGGCAAGGCTGAAACAAACGTGTTTGAGCAAAATGCGGTGCATTCACCGTTACCCCGGGCGTATCAATGGGCGGACGGCTCAGCCTATGTCAATCACGTAGAGCTTGTCAGAAAAGCAAGGGGTGCAGAGATTCCGGAAAGTTTTTGGACTGACCCACTGATGTATCAAGGTGGATCAGATTCATTTTTAAACCCTTATGAGTCGATAAAAATGCCAAGCACAGACTGGGGCATTGACATGGAGGGCGAGGTTGCCGTCGTGACAGCTGATGTGCCATTGGGTGCAACAGTTGAGAAAACCAAAAATGCGATTCGTCTTATTATGCTAGTAAACGATGTGTCTTTGAGAGCGCTTATTCCAGCCGAACTGGCTAAAGGGTTTGGTTTTTTCCAAAGCAAACCGTCTTCTGCTTTTTCCCCGGTTGCGGTAACGCCTGATGAGCTGGGCGATGCATGGGATGGCCAAAGAGTCTGCTTGCCTTTGTTGGTTGAATACAATGGAAAACCTTTTGGCAAAGCGAATGCTGGTGTTGACATGACATTTGATTTCCCTACGCTTATCGCACACGCGGCTAAGTCCCGCCCACTCACGGCAGGCACCATTGTGGGCTCTGGCACAGTGTCTAACAAGCTCGATGGTGAGCCAGGTAAGCCGATAGCAGCGGGGGGTGTGGGTTACTCCTGTATCGCCGAAATTAGAATGATTGAAACCATCGACACAGGAAAGCCAACTACCCCTTTTATGCAGTTTGGCGACTCGGTCTGTATTTCTATGAATAACGCGCAAGGCGAATCTGTGTTCGGTGAAATCAGGCAAACAGTAGAGCAGATTTCAACTTAACAGCCGGTGTGCCTATACAGGGTAAATTAACGGGCAGTGCATTGATCATAAGCCAGTACCATTGCCGCGGCCTTTGCTGAAACTACCGATGAGGTGTCTCCGGGTTTATACAGTGCAGAGCCGACCCCAAACCCTGTAACACCTGCCTGTATCCAATCACTAAAGTTGGAGTCATCGACGCCCCCTACCGCATATATTTTTGTTGTCGCAGGCAACACAGCTCGAAGCGCTTTTAAACCTTCCGTTCCGATTAAAAAGGAAGGAAACAGCTTCAAGCCTGCAGCACCTGCTTCTATCGCGGTAAAACACTCACTAGCGGTGGCTACCCCAGGGATAGCATGCATACCGGCATCGAATGCGCTGCGAATCACCTGTGGGTTGCAATTT
The DNA here is from genome assembly GCA_964435305.1 of uncultured Granulosicoccaceae bacterium. Taxonomy (GTDB): domain Bacteria; phylum Pseudomonadota; class Gammaproteobacteria; order Granulosicoccales; family Granulosicoccaceae; genus Granulosicoccus. Next base: position 11,931 of record CAYSZH010000061.1, read on the forward strand.
GGCGCTACCACGAGTTTTGCACCGAGTGAATGAAGTGTTGCCACATCGGTCGAGGTGAGTACCGTGCCCGCACCAATTTCAGCTTGTGTTGAAAAGTTCGATAACAATAACTCAATGCTCTTCATGGGGTCAGGAGAGTTCAGAGGTATTTCAATTTTGCTAATTCCGCGCTCGATGAGCGCCTGCGCTATGTCCAGCACTTCATTAGGTTTAACACCTCTTAGTATTGCGATTATTTCTCTTGGCATAGTATTTATTCAAAAACGCGTTGAGTTTGCGTTAAGCCGTTGTTGGTATAGCAAGCCCAGGCCCGCTAATGTCATGTCGTCGGCTGCTTTCTGAAGCACATTGACTGATAGTGACTGGAGCACCGCAGCGTATCGGCTTGCAAGCAGCGGATCCCCAACAACAAACAAACTGGAGTCATGCCAATAGGCTTGCGTGGCAGATAATTCTAAGCCCACCAGATATCCAGACAGTACCTGTGCATTTTCAACGGAGGATACATTGTTTAAAAGATGGTTAGCGCGAATTGAAAATAGCATAGCACTGACCTTGTTCGGGCTTTCAATTGCCTGCCTCGCCGCACTTACGAAAGAGGTTAAATCTGTCTGATCGTCAGTTTCATCTATGGAATGTTGAAGAATAGACTGAGTGCTTAGTAATGAATAAAGCTCTCCGGTCATATGAGTTTCAAATCTTATTATTTTTTGATCTTCTATGCGCACCCACTTTGAATGAGTGCCCGGTAAACACACCCAGCCTCTGTATTCTGTATCAATTGATAGTAAGCCCGCTACCTGTGTTTCCTCTCCACGCATCACATCTGGGGCTTCTGCCTGTGCCAGTCCGGGAGCTATGAACACGTCCATGCGTTCGTCATTGCTGAGTGCGTTAGTGAAACTAACGTCGTCAATTAACCTGCATGGGGTATAACGATAGGGCGCTTCAATCCAACCCTGGCGCGCTCCCACCATACCGCAGGCAATAACCGGGGTGATAAAATCATTAGAGAGCCAGCGTGAGATTAACTCCAGTAATGCGGCTTCGAACGAGTTGGATTCAATTTTGGCTAAGCCTGAATGGGCTGTTTTTTCTTCGATTACCGTGTTTCTTAAATTGCCATCGTACTCCATCCGATAAGCGCGAAGCTTACTGCTGCCCCAGTCGACAGCAATCCAATGCGTAGTTTGAGCGATCATCGCGAGGCCTCAAAACGGTTCGATGTGCGGTTACGTCTTTAGTCTGAACAGTTGTGGCTTGGGCTGCTACAACCCAGCTTTTACGTCATGTAATAACTGGTCAGTGCTTTTCGCCAATAAGCCTGCATCAGCGCCACAAGCGATAAAGTTAAAGCCTTCTTTAAAGAGCTTAACAGCCATGCCAACATCCTGAACTAAGGTCCCGACAGCAATGTCTTTTGCCATTAGCGCCTTCGCAGCTGGCATGACCAAATCCCAGACTTCATCACATAGCGGTTTGCCCAGATGGCCGATGTCAGCAGCAATATCAGCTGGACCGAAAAATACGCCGTCGACACCTTCTACCGAACCGATCTCTATAGCTTTTTCTATGGCCGCAGCCGTTTCAATTTGGACGAGAACACAAAGCTCGTTTTCTGCTGCTGTGAAGTAGTCGGATACCCTGCCATAGGCATTCGCTCGCGTGGAACCGCTAACGCCACGTATGCCCTTAGGTGGGTATCGGGTTGCCGCGACGGCTTGTCTGGCTTCTTCTGCGCTCTGGATCATGGGAAACAGAAGTGTGGTAGCACCTGCATCGAGTAGTCGCTTGACTAATACGGTGTCATTCCAGTAAGGGCGTACTAACACATTGGACGAACTTGCCTCAAAAACCTGCATTTGCGATGTCACAGACTGTAGGGAGTTGGGCGAGTGTTCCATATCGATCAGCACCCAGTCATACCCGCAATGTCGAGTGATCTCGGCTGAAACACTGCTACAAAGGCTGAGCCAAAGGCCAACCTGTGAGTGATCTGCCTGCAGTTGCTTCTTGAAATTATTTGCGCTTACGTTCATCGAATATAATCTGCTTTAGTTTGTAGTGGCCGAATAGAGTTGCATTATTGGTTTTGTAGCACGTCCCAACACGCGCCCATTGTGTGGTAATCCGTTTTACCTGGAGGCGATTTGAGTTTGTCGAATTCAGATCCATCCCTCGTTCGAATCCGAAACCAGCTGCCGAATTCATGATCGATAAGATACTGCCAACACCAGGCCCAAATCTTATTGTAGTCATCAAGGTAGCGTGTTTCCCCAGTTAACACGTAAAGCCGCCACGCCGCCGCAAAGCCTTCAGCATGCACCCAAAAGTATTTATGATCATCAGCCACCGTTCCATCTGGTGCAAACCCATAAACCAAACCACCAAACTGTTCATCCCAACCGTGAAGCATGGCTTTTTCGTAAAGTGATATTGCACGCTCTACCCATAATTTTGAGGGTCGGTATTGATTCAGTTGCAGCAGTAACTTGCACCACTCGAGCTGGTGGCCAGGCTGAAATCCCCAGGGTTTAAACAGATCGTCTGGCTTATCGATGTTGTACCGCATATCAGTACGCCAAAGCTTATCGTAGTGTTCCCATATCATGCCTTTTGAAACACCGGCCAGTTCAATAGCGACCCGCCTGGCGAGGGTTTCAGCGCGGTCAAGAAAGTGTTCATCTTGGGTGGCTTCCCAGGCTGCCAGCATGGCTTCGCACAGGTGCATATTGGCATTCTGGCCTCTGTAAGCGTCGAGCTTTTTTAATGTGTCATCACGCTCATCGGCATAAAGTTCGTAGTGTTTATCCCAAAAATGTTCGTCGAGAAATTCACTGGTGCTGTAGAGCGTTTCGCTTGCTTTGGGAATATTGCAGGGTATGCACACCGCTGCGGCCAACATGACAAAGGCATGGCCATAGGCCATGGCTCGCCCATCGGCGATCACCCCGTCCTGAATTACCCAGGCATAGTGTCCTTGGTCTTGCTTGTGTGTATTAAGCAAGTAGTCCAGCCCTTGAGTCGCCCATTGTTTATAGTGCTCGGTGCCGTACAAGCGGTGCGCCATTGCATAGTTGTAGGTAAAGCGGGTGGAGCTGACTAAATGTCTTGTACCGCGGTCGTAGATTTGGCCATCATCCATAAAGCACTGATGGAATCCGCCGTCTGCTGCGATGACATTGGGCTCGTAGAAGTCCAGTATTGAATGCACGTGGTGATGTAGAAACTCAGCGCTGGTGAAATCTGGTGCTGCAGGAATAGTCATGGCGACGGGTAATTTTGTTCTTTCGGCATTCTTTGCCGTTTCAAAGACGGATTATGCGTGTTTATCTTGTATCTAAATCGTATTTTAGTCCGATTTAGCATTAATTTATGCTCTTGAGCGGCCTGGTTGTGTTCTGAGGTTGGCCTATTTAAACTACCCGCGAATACTAGCCGGCCACAGCAGAGCATGTCCAGACGCAAGCGCTATACGGATGAAAAGGGCCGCACACGATGGGTTCGTAACGATGAGGTCGCCGTTGTTGTCAAACAGCTGGGCGAATACCTGATTATTGGCGGTTACCCTGAAGATCACGCCAAGCGCTATGGCCAATTGGCACATGCGATTTCACGCTGGCCGGAATCGGTGGATGTACTGGTCAAAAAAGATGAGCTTGGTAGCATTCCCGGTGTCGGTGGTGTGATCGCTGACTACCTGCGGCAGATCATCGATACGGGAACAACTGATAAATTTAATGATAAGCAGTATGGGAAACCTCCACCAAAAACGGTGCTTGAATTGACCGCTATTCCCAGGCTCGGACCAAAGACCGCTAAACTGCTGTACACGGAACACGGAGTAGACAGCTTGCAAAAGCTCTGTAAAAAATTAGCGAAAGGGGAACTCGATAATATCAAGGGCTTTGGTCCTAAAATGCGTACCACCATCAAGGACCTCTGTGACAAAAATAAGCTTTAGAAGTACATAGCAAACCAGAGTTCGTCTTCGGCTACTTTGCAATGCCTTTTCCAATTGCATAACCTTATCCCAACGGCATTATGTTAAAAAAACCCGTTTCGCTGTCTCCAGCCCATATCGTGCTGTACTGCGGATTTCTCATGTCGTTAAGTGCTTTCTCGATCGATATCACCTTGCCGCTGTTCTCAAAAATGGCTGATGGCCTAAATTCCCCGCTAGAACTCATGCCGTTTACCATTACGTCCTATCTTGCCTGTTTAGGTGTGGGTCAAATTCTGTTTGGTGTATTGTCCGACGCCTGGGGAAGGCGGCCTTTATTAATCGCCGGTTTTTTGCTATTTATTGCATCAGGCTTGGTTGCTGCCGTCGCCAGAGAGCTGGAAACGTTGCTGATTGCTCGAGCTGTACAAGGTCTAGGTGCAGCCGGACCCTATATCGTATCGCGCGCAATCATACGCGATATGTACCAAGGAGTTGAGATGGCGCAAAAAATGGCTATCGCAACAGGTATATTTTCGATTGGACCACTGCTTGCGCCCTTGCTATCAGCGTCGGTATTGGAACTTGGGGGCAGCTGGAGATGGGTGTTCTTTCTAATGGCAGGCTATGCCACTGTGCTATTTATAATGGTGCCTCGAATACCAGAGACCAACACCACGCCCGACAGAGATGCCTATCGATTTACCGTACTTATAAACAACACGGCGGCATTGTTTGGAAACAGGCAGTCATGTTTTTTTATTGCGATTAATGCGGTTATCAGTGTGAGTCTTTTCTTGATGCTGGCGTCAACAGCGCCACTGTACGCTAATATTTTTAATATCAGTGGATCTACATTTGCTTTGTATTTTGCGATACATGGCCTTGGTATTATTATAGGTCAGTTTGGCAACCACCGTCTGATCGGGAAAATAGGGATTGTTCAAACGAGCATTGTGGCTGCGGTAATAATGATATCGAGCATGATGCTGGTTATTGTCATTACATTTCTTGGTTGGCTGGCACCGTGGCTAGTCAGTGTCTGTCTCATTATTTTCGCTATCGGCTTTTTAAGCGTCGTTGCTAATTCAATCAGTTTAGTTTTGCAACCGCATGGCAACATCGTTGGTTTTGCCGTTGCAATGCAGGGTTTGGTTTCTATGGTGTTTGCTGGCCTAGTGAGCAGCATACTGGCGATTTTTGTGCAGGAAAATATCTACTACTGGGCGCTGGCGATTGCAGCCTCACCGATACTTGTTCTCATCGGGTTGCTGTACTGGCGTAAGCGTACGGTGGGGCCAGGCCGGTTGGGTTTGAACCGTGTTTAATATTGCGACGGAGCGGCGAGAAAGCGAATGGGGCTGTTTGCATACTATACTCAATGCATTAAGTATAATTCACGACTAATTTGACCGTCGTAGCCGAAAATTACCACGACCTTCATTATGATGATCGAAACACACCCTCTGTTCGATCACACTGTCTGACAATAGTAACGCTTTTAGTGACATTTTCACCCATTTGGCTATTGGCAAGAGATTCAAATTGTTTAATACTACGCTCGTGTTATTAAGGCGGTAAGCAAACCATGAAGCTGTTGTTGGTTGAAGATCACACTTTGTTTAGAAGCGGAATCAAGCTACTTCTAGAACATAATTCACCTGGAATGATCGTAACTGAGAGCGACTGTCTCACAAACGCTCTTTCAGCTCTCGAGCAAGACTCTTTTGATCTGGTCCTTCTGGATCTAAAATTGAGTGACTGTGCGGGCTTGGATGCCTTGAATTACATCCGTAAAGGCTCTCCTGACATACCCGTGGTTGTACTGTCAGGCGAACAAGACTCTCTTGTTATTCACAAGGCTATTGAGCGTGGTGCGATGGGGTTCATAACCAAGTCGTCGACCAGCGAAGAAATGATGGCGGCCATTGATCTGACTATTTCTGGTGGCGTCTATCTGCCAAAGGAAATTGCGCATCAGCAACTCTCCAGTGGAACAATAAGCCAGGTACGTTCTGATACGGCGACACTTGCATCATTGTCTGACAGACAAAGAGAGGTCTTAAAATATCTCGTAAAAGGTGCTCCCAATAAGCATATTTCCAGCGAGATGAAAATTTCTCAAAACACAGTGAAAGCTCATCTGACTGCGATATTCAGAATATTGGGTGCCTCTAACCGAACTGAAGCTGTGTATTTTGCTGCCAGAGCTGGCGTTACGCTCGACTAGCCGGAGTCATTGGGCCGCTCGACTTATCCTCTGTAACTGGGTCGGCGTAACTGGGTCGGCGTAACTGGGTCGGCGTAACTGGGTCGGTCATTGGCGTTGTCTGGTTTTATCCCTGCTAGATTTATCGGATCAAGTCTGCAGATGGTGTCTGCAGCACGGTTGCAGGCCCAACGATATCTTCAAGTTGCTGTCGGTGTAAAACACCTGCATGTATTCCAGATAATTCACCTTCGGGAGAAAACAGCAAGTACGTCGGTGTTCCGATAAACTCCTCGCCTGTCAAATGCCTGAACTCGTCTTTGAACAGTTGCGTTTTTGGTATGTAGTTTCCGAAGTTCGACGACCTGTTGGCAAGAAATTTCCTGATGCTGTTCGTGTAACGATCCCCATCTGAAGAAATTCCCAATACCTGCGCATTACTTCTGTGGTGTTCTTTATGAAATCTTTGCAGCATCGGCTTCTGGGCTTCGCAGGCAATACAATCCATAGACCAAATTAGTACCAAGGTCCACATATTCTTTTTTTGAAGATCAACCAGGGTAGTGCGGCTACCGTTTACATGAGTGAGGTCTAATGCGCTCGCCAGTTGGGAGAAACTCAACAGTAAGGCTATAAAAAGCAGCGTCTTTTTCATTTTTGTGTAGGTCAAGTATTTAGAAAATAGAACGATTGGGTTGAAGCGCTTATCAATCCGACAATCAGTACGTACTGCGATACTATCCAGCCGCCCGTCGTTTTCGACTCAGTACCACCCCGCGGCGTGGCACAGCTTCATCCCAATACTCGTCACCCCAACAGCCTTCATCGAATATATTGGATTCGGCTATCCCGTTTAACATGAGTTCTTCCTTAACACGTGCAGCTCTGCCGACAGCCAAGTAGCGATTGCCATCGGCGAGTGATGTTTTGCCAGTACTGCAGCCAATAACTGAAAACACCTCGGATTCGGGGTCAAATGTTTTAGCCATTGCAAGAATCTCTTGCTTGTTACCGTCACCGAGCCTTAGAGAATCGTTCGGAAAAACCAATACCTTGGAAGTAATACCCTCAAAGCCATTAAAAAGGTCTTCGAAATTACTTTGCCTGTTTTCGAACATGTTTTCTGTTGTTTTGATGCTGTTGGGTGCGGCGCCCGATGCCTGCAGAACGTCAGGCGATTCGGGGCGATATAAATCGAATACAGGAACGGCTGTTGCGCTCAGGTGGAATTCTTTTATTTCGGGCTCTTTTTCGGCCTGCGCAACAACATAGGAGTGTTCGCTATTCATACCGGTACGAATGAAGCGTTCGTCGTTCAGCTCAAGGCGACTATTGCTGCCACTCACTCGCAATGGAGATGATGCGACAAGACCATTCATTATAAGCTGATATTCGCGCTCTGCGAAATGTTCGCCAATTTCGACCCGGTATAAAGTGCGATAGCCCGTTTCTGTTTCCGCGTTTTCTGCTCGGTATCGAAGTAGATTCTTACCCAGATCTCCACTTACTTTTTGTTGTCCATAACCCGCATCCAGCACAGTCTTTTGTAGTACTTTGCCAAAAGCCGTTCGCGTAGTTGACATTTGAACAGTGGTTCCCAAAGCATACATACCTTCGATCTGTACCATCGCATCCACCAGGTCCTTGGCGATCATTTCATGATGTGCCGTTGTGAAGTCGGAAAGTGTCGATGTATTTTGTAATGGCGAATTCGCTGTGTCGATTGAGCCTCGATTGCCAATGGATTGGCAAGCAACACTGGAAACGGCCATGACGGATAAGGCTATAGCTTTTAGAAATAGTGGTGTGTTCATCTTACTTCCTAGTAGAAATTGGACTGCTGTTTAATCGTGACAATGACTGATTGCTTTGGTAGATCTTCACTGAATTCGCTTTTGAAACAACCGTTTTCGCGCAATCTTTCGACAGGCACGCCGGCAACCAATAGTTCGTCGAGTACACGACGCTGACGATCCAAAGAATCGCTTTCGGTGCCATCCCACAGCAGGCTTTGGTTGTGAGCGCAACCTGTGATGCTAATGCCCTGCGACTGGTGGTCGAAGTCGGCGAGTAATTTTTTGATAGCCCGCTTATTTGCGTTTCCGAGGAAATCTGGGTCTTTGCTTGGGAATGCCAGCGTTACCTGACGTACAGGCTCCCAGTGGCGAATATCGAGTGTATTTTCGAGCCGATTACTGAGTAAGGTGTTTGACTTAGCAACAAGTAAAAAGCGCTGATGGCTGAACTGATCTGCCTGAGCTCGTTTGCTGTTGGGGTTCACTTTAACAGCACGTTTATTAAAAACTTTGAAGGTGCCATCAGATTGCTCGAAGACAACACCGCTTGGAAAAACGATTTCTCCACCACGTTGTCTGTAAAGGTCGTCGTTTAATTTAACGTTTCGCGGCTGCGACCCGGCAATGGTCATGACTGAGCTGGGGTGCAATTGCTTATTGCTGTGCTGATAATCTCTATAAATACGCGTGTTCTTTATCGAAAGCGTGTAGCGAAGTGTCTGCCCTAGATCCGACTCTACAACACTGCGTCTGTATGAGACGTAGTTAGTGCCTTGATCAGCACTGACCTTTTGAATTCCGTAACCACCAGCTAGAAATGCGGCTACCAATGATTCACCAAATTCGGACGAACTGGGAGAGATTTGAACGGTTGTTGACCAGGGTGGGTATTCTTCCAATTGCATCATTGCGCTGACAAGATCTGTTGCGACTAATGAGGCATCAGACTGGTTATCGATATGATCACTGCTTGACAACTGGGTAGATGTGCCATTTTCTAATACCGATGCATCTGTACCCTCATTGGTAACGGTACGAGACGTGGCGCATCCTTGAATAAAACTTGCCAGAAAGATCAAAGAAAATAACTTGGTTATTGTGCGCAAATGAGAGTACAGCTGAAAACCCGTTTTAGATGGCACCGTTAAGGACGCAGTAGAGGGAAGCATAGAGTTCAGCCAATACTTGCTCACCAGAAGCGTAGAACATATGCCCTGATAGAATTTTTGGTGGAGGATCATGTCTGGTAGACCATCGATTTATTGCGATGGATTCACAGTAGCATGTGAAAATGAAAGTGTGTATTTGCCAGAGCAACGCATAGCGAATGAGAAAAACCGTAACTTGCTGATAATAAAAACTTATTTTGGGGAATTAGCGCATGACTATACCTAAGGCTAGGTCAATGATTTAGCGCAAAACTATACCTAATGCTAGGCCAATGATTCTACGCAGTAGGCATTAAAAGCGTTCTCCTGTTTTAAGCTGTGTTCTCTGGTTTACATAGAACATTATTGTTAAAAAATAGTGATTCTTTTAGAGGTTTTGATGAAGTCAGTGATAGACGATGTTCCGCAGGTCGATGTAGTGCAAAGTAGCGTGTTTCAGGGAAGTGCTTTGATATCTAGCTATGCAGAGTCCGAGGGCGTTCTGGGTGCCAGTGGTTTGCGAATTTCGCACGTTACTTATGTAAAACGGTATATTCACCGGCAGATTCGTGGCGTAGGTGAGGTTCAACTCCAATACCGCTATCAGCGAACTGGATCAATAGATTGCTTGGGATACGAGCTTTTCTCAGGTGAAATTGGAAACAGCAAGGGTTCGTTGATATTCGAGCTGACTGGCTTCATAGAAGCGAATACCAATTTGGTTTCAGTAACGCAATATCTAACGCCAGGTTGTGGCTCAGATGAATTCCATGCTTTCAGTGGAGAAGGCAGTTATATTATCGCGAAAGAAGGAAATTGTAGTTTTGAAATTACGTTATCAGCTTAGCTGTACGGGCAAGGCTGTTTCTTGTTTAACAACTTCCATTGATAGGCTTGATGTTACTTCGTGAATATCGATTTCGCCTACCAATTTTTTATACAACTCATCGAATGCGCGAGTAGATGCCACTTGCACTTTCATTAGATAGTCTACATCGCCAGCAAGTCGATGCACTTCTACAATCTCCGGGTGTTTCTTCACCACACGTACAAACTTCTTCAGCCAGCTATCTTGATGCTGATTGGTTTTAATCGAGATAAAAAATGTTTCGGGTAAACCAATCTTTGCTGCATCCAGAATCGCCACCTGCCTTTTAATTACACCTTGTTCCTGCAGTTTTTGCACTCTGTTCCACGCTGCCGTTTTGGAAACACCCATGTGATTGGACAACCTGTCCATTGACAAGGTGGCATCTTGCTGCAATTGATTAAGCAGTATCTGGTCGACATTGCTGATCTCAATGTTGTTTTTCTTCATAGTCTTTAAGCTTAACAATATTCCGATATTGTTATTATAAACGAATTAAATTACAAAAATGGTCATAAATGATTGTATTGAACTGAATTATATTCAAACATGTCGATCATAATATAAAAGAATTGGATTAATCCTGCTATGACCATTCAAACCGATGTCGTAATTGTCGGCGCCGGGCCCGTCGGGCTGTTTCAGATTTTCGAACTAGGCTTACTAGGTATAAAAGCGCATGTCATAGAGGCCCTCGATAAGCCTGGTGGGCAATGTGCTGAGCTGTATCCTGACAAGCCAATTTATGACATTCCAGCGTTACCGGTAATCGGTGCTCAGCAATTAATTGATAACTTGATGGAGCAGGCGCAACCTTTCGAACCCGTATTCCATTTTGGACAGCAAGTGCAATTGCTGGAGCGTGATCAGTCTGGCGAGCGCTGGTATCTAAAGACCAGCAATGGAAGTGAATTTCTAACTAAGGCTGTGATCATTGCAGGTGGGGTAGGTGCATTTGAGCCAGTTAAGTTAAAGATTCCTGGTGTGGAAAATCACGTTGGTTCTTCAGTGTTCTATTCTGTTAGAGATCCCGCCATACATCATGGTAAGGACATTGTTGTATTAGGTGGCGGTGATTCTGCGCTTGACTGGGCGTTAAATCTGCAGCCTGTTGCAAACAGTGTTCTGCTGATTCACCGTTCTGAGCAATTTAAAGCGGCCCCAGCCTCTGTTGCTCAAATGCAGGCCCATTGCGATCAATTGGAAATGCAATTCTTAACAGGCAATGTTACTGCGTTGCTTGAAGAGTCTTCAATTAATAGCGCTGGTGGCTTAAAAGGTATAGAAGTGTCATCGTTAGATGGCATTAAACGTCGGATCGATCTGGATCATTTGTTGGTTTTCTACGGGCTTTCTCCCAAACTGGGTCCGATGTCGGAATGGCCAGCTGCGCGCAAGAAAAACCAGTTCATTGTGGATACCGAGAAGTTTCAGACTGACCAGGATGGGCTTTACGCTATAGGTGATATCAATTGGTATCCGGGCAAGAAGAAACTCATACTCAGTGGATTTCATGAGGCTGCCTTGTCAGCTTTCGCTATTAAAGAGCAACTTAACCCAGGCAAGAAGGCCTCTTTACAGTACACGACAACCAGTACGCTAATGCATCAACGCCTGGGTGTTGATGATCCTTATGCTAATGAAAGCGCGGCTTGAGAGGTCAAAATTATGTCTTCACATAAAGTTAAAAACATAGAAGCAGGTGCAATCATGCTTGCGAATGATCTTCGTACAGGCTTGACCGTGTATCTGCAAGAAAACAAAGAGTGGTCTCTGACATTGCAGAATGCCTGGGTTATACGCAGCGATGCGGAGGCCAGTATGGCTAACGCCACAGGGGCGCAAGCGGTCAACGACAATGACGTAACCGATCCGTATCTTGTAGCCACCACAATCGATGGCAAACCCACACATATACGAGAGTGCTTGCGTACAACTGGGCCTAGCATTGAGTATCTGCCGGCGGCGTCCTGGGCGGCTGCGTCCTGATAGAGTGAGGTTATAAGTTATGTATCAATATGATGAGTTTGATCAGGACATGGTCGCACAGCGAAGTGCGGAGTTTCGCGCTCAGGTGGACCGGCGGCTGAAAGGACTAATAAGCGAAGAAGAATTCAAGCCTTTACGCTTGATGAATGGCTTATACCTGCAGTTACACGCTTATATGTTGCGTGTCGCAATCCCCTATGGTGTGCTCTCGGCAACACAATTAAACAAGCTAGCCTACATTGCGGATCGCTACGATCGTGGCTACGGACACTTTACGACACGACAGAACATTCAATTCAATTGGCCTCAGTTGACGGAAACACCGAATATACTAGATGAATTGGCATCTGTGCAAATGCATGCAATCCAGACAAGTGGAAACTGTATTCGTAACATCACCTCAGATCCGCTTGCAGGTGTTGCCGCAGATGAAGAAGTTGATCCACGTCCAATAGCAGAATTGCTGCGCCAGTGGTCAACTCTGCACCCTGAGTTTCGCTATTTGCCACGAAAATTCAAGTTCGCGATTATCGGCAGTGCGAACGATCGTGCGGCAATGAAGCTTCATGATATCGGCATACGTTTAAAAAAAGATGCGGTGGGTGCAACGGTCGCTGATGTTTGGCTTGGTGGCGGACAGGGCCGAACTCCCAAAATTGCTCAATTATTTAGAAGCGATGAAAGCATCGAGG
>CAYSZH010000062.1:0-24235 GCA_964435305.1 uncultured Granulosicoccaceae bacterium
TGTGTCTGTGTCTGTGTCTGTGTCTGTGTCTGTGTCTGTGTCTGTGTCTGTGTCGACTGGATTTGACCCGGAAGACGGCTCCGACTCACTCGTCGTTGGACAAGTCAATTCAAAATCACTTTCATTAAACGAAATTTCATTAATGGGTGGAGCTGGCACGGTGGATCTTGCAGTTGCTATCGTTATCGATTCACCATTCTCTGTAAGTTGAATATCTATGCTTATTTGCTGCCCAGTGGTCAAGGTAACGGAACGGCTAGCAGATTGACCGTTGGGATTCTGATTCAATAAGAATGTACCGTTGGGTGTTATCAAAAAAGCAGTAATAGAAGCATCATCCGCTACTTGACAACCCGTGATGGCGCGTTGCATAAAATCGTTTGATATTGTCGTGAGAACGTCGACTGGACGTTCAGTGGAACATGCAGTAATTATGACCACTAAAAGCGCAATCAGGATACGAAACCTACTTAGTAAGATACACAATGCCGACTCTGCTATGGCGGTGCGTGTAAGTATGTACTCCATCAAACAACTCATTTTCTTTCTCCAGCAGCTAGAGTATGCTTCACGGCAGTGGAATCGTTACAGTGACCGGTCTGGTATCGGCAAATCTATCGTCGTCACCACCAGAACCTCCATCACTTGCTGCTGAAGCCGCTAACCCTGCCGCTAAAACACCAAGTCCTATCCAAAGCCATTTCTTGTTGTTACTTTTTTGTTTAGTTGCAAGGGGTGCAGCGGCGGTGGTTTCTATTCTAATCAAGAGTGGGCTGCGAGGTGCTGGCCAGCGGGTAAGATTTTCTTCAGCATCTGTCGCTTCCAGATAAATTTCTAGATTCCCCGAGGTGGCGCCAGTGGTGTCAACCAAAGCCACATAGCGACCAGTGATGTCATCCTTTCGAAGATCGATCGTGGAGTATGCTACGTTAGAGCCGCTGTCGCGGTAATATAAACGGACATCATTTACCGCTTTGTTATCCAACACATCAGATTGAATGCGAACAGAGTTAAGGCTCTCCTTAGCCACACCCGACACATCAATTACGATATTGGGTGCGCGGACATCAACACGGTTATCAGCGAGAGGCAGCAGGTATTCGTTCTCAATATCATTTGCGCGCCAACGACCATCCGATTGCCGCATGATCAGCTCTATTGTATTCCAGCGTGGACCAGGTACGACAACTCGCCCATCAAGCCCTACAGCCTGTTCTAATTCAAGACTAATGTTAGCCGTTTGCGAGTTAGTACTTCGCCTGACCGAGCGCGATTTAGATACGCTTATACTTTCATATTCGTCAAACAGCTTGACGAGTCGCTCAGTTTGTTCAGCAGACAGGTTAAGTCTTTCAGCCAGTAATTCATAATCTGCAAACCTGAATGCACTGACAATGCGATCAAGCTCCTGGTCAAGTGAATCTTGCCCAGGCTCATCAAGACAACCAGCAAAACAGAAATCATCTATTGGTGAACTCGATTGCCATGGTTCCTGAAGGCCTGCTGTAGATTGCCGTACATCCTTACCCACCCGATTTAGCATCTCTCCTACTTTTATACCTGGAGTTGTGATGTGTTCAAGCAGAGCGGTCGTGTACGGGCTGTTCATATCGCCAGGATCACCGTCATAGGCAACACGATCCGGAGCTGTCGCATAAGAGAGAATGGTGCCACTAGTAGATACAAATTGAGCAAGCCCGGCTTTAGCACGGATACTTCTGGATAGGCGACGGTCATCTTTAAACGGATTGTCGCGGCATGCATCCAGCATTACGATTTTCAGTGGCGACAGGCTATCGTCCAAGGCATTCAGAATCGTATCGAGAGACATGGTAGAACTCTTCAGCTGCCATGACTGCTGGATATTGGCAGTAGCAGGAATCAAGTAGTTAACACCCTGTTCTTGCACACCGTGCCCTGCATAGTAAACAAGGCTAATTGTATCGCTATCGAGTTTACTACTGAACGCTGAGACTCCGCGTTGCATGTCTAGATGACTTGCATCCAACAATAAGTCAACCTCAAATCCAAGCTTCTCTAGTTGAATGGCGATATCATTTGCATCATTGACGGTGTTTTCCAATGTCGGAAGCACGCTATAGTTTGCATTGCCGATAACCAGTGCCCGCTTGTCTGCGAACGCCGCAATTAGAGACTGTGGCAACAAAAACAATAAAACCACCAAAGATAGTTGACGGCAACCCTTCATTTTATTTTCCCCTTGTTCAATACCGCGAAGAAATCGATTCGCTTAGTGTGAAACGACTCCCTAATATTCATGAGTACTGACAACTACGACAAACGTTTCCGTTATCACTTCCAATGCTCAAAATCGCTCGCCCGTAAAACTAAGTTCTTGCACCAAATCCTCTAAAAATCAGTCCAAAAGCATCAGGATCAATTCACAAGAAATAGTTCTGAACTATGCGGCAGTTCAATAGTACCGAAAAAATAACGCATCTTAAATGATGATTTTCAAATCCTGCCAAATGGAGCGAACTATGAGAACCAAGCAAACATTACAACTATCACGGAAGCTGCTGCTATCTGCAGCTTTTATAGCTACAGCAGCACTGCCAGCCCAAGCGCTGTCCAAATCAGGCACTCTTGCCGATACGAAGGCGCAATACAACGACATTCTTTCGACATTTCTACCCACTTCACCTGAAAGTAACTTCAGAGTAAAGCAAATTGGTGGTCATAAAGACTCGATGAGAATAGGCAGCCTTATGGCGTATGAATTCAGTAGTTTGAATGACTGCTATGTGACTCTTGTAAATGTGAATAGTGAAGGTACGGTCAATATAGTCACACCATGGGAAGGCGAATTATTGAAAGCTGGTATCCCTCGTCAATTTCCGGATCAAAATTCCCTGGAAATACTGGAGATTCAAGCACCCACCGGGCTTGAAACCATGGCAGCTTTCTGTAGTGAGACCTCACTTATCGGAAAAAACGGCATCTACAATGACACATCCATATTAGCCGAAGGCCAGGATGCAAGCGTCTTGCTCGCGTCGATGATGGATTCGATATCTATTGGCCATAGCAAATTTGACCGCCAGATATGGTCTCATCGAGTCGTAGGGCGTACTGATTCGCATCAATATAACGATGCTGATGTGGTTTCTTTTTTCTCTCAAAAAACGCGCAGCATTAAGACTCGAAAGTTACCGCTGGAAATTACCTTTAAGTACAACAGCGCCAAATTGAGCGAAAACGCAAAATCCACACTGAACATGATTGGAAAAGCACTGGAGTCTGAGAGGCTTGTAAACCAAATTTTCAGACTGGGCGGACACACAGATTCTAAAGGTAGCGATGCGTACAACCTGCAGCTTAGTGAACAACGTGCAAGTGCGACAAAACACTATCTGACGTCGAAGTTCAGCATAGATTCGTCACGTCTTGAAATAGCGCCATACGGAGAGCACCTACCGAAGGCCGACAACGCCAGCGCTGAAGGCCGTGCAGAAAATCGACGGGTGGAGCTGGAGCAGCTTGACTAACCCGAAATTAATTTAAATCATTGATTTATGTGAGGTTTATGAATAATGTATCTGTCAACTGAACAATTCACGGAGTCGTTGGTACCTACAAGCGTCGAAACCAAGAACCAGTACTTTCCAAATGATCTACCAACGGATTACACTTCCAACCACACGATTAGTAGTTGGAGCAGCGAGATGTCCAAAGTGCCGCCTGAGGCCGAACTCGAACAGATTATGCGCGGAATCAGGGAAAACGACAGTGCAAGTATGGAGCTTTTCTTCAGAAAAATGTATCCAAGCCTTTATGCGTATACCGCTCGAATGGTAAGCCAACAGGAAGCTGAAGAAGTCGTTAATGATGTGATGTTTGAAGTTTGGAAAAATGCGTCATCGTTTAAAGGCGATTCAAAAATTTCTACATGGGTTTTTGGTATCACTCGCAATTGGTGTTTTAAAACATACCAATCAAAATCGGCATTAAAACGATCGCAGGTAACGGCGGTAGAACAAACAGAACTTGAAAGCCATGAAGACTCGCTAGATCACATTGACAATATTGGTACTTTTGATGAAATCGAAAAATTCCTAAGCCAGTTAAGTGAATTACACAGAAGCGCAATATTGTTAGTGGTCGAAGGGTATTCGTATCAGGAAATCGCTGAAATTGAAGATTGCCCAGAGAATACGGCACGGACTCGAGTTTTTAATGCGCGTAAGCAGCTACAAAAACTCATGGTCTCTGCTGAGCGTCATAATTGAGGTGAAATGCTATGAGTAAACCTGAAGACTCCAATCCAAATCATCGTGAAATCCTGGAACTTATTCCTTTATATGTTAGCGGTGCACTCAATGCAGATGAGAAACAGAAACTGGAATCACAACTATCAACTAGCGAAGAATATCGTTCGCAACTTGAGTTTGAACAGTCACTGCAACAGTCCGTAGCCGAATTTGACGACGCTGAAATCAATAGCGCGATGGAGCGCAATTTTTCACAATTTAGCGAGCGCTTGAAGCTTGACCAGGAAGAAAATAGTGTTGAAGCACAAAAAACGTCGGCACCAGTAAAGCAAAATACATCCGATATTTCTGCAAAAATTAGCGGTTTTTTTAAATCTCTTTTGCCGTCATCCAATCCACAGCTAGGCGGTGCTTTTGCTATGGGTCTGGCAGCTGTTATCGGGATCGGAATATTTATTCAGTCACCCTCAGAAGGGCTCAATCAGCCGTCAAACTGGAGCTCTGAAGAGTTCGTTAGAAGTTGTGAAAGTGGTGTAGGAGCACAAAATTTTGAATTTACACTCACACCAACAAGTGCAAACAAGCTGACATCAGAAGATGTAGCTAAATTGGCATCCAGTCATTTGCAAGAAGATGAATTCAACATAAGCTCATCTGCAGAAGAAATAGTATTAGTAATGAATGGAGAAGAGTGCGATAAACGCGTCCCACAACTATTACAAACGCTTAAAAGTAATGATAAGTTAATAAAGTCTGTAGAAGTCCGAAATATCAGTCAATGATATCGGTAAGCTCCATTCGCAGGAAGGTGTTTATACCAATAACACGAAAAAATGCTAACAAAAGCATTGAAAAAAGCAGTTGGCCTAATCAATTCATCCCAGTATTCAATAGAGCGATAAACACCTTAATTTTTCTTTTACTTCTGCTTTCGACAGGAGCCATACAACCTTTGCAAGCTCAAACAGTAGGTGCTGACAATGCAGCGCATCTTTGTGCGTTCGAAGATTCGGACCTTAATAGCCAATTGCAAGCAGCTAAGCTTAATACCGCACTATCTTGTTTTGTAGAAGCTTTTCATTGGTCTCCAAATCCGCTGAATCCGAAAGGACCGTACTTTCCCAAAATATTGCAAGAAACGGAAAAAACTGATCGTCCTCAAGCCATCGACTTACTTATTCTATCCAGCTTTCACCAAATGATAGATGAGCATGAAATCGCCCTTACTCTACTGAGACAAGCAGGGAACCTTTCTCAGCGAAAGGAGAAGCACGACAGCCGTAGAACAAAGCTACTAAATCTCCTTACTGCACGCAGCTTAATTGTACTGGGGCGGCTGAATGATGCGAGAGAGATTCTGACCAATAACGAATCAAACATACAGCTAACTGCGTCAATGGCTGATCATCTACTTGAAGCAGAAAGACAGGATACGCTGGGCTTTATTTATGCGCACGAAGGAAATTGGGAACAAGCAGAACACAGAAGACGTCAAGCTATGAATATTACGCACCAACTCTCTGCAGACAACGGCCAAATTGCAATGGCGGAGTACGAGAACAATCTTGGAGTTTCACTGCTATTCCAGAATAGATTTAGCGAAGCCGAACGATTACTCCGCGGCAGTCTCAAATCACGCAAATTAGTATTTCCAGAGGACCATCCGGCCATTGCCGAGAGTGATTCAAACTTATCCACTCTTTACTTTAAGAAAGGTCAATTAACACGTTCGCTCGAACACAACTCCACTGGCTCTCGCATCTATCAGAAAAATTTCCAGACTCTTCATAGAACCAACATAGAGATGGCAAACAATAGAGCGACGATTCTGGCTGGTATGGGCCTTATACAACAGTCTGTCACCATTCTTGAGGCTCAATGCAATGCTATAAGTGAAAAGTACGGACAATTGAATTCACTGCTAGCGAATTGCTTGCATAACAGAGGCTCCCAACGGTCCAGACTCGGTAACCTGGAAGCTGCTCTGCAAGATCTAACCGGTGCCATGGAAATACTTAAGTCTTTGTACCCCAGGCCACATCCATCCACAGCGAATACATTAGACAGCTTGGGGCTGGTCTATGGATCTTTAGGAAACCGTACTTCTCAGACTGATTACCTGAGCAAGGCTTTAGAAATGAGGCGCGCATTACCTAGTGTAAACGACGCTGATATCGCATTCAGTTTGCATAACCTAGGATATGCTGCAGCACAAAGAGCAGACTATAGCAAGGCCAAAACTCTTTTCACCGAAGCACTGGAACTACGAACAGGCATATTTGAAAACAGCCATGCTGACGTTGTATTAACCCGAACAAACCTTGGCTTTGTACTGTTGCAACTATCCGATGCTGTTGGTGGCATGAAGCTACAACAAGATGCACTAATAGGAATGCTGGATGCAGAAAACCAATCACCGGCTAATATGGCTGTTGTGTTGAACAATTTGGGACTAACTGCAGCTGCATTAACCCAACCGATCGCTGCAGAAGAATATTTCTTGCAAGCGTTAGCGCTACTGACTGCTGATAATTTTCCGGAACTTCGGGGTCATATTCAATACAATCTAGCTAGTAATTTGCGCAAACAAGGCTCGTTAAATCTCGCCATATTCCTTCAAAAACAAGCCGTTAGTTCAATAGCAAACATCCATAGAATGCTGGACGAGCAGCATCGGATGGCCTATCTCAGATCAAATGATGCGCTTTTCAAACACCTTGCAAAATGGTTGATAGAAGACGGGAGAATAGCAGAAGCTAATGATGTTCTCGATCTGTTAGATGAATACCAAACCGATCAAATTTTTGAACGTAGTGACTCTCAATTTCTATTGTATATTAGCGAAGCCGAAAATCGATTGAAAGAACGATTCGGTAGTTTGCAGAAAAGCATTAGCGATCAAATAAACTCAAGGTTTGAAAGGTCCGAAGAGTCTTCATCCGGGTGGCTATTTTCCCCAGACGCATCATCAAAACTAAACACGGTTTGGCAGAATCTGAAAACCAACTTGCCAAAAAAAAAACTAGTCGTACAACAGGAGTGCGTTGATCAGGAAAGAAATCGTACTGGCAACACTTTATTGACAAAAGAAGATGCTGCAAGCAAGGGCCCTAATAATCAATTTAATAAACAAACCATAGTCAGAATTCGATATTTGGTCTTCGAAGATCATGTTCAACTACTCGTTGACTCAGGTAATACATTCAGAAATTGTCATATATCAGTTACCTCTAAGCTGCTCGCAGGCCAAATCTCTTCACTGAGAGATTCACTGCTGCAGACAAAATCAAACCCAAGCGTACCAACTCCTCGTGCAAACTCAAACGAACAACAGCTATACCAACTATTATTCAAACCTGCCGATGACTTTATTGATGAATTAGACTCTCCCATACTCGTTATTGATACCGATTCATTTCTTTCGTTTCTGCCAATTACTGCACTATATGATGGTGAACAATACTTAGGCGAGAAACACACTTTTGTAATAAGTAAGGGCAAACAGGAATTTGAATTCTCAACGCTTTCCGGTCAAGAAATCGCAGGTTTCGGGCTCTCTAACTCGCACTCAGTATTGCGGGGCAAGCCGCTGCCATGGGTTGGCGTCGAATTAAACCAGATAATAAAAGAAGACGACAATGATGAAGGTATCATTCCAGGGGCCTTGTTTCTAAATGATCAATTCACCACGGAGAATTACATAGATGCAGTTACCACTGGTGCGCCAATAGTTCACGTAACCGGGCATTTCGACTTAGTCAATAACAGCCTCAAAAGTTCCTATTTTCACGCAGGGGATGGAGAATTTCTGTTTGTGGAGGATTTACTACTCAGACGAAACCAATCCAGCTCACCGCTTATTGGCATAGAAACCATGGTTTTACCATCATGCGATACCGCACTACCATCCCAAGGCATTCTCAATTTAGGAACAGATACACAAAGATCAGATCGCATCTACGAAGGCGATGGATTGGCATCCGCAGCAATAAGAGCCGGTGCGAAAAGTGTGCTAGCCTCACTATGGCGAGTAGACGATGCGAGCACCGCTATATTCGTACAAAGCATGTATGCTCTAGTGGAACAAGGATACACGCACGCTGAAGCATTAAAAGAGACCCGAACCAAATTCATTAACAACCACATCCAATGCAGTGATGCAACGCAAAGCCAAAACCAACTTTTTGAGCAATACCGACAAAACGATACCGATGCACAAGACTATTGTCGTGGCAATTGGTCTCATCCGTATCATTGGGCTGCTCTCTCTTTATACGTGGGGAGTATGCAGTAATGGATTCTAACCATTGCCATATCAGCATGCTGGATAAAATAACAATACAAAAGAATACGCTTTATAAATTGCCTGTACGTGCGTTTATTAAATTTTTCTTTGCATCAATCGTTTTTATAGTGAGCAATGCAACAACCGCCAACACCGACTCTGAAAAGAATCCTGTATTGCTTGATTCCGAACAAAGCCTTGTCAGGATGCAAGAAATCGACCCTGAATCGTGCAACGCCATAAAACCAACTTCCACGATAAAACCAATTTATCAGGTAGTCAGTAAACCACAAGTACCTACAACTGAATTCACGTTTAATAAGCTTACGTTGATAGATTTGCTTGACGAACAGCAACTGATTGAATATCTCGCCACACGCAGCGGTGCACCGCCGCTTGAGACTCAACTGCAGGGCCTTCTTGTAACCGAAGCAACAGCATCAGATGGTTTCGCTTCATACGCAGTGCAAGGCAAGATCACGAACAATTTCCAAATCAACAATCTAAGAATTAATAGCACCCCTATCTTGCTAGAATCACCAGAAATTTCGGAAGGGCGGGTAAGAATCGTGCTTTCTGACATTGATGGGATAAAAATTGATGCAAGGAGATACGACCTTAAACAAATCGTATTTATACAAACCGATAAAGCAATCGAACCAAGACTGACCACAGTCAAACTATTAACAAGCTGTATTGGTGCTAACGTGTTTGCAACTGATGTAGATGGCAGGGTATTCAGTTTTCAGAAGAACGCAATGGACTTTCGGCTTCTTTTATCCACTGAAAAAAGCGCCGATTCTATTTCATTTGGGTTTGCAGGAAATCATCTCTTCGATCAGGAGTTGCCCGAGGAGTGAGGGTAAGGGTTTGTGTTCTTCCATAGGCAACTTTGGGCTTTGGACCGATCACTGATGAGACTGGATTCTCTCCACGACCTGGCGAAACACCAAGAAATCACAGCACTTGTGCTTTGCTGCTCGATGCACTCTGAATGAAGCACACAGATTAATATCCTTTGAACGTTAGTTCTGACATAGCTGAGAGCACGCGTGCTTCGCAAGACACTTTGATACGCCGGTACTATCCGCTAACACTTAAGATGGGTGCCCCAAACTGCGCTGGATTAGGACTAACTCCAAGCCCGGCTCCTTTAGGAACATCCACATAGCCATCTTTGATCGTAATCAACGGATCCGGTGCATAGCTGTCGTATTGATAAGGGGTGGCGAGCCATGCAGCTTCCAAAAATTTAGGCGAAACGGTTGATGCCATATGGACGGTGGCCGCGGCCAGTATGTTTCCGCCCCACCCATCATCAACTGTATGCGGCAAACCGCGCGCCGCGCACAAGTCACGAAAGACGGCAAACTGAGACAATCCACCAAGACGCGAAATTTTCATGCTAAATCCATCGGCTATACCCTGACCAATCACGTCCGCTGCCATATTGACATCGAGTATATTTTCATCCAGGAACAATGGATGGCATAAGCGCGATCGAATGCTGCGGTTGGCTTGGATCATGTCGCAGGGTTGTTCTAGCGTGATAGGAATATCGCGGCACGCCTGGGAAAGCGTTACCGTATCGCGTCCACTCAGGCCTCGATTACCATCGGCAATTAATTGTGTCGTTGCTCCTACCTCTGCGTAGACGCTTCGAATAACGTCAATGTCTTCGTCTAAATCTGGTCGGCCAATTTTTATTTGTAGCCTGAGCAACCCTTCATCGACCTTCTCACGGGCAAGCGCCAGCACCTTGTCAACGGGTTTAAGGCCCAATACGAAATAGGATTTCACTTTATCCTGTAACGCGCCCCCCAAAAGAGTTGAGACGGGCACATCCAAGGTCTTACCCATCAAATCATAAACAGCGATATCTAATATTGCACGGGCATAGTTATGACCGTTCAACGTCTTATCCATTATTCGAACAAGGTTACGTGGCGTGGCTTCAGCACCGATAATGGCCGGTGCAAATAACTCAAGTGACGCCCGCAAACCGCCTGCATCAATGGGTGCGTACAAAGTGCCTAATGGACACACCTCTCCCCAGCCCGAGACACCATTTTCGCCAATCATCTGGACGATGGTTGTATCGAGTTCCCATACCTCCTGCCCTGCCATCGTATACGGACCATTTTTTACCGGCAGAGTTTTAGAGAAGACATTGATTTTAGAAATGCGCGTCATAGTAGAATGTTCTAAATTTGTAAGGTTTATTGAAACTCTATGTAGGAGTATTTTAAGTCATACCTTTTTAATCCGAGGGCTTACCGCCTGCTTGCCCCAATCCTGAACTGCATGTTCTGATCTTAGCGCATTGACAACTCAACATTAGAAGAGGACAAACTTGAGCAGCTACGACTACATCATTGTAAGCGCCGGCACCGCGGTATGAGTATTGGCTCACCGTTTAAGTGAGAGTGGTACCTATTCGGTATTGCTGCTCGAACACGGCGGCGATGATCGTAACTGGATACTACAGATGCCAGCCGGATTGCGCTCAGCTTTCAAACCCTCAAGCAAATATAACTACTGGTTTAAGAGCACGCCGCAAAAACACCTAAACATGCGTGAAATTGATCAACCGCGTGGCAAAGCGTTAGGCGGGTCATCCTCAATCAAAGGTATGACATTCCTGCGCGGGAATCCGCGTGACTATGACGACTGGGCCGACGTCGATGGCTGCACCGGGTGGTCGTTTTCCGATTGCCTGCCCTATTTCAAAAAGCTTGACTTCGCGCGCACGATATACCAGTGGTCCTCAATGTACCGATGGTTGGGGAAAATCTGCATGATCATCTAGAGGCCCATATACAGGTGGAAACCGATCGACCTGTTTCTTTAAATAAATACCTTAAACCACACATGATGCTCTGGGCTTGCGTCCAATGGTTTGGCTGGAAAGGCGGCGTGGCTTCAGTGAACCAATGCCATGTCGGTGCCTTCTTGCGATCGGCACCGGAAGTTACGCACCCGGATATTCAGTTTCATTTCTTCCCTATCTTATTTGGCCGCAACTGATTTCCGGATCCAGCAAAGAACGGTTATCGTCTCGGTGCAGGGCCTACCCGCTCTGAAAGTCGAGGAACTGTCAGTTTAGCTTCATGCAACCCAAACGACAGGCCGCTGATTGACCCCAATTATCTCGCCACAGATCACGATTGGCATGTAATGCGAGAAGGTTTAAAACTGGGTCGTGACCTACTGTCTCAAACTGCATTCAAATCATTTTACAAGCGTGAGGATATACCAGGAGATCACATTAAAACCGACGCAGAGCTGGATGCCTTCATCCACGAAGATGCTTCCTCTGCCTATCATCCTTGCGGCTCTGCCCGAATGGGAAGTGAAAACGATCCACGCGCTGTAGTTGATCTGGAATTGATAGCTTACGCATAGTAGATGCTTCGGTAATACCAATGGTACCAAATGCCAATATCGATGCCGCCACATTCATGATCGCAGAAAAAGCCGCCGATATTTTTCTTGGTAACGAACTACACCCTAATATGGCTTCGCAAAATCGCCCTCAGTAGTTTTCCAATAAGGAACTTCTTAGTTCTTTAGTACAATCTGCCATAGCATAAAACCTGGGCAATCTTATGCATTGCTGTTTATTCGATAGTCCGCTTTCGTGAATTACGATTGTTTCAAGGTAAATGCAACATTAAATATAGAATGTCGCTAAAAAGCACTACTCGGCTGTTCCATTTAAACCCGCTGGTGCAACTGACATTCTAATTATTCCTAAAATATAATAACCTAGGGACTCTGGTTAGTAATACCTTCAACTGACTCAACTGCCGCTACGTGTATGGACTTCCCCAGAGCCTTAAAAGCGTTAATCCCAAGGATTGCAACTAACGAGACAATAACGAGGTACTCTACTAAAGACTGTCCACGACTTACTCTGCGAAGCGGTTTGTCTTGCAAATCACTCGTACGAATTTTGCAAGAATTCTTTTTTATTGATTCTATTTTTTTCATATTTTCTCTCACTGTTTTACATGTGAGGCGTCATCAACTGGAAAAACTGACGGCTCTTGTTATCTATCTCCTCGTATAAAACCCGAGCGGCTTCTGCTTCGCCCTCATTATCAATAGACTGGCCAATATAAGCCATCCCTCTAATACCCAGATCAAGGTAGACAGCGCTAAGGTTAGCATTTGCTTTCATATTGGTTTCATCTTCATCTATGATAGTTTTGTACAATGCAATAGCATCTTCGTAACGATTCCGATCGTAGGCCGCTTTTGCTATCGCCATTTGATATTCCACTTCCATACCTGCAATTTTTCTCGGATCAATTTCAGGTTTAGCTGTGTTGGCACACCCAACCCCTAGAATTGAAACAACTAGACCTGCAACAACATTCTTCTTAATTCGCATTCTCATAATCTTCGCCTTTTAAAATTTATTCTTATTGAATAGGTTCAGGCGTATCGCTATTTCGTTCAAAGAGAATTTGATCTTTTTTAGTCAATCGGTTTGCTAGCGCGCCACCGGCAAACTCGAGTGTTTTGCGTGTCCCCCAGGGTGCTAGTAATATTCTATTTGGCCTGACATTAACGTGCCAGGCGGTCACTCTATCGAACTTATCGAGAAACACCACATCGATCGGAAATCGCATAAACGCAGTGTGAACGCTGGTACAAGGCTCAATCAGCAGCCCTTCGCCATCAGGTAGCGAGTTTCTGCCAAGTAAGCCCTTAAGTCGTTCTGCAATCGTTTTTGCCTGGTACATGTTGTTCAGCAATATTTTTCCGCCAGGCAGTAGCGCTTTGTAACTCGTCATATCAACATCTCCTAGAACATACCTGTTGCTTTAAGGTCAAGATATAGCGGAACGCCGATGATAATAAATAGGATCGGAAAGATTAATGTGAACAGTGGCACAAGCAACTTAACAGGCGCTTGACCGGCTAATTTCTCGGCTTTCTGAAATCGTTCACGGCGACGTGTCTTTGCTTGTTCGTTCAGCGACTGTGTTAACGACCCACCGCTTTCCTCAGCTTGGCTTACAACCGCGACAAAGTTACTAATCGAGGGCAATTGAACACGTTCTGCCAGTCGATGAAGCGCTTCTGATCGACTTACACCACATCGAATTTCACTTATAGCTCGGCCAAACTCCTGTTTTACCGGGCCGGCAGGGACAATTTTAACCGCCTGCTCCAGCGCCATCGAAAACGCTAAACCTGCTCTCATCGTGAGTATCAGCACATCGAGAAAAAATGGGAACTGCAACTCCATCTTTTTGGCTCTATCTCGTATTTGCCCACCTAACCAGAAATCTGGATAGATGTAGCCAAACATTCCGAATGCGAGGGTGAACATGACCCCTTGCTGTAGCGATAACCCGTACAGATAAGATAAATATGACACTAATACAGACACGGCTAGAAGACCAAATATTTTTGTCATTACATACTCGCCCACCATAATCGAATAGCTGTATCCAGCTTTGCTCAGTAAGGCATGAATACGCGCTTTTTCCTTTTCAGACACTAACTGATCGCATATTGAAACTGCAGAATCATGTGTCAGTGCGTCGAAAAATCGCCTTATAAATCGGATAAAACCTGGCGATTCATCACGCCAACCTTCATCTATTCTGTGTTCAATCGTCTTTGTATGCGAATAGCAACAAACCGGTATCGCCAGAAAACAGGCAATCGCCAATACACCTGTAACGCTTGCAACAAGGGCAGTTATAGATTCAAATATCAATGTTCACGATCCTCTTAATTGAAAAATGAGCGGCCACCATCATGGCAACGACGATTGCCAACGTGACCCAACCTCTGATGTCATTCATAAAGAACTCAAGCTTATCGGGTTGAGCAGTTACGATTACGCCACCCACGAGCACAGGTATAGCCATTGCAACAAAGCCCTGCATACGACCAGTGGAAGTTAACGCTTTGACTTTGCCTTCCACGCTTTGTTTTTCGGTGAGTGTCAGTGCAAGAGTTTCGAGTGTGTCACTCACATTACCGCCTACGTTTTTAGAAAGTACTATTGCGGTATTCATTAGTTCAACCTCTTGCGATGGAACCCGCTCCTGAAGGCTCTCGAGTGATTCTTCAAGTGTTTTTCCAAATTCGTATTCGGCGACCACCAACCCCATTTCCTGAGACAAGGGAACAGGTTGCCAATTGGCCAGCTGCTCCAACCCGCGAGACATATTTGCGCCTGATCGAAGAGACGCAGCTAGCGCATGCAATCCGTCTGGTAGTTGAGTTAAAAACTTGTCCAGACGTTTCCGCTTGATTCGTTTAACAAGAGCAAACGGCAATGCGCCTGCCAACAAACTTCCTAACAACAGACCAAAAAATCCGTAAAAAACCCACCCAAGCAAACCACAGACACACAGCAGCATAATCTCCATTAGAAACAACTTCGTTATTGATTGCCTAATGAAGGCCTGTTCTAAAGTGTGGTTAACTCGATTTTCGAAATACCGCCGATACTGTCTAAAATGAGTCACAAAACTGGTAAAGGCAACTAAGCCAATAACCGTGATCATCACGAATAGAGCAATAGATACAATGAGTGTTTCCATATTTTTTCCAAGAACAGTTGCTGATTACTCAATAGGTACAACGATCAACCATAATTGTTCAGTAAAATATACTTTTCTTTTTTGCCTCGAAACTCACAGGCTTTGGCTCAATCCCAAATTCTAACAACTAGGCAAACAAGACCTGCTAGTCGAGTGACTAGCAGAAGAGACTTAAGGAGAAATTTGGAACAGCAGGTGTTGAATACTGTATTTAGGCAAACCGACGAAATGCGCACAGGCATTCAATGAGAAGAGTGACTAACGGCCTTATTTAACTAAAATCTGAGGCTATGAAAATGAGCTGCAAGATTGGCAATCGAACTGCTGTTAGATTGATCTAACCGCTTTCCGATGAACCAGTAAGTTCGTAAACGGAAATCAATTGTGGTTTCAATTGGCTCTATATCGTAGAGACCACTCAAAGGCATAGCTTGGCTTCGGCGATTGTTTACGCCTGTTGAAAGCACCGACTGAATAAATAGGCTTGTGACCAGTGCCAGCACCGTCAGCAGTATCGGTACCGCCATTCCGTATTGGCGATACCGTATATCGATTAAAACGTTACTCTCAACTTGGCTCATGACTCAGTCCTTTTACGGTAGCTAAAGCCACATAAATGTGGTGTCATGAGGTATGTACGGGGAAGACGCGTATTTATTCAGTTTTTTATCAATATTTAAACGCTAACAACTGAATTTGCCCTGCCCTTTTTTCTCAATCATGTCACTTAGCACGGCGTTTGACTGCATTCGGGTAACCCCCTGGACTTCAATTGGAATTCGTCCTCTGGCTAACAGGGTCTTTTTCATCCCTCCGGCAGATGACAGCCCACTCATTACACTCGTTATAACGGAACCAATAACCGGTATATTGGTTTTAGCACCGTACAAAACATACACTTGTAATAACATCGCATCCTGAATTTTTGTCCCACTGGCAGACCCAACCCCCAGATTCAAAGTTTCAAGTTCATATAGCGAAATTGTGTTATCGCGTTTAGGATCGGCAGGTGTTACATCAAAATCGGTGAACGCACCCCTGTTGGGGTTCAAAATTCGTACGCAGGAGTTTGCGATGATATCAGCGTAAGCACTGGCAACTGCTTGCGTCTGCATCTGAGCATAAGAACCGTCTTTTACATAAATAGGCGCTAATCCCCGCGCCAGACCTTGCCTGATCGCTTGCGGTGATGCACCTTCATGAGCGCCCGAGCGCGCAGCAGTCAACACAGCGGAATTTAGCACAGCCCGTTTTTGATATAGCAGCCCCATCTCAATGGAACCACCCACGAATGCGCCTAATACCGGCAAAGCAATGAGTGTACTGAGAAAGGCAGCGCCCGTTTGTGACTTGTAACGTTTCACTGGATCTCCTCCATTTGATTAGACAATACCGGAAACGCATCACTCTCTAGTGAATCTTTCGTTTCAGCGAACAGCGACCTATCGGGTCTGAAACCGGCTTTTTCAAGCTCACCATAGAACTGCGGCACTCGGTTTAGCCCTGTATGCTCTCCAATGACTTTTCCATCTAAGTTAACGCCAGTTTGTCTGTATTCGAACAAAGTATTAAGCAAAATAACATCGCTCTCTAAACCATCAACCTCAACAATGGATGTGATACGACGCGTGCCATCCTTAAACCTGGACTGTTGAACAATGATGTCTACTGCTGATGAAATCTGCTCTCTTAGCGCACGAGAGGGTAAATCGATATCAGACATCAGGCACATCACCTCCAATCGAGACAGTAAATCGCGTGGAGAATTGGCATGACCTGTCGTCATCGAACCATCATGCCCTGTGTTCATCGCTTGCAACATATCCAAGGCTGCACCGTCTCGACACTCACCAACGATGATACGATCGGGACGCATGCGTAATGAATTTCGCACAAGATCGCGTATCGACACCAGGCCCCTTCCCTCAACATTGGCGGGGCGTGCCTCAAGCGAAATAACGTGCTTTTGGTTCAGCTTTAATTCGGCTGCATCTTCAATCGTCACAATGCGCTCTTCCTCTGGAATGGCATCAGAAAGTGCATTTAGAAATGTTGTTTTACCAGAACCAGTGCCGCCCGAGATCACAATATTCTTTCGTTGTTCAACACACAATTCTAGAAATCGCGCCATCTTCTCACTCAAGGCACCCATCTGAACCAAGCTGTCCATATAGAGACGTTTATCGGAGAATTTTCTAATGGTGAGCGTCGGCCCAATTAACGACAGAGGAGGTATAATCGCGTTAACACGAGAGCCATCGGCAAGACGTGCATCAACCAGTGGCGACCCTTCATCGATACGGCGACCCAATGGAGATACAATGCGTTCAATGATGGCCATTAGCGATCTATCATTAATAAACTGTATGCCTGTTTCCTCGATCTTACCGCTCTTTTCTACGTATACTTGAGTTGGCCCATTAACCATCACTTCAGTCACATCTGAATCTGATAGCAGCGGCTCTAATGGGCCTAAGCCGATAGATTCACTGACCACTTCAGCAACAATGGCTTGCTTGTCAACCCCGTCTGGTAGTTCAACCAATCTTTTTCGGATAACTTCATCCGCAAGGCGCGTAGCCTCAGCCCGTAGTTCAGTATTCTCAAGCCCGGTCAGCTTTTCACGTTGATACAAATCCAGCTGCTTTTGTACATGGTTCTGAATCTCTCGCCGAATGGAGACTCTCTGCTTATAACCGCCAGAATCCGCCTTTATTGCAGACGTCTCTGCCAGCTTTTCATCAACCAATTCTTCTTTCTGTATAGCTTCTTCCACTTGCACAACTTCAGCTTCAGCTGTATTTAAGCTCATTGCTGCATCATCGCTCAATGCGTCATCTTTAATGGTTCTGTTTGCGGAATGTCGGAGTATTTGTATCCTGGTTTTCCCAAATTCAATCAAATCATCCTCTATTAATTTATCTATCTTTTGTGTATTGATGCCATTGAAATCAAAGGTATCTGTTAGGCGTTCGCCTTGAATGCTACAACTACCTTGATTGACATTTATTTCCAGCTGCCTCCTTCCAACAGATTTATCAGCTACCCTAAAATCAGACAGTATTCCCCGTCCAATCGAATAGCTACCGTCATTAACAATCTGTTTTTTTTGTTGCCCAGTCGGGTCTGTAATGATTAGCTGTATCATGGCTTTAGTCCATTAATTTGAATTTAGTGTGCTGCAGAGAAGATTCACTTTTCTTATTAAAGAAATTGGTACTTTCTTCTGATCGTTCGGTATCAAGCTTCACAATATTCGGCTCAATGAGGATGAACAGCTCTGTTTTATTGTTTAGGTAATCTCGAGACTTAAAGAGTTCGCCGAGAATCGGGAGGTGCCCTAGCCCAGGAACTTTAGACACAGACTTAACCATATTGCTATCGAGAAAATCAGCAATTATCATTGGCTCACCGTCTTTAAATGTCAGCTTTGTGTTTGTCAGTGACTTTCTAACAATCGGATTGTTGTTTCTACCTCTGAAGAAATCCAAAAAGCTCATCTCAAATGCTAATGAAGTGTTAATTAGACCGTCATTATTGGCGATCGGGTTGATGTTTAACGTCATTCCCACAGGGCGGTATTCAACAGTATTGGTACCGTTTTCATCTCTGGTTTCTACCGGAAATTCCTGACCGTTATAAACAACGCCTTCCGTACCACTCTCTACAAGCAGTGATTGCGTTTTTAGCACCCGACCATTCGCCTTCTCAAGCCTGGCTCTGACAACAGCATTCAGACCTGAGGAAATTGTTCCGCCGCCTACCGTTGTGGCACTTGATGAAAAGGGGCTTGAAACAAATTCCCTAACAGCGGCAATTGAAATCCCACCAATTACCCGATCCCACTCGATGCCAAGTTGATTCAACGCATCGCGTGAAACCTCAAGATAGCTGACTTTCATGCTCACCGTTTTTTGCGCATCAAACATTGGGCTTGATACGTTTGCAATCACGTTATCGAATTGATCAGCGGTGGCGGCAACCTTTTCATATTCAGCAGCAGAATCTGTACGACCTGAAATGAATATGTCTTCATTCTTTTCACTTATTACCAGCCCTGGTACATTTGCCAGTAGAAAGCGAAGATTCTCTACTTCTATGTGGCGAGGATCTCCTTTTACTCTAACGGAATATCGCATCACGTTCCCGTCATTACCCCAAAGCGTCAGATCCGTTTTTCCAGGCTGCATCCCTATTACAATGAAGCTGCTGGAATTTTCTGGCACGCTGACTCTTACAATATCAGGGTTACCTATATCAATTCTTTTAAGATTTTCGTACTGCATCAGCTGTGTTTGTTTTGTATCAATTACAAACCCGCCGTCATATTGGTCATCTTGTGTCGCAGCCATACTATTGCCAATTAGCATAAATAGCAGCATGGCGAGTTGGGCTATGGTTTTAATGTCATGTATTTTCATGGTTTTCTCCAAATAATATGATTAGCTCTGCCGCTCACCCGCAGCGTATATTTCAAGTTTCTTTGCTCTTTTTTTCGCTTTTCTTGGCTTTGGTCTCTGATGGCCAAGAATATCCGGTGTGATCGTGACATCCGGATAAGCTCCGGTACTACTCGCTCCTTTTCTCAACACAAGCGATAGCTCACCATTGCGCTCAGCATGGATCAGTTTCTGGCAATCAGACGTACTGCAAGCAAGTGAGACCGTGTCAAAACCAATCCCTGCCGTGTTTATATCTTCAGCATGCTCACTAGATACTCTTTGCCCAGTCGCAACCACACGCATATTCGTTAAGAATGTATTCGTTGTAGAGCGTCCTTGACTTGCGGTTGTAAACATGACATCAACACGATCTTCTGGAGCCAGTAACCCGGACTGTGAAGAAAGCGGGTTGACCGCAATCGTGACAACCCCTTCGTTGTCTTCTACTTTTGAAGCCAAGCCACTGAAGTTATCGATGGTCAGCTGGGACTTCAAAATGGGGGCTCCAGGCGTCAACGGTGTTTTAGCCGTCATTCCAACAATCAGATCCTCTTCACCTGGTGTTAGTGCGTCTGCATGAATTCCGTTAACAAACTTGACAGCAACATCTATATGTTCTGACGACAGTTCCATTCCCGCTGGCAAGGCTACTCTAGACACCAAGAACGAAGCAGTGGGATACGAACTTAGAAATTTTTGCTCAGCCGCATCTCCCTGGTCCTTTACATACTTGTTGGCGGCAACTGCTGCAACACCACCACAGCCGAGTGCAACAACTGCAAGTGCCAATGTGATCTTTTTAATTTTCATATAGTTTCCTTTAGATAGATTGCTTTCATAATTGCAGTACAGAGCGACAGTAGAAAAGTTCTATCTAAATTAAATATTCTTGAAAAAGAAATGAAAAAACTGGTTTCAGGATGGGAGATACAGGTATGCGCTGGGTTAGATCAAAAGATCTAACTCACAGTGGGCTAAATTACACCACAATGATCTTGTATGGAATGCTGAGCGTAGTAGCGCTCAGGTTGAGAAATTTGATAATGGGGAAATCAGGAAGGGAAACGAACAATGTAAGAATTTATTTCAATTAGCATATCAACGCTAATTGAATAAAAAGCCAGCTCGCTTTACAAAAATACAGCCGTTAAAGCCGATGCTTGGCTGCCTTGATACTTTGCAAGCAGTTCGAGTAAATACGGTAGTGAGAGAATGATGACTGAAAGAATGCTCAGAGCTACAATGTATTCTACGATTGCCTGTCCATTGTTTTGATATGGCGTGACTTTAGTTTTCTTTAAATTTGGCATATTTTGTTGTTCGGTAATCGTTTTCATCTTAGTACTGTCTCCTTGTGTTGGTGGATCCCGGGCTTACGCAAATGATAATTCGTAATTTCATCTAGTTTGGGATGTTTACATAGGCAGCACTGGCATAGTCACCAAGCGCATTGCTGAGCACCAGTACTTCCATAGTTTTATTCCGCTTTTTGTACTGAAGCTGGCTTCCATAGATTTCAGAAAGTTTTTTAACGGAAGATCGCTTCCAGCCGGACGCAACAAGTGCACGATGCAGTTGCTGAGTGGACACTTCAACCGGACGCTTACTGATCAGCGATGCGTTCTCAGAGACTGAATCCCGATTAACCTGCACCACCTCAAATGTGCTGGGCACATTAAAGGCCGTTAGAGATTTGTCCAGCTTTCTTGAATCAAATTCGGTCACCATGATATTGGTGCGAATTACGGTGTCAGATTTTGTTACTTGAACACTCAGAAACCACTTGTCACGACGCTGATAAAGTAAAACACCACTGCTTTCTTCACTTTTTCGAAATTTACCGTAGTTAAACAGTAAATTCTCAAAATAGGATGATACGGTTTCTAACGTGCCTGGGAGATCAAGTATTGCGACACTTGCATCCTGCCCATTGACCTGGCCATCACGAACTATCCAGGTTAACTTCGCGTCAGTAGGGAGCTTGATCTTAACACCCTGAAAAGAATGAGTAGACGCCCATACGGATCCTGGGCTGAGCATGAGTAAAACAACAAGGAAGTACATTGAGCGCTTAATGTTACCAACCATAGCTTGATTGACGAATTGCTTTGAAACCTGATTCTTCATTTTCATTTCGCTCTTTTGTTCGCTTTATCCAAAAATCGATCCGGGATGACACGTGAATCTGATGTCAGCCTATTTTGCACACAGTAACTGGCCTCTTTAAGCAATCCGGCAAATTCAAGCCCGCCGATACATCCAATATCGGTTACCAACCCCAGACCCTTGTCCAATACGATTGAATCTAAACGAGCGTTAAAATCACTTTCACTGTCAGGCATCCAACTGCCTGTAAACCCGACCAACGTATCATTGAACTTCACAACCGAGTTAGACGATCCAGATTGGCCAAGTTCGTCACCCGCCCCAGACTGCCCTAACGATGGCAGGTTGGATATTCCATAACTTGTTTTGACTACCGCTTTACCATTACGGCTATGATCAAGTTGCGGTAAATCAAATTTTTCCATCAAACCACTAAAACCAGTCCAATGCCCGATAAAAAGAGCTTCTGTGGCAGCACCTCTTAACAGTCCATCACTACGCATCGACACATCAACTTGAATTCCACCCTCCTCAAGCAGTGCTTTTTCAGCCGAGTTATTCCAGAGAGAATTTTTTGATGTGCTTTCCTGCGTCGTAGAACTAATGCGTGTTCCGGGTTCAGCTTGTATCCTTGCGCTTGCTTCACGACGTATTTGTCTACTACTTTTGGTTTGGCTTACACTCGATGTTGCAGTTTCTCTGGAGGTAAAGCGCTCAAGAAGCCCATAACGCGACGTTTCCAGTGCCTTGCCTTTTATATCCAGAGATTTTCCTATATGAGGTAAAACCAAAACCAAAGGCACTAGCGCGAGAGTGGCGACAAGCGTTTCGACCATGGCCTGACCTGCTTCACCATTCTTGTTTTTGTCTATTTTCATTTAACCTCCCTCCACGTTGACGCTGTACGTTGCATTTTCGCCAAATCCTTAAGGCTGGATCCAACTAACCTTGCCCGCCAGAATGGGTTATACAGGTTCGCAAATTCGTCTTCGTCAATCTTGTTAAACAGTTTTGTGTTTAATGGCCTTACAAATTCAACTTGTGCTATAGCCAAAGCCGCTACAGAATCTGTTGTCATATGGTCTTCTAAACCAAAACCATCACGACTGTAGGTATCTTCAAAAGGCTTTGAAACAGCCGCCAACAAATGCAGTACCTGGTGCTCATTTTTTTGGCTTGTCAGCCCACCGAACGTATGGATCCCCTTATAACCGCCATAAAGCTTGGTTGCGCAGGCATCACCAGAAGCCACAGTGTGAAACTGAAAGGTATAGGTATCCCTTATCTTCAGCTTATCTTCTGAACACCACTCCAAACCACCGCCTTTTATACTGTGCTTGTTTTTATACGTCTTTTTGATCAGATATTTATCCCATTGTCGGTTTGTCAACCACTGCTTCGACATCTCACCCCTGTATTTTTGCCCAGACTGCCCGTAGGTTGATTCTGTAACGCGATACATCTCTTTGTTTAAATCCTGAATACCGTATTGCTTTGCAAATGTAAGCAGCCTTTGCTCCTGCGCCAGCAACTGAAGTCCAATGACTCCGGCCTCTTCACCATGGAAGTGTGATAGTGCCGATGCATTAATTTTTACGTTCTCATCCGATTCTGTTGCAACACTTTGCATAACCAAGGGTGCTTGAAGGAGTAAAGACGTTGCCATTTCAAACTGCGCAGCTGAAAAAACAAGATTTACTCCATCCACTGCAGCTAAATACGCTGTACCGTAGGGTTCGCTAACGCGTCGCGCGACTTCAGCCAGTACTTCCAGAACATCGGTTGCAACGTTAACGTACGGAATATAGTTAGTGATGTCTTCTAAACGATCCATTGCTTGATCAACGTATCTGATCCAGCTGATATACGCCGTCATATGGCCAGCACCAATGTGATTGGCAACCATAGCGCGATTCAAATAAGCAATAGAGTTTAGTTGTTGAGCGGTAACCGTTGCCGCACTTAGTGCTGCCGAATCAGCGATATTCGCAACTCGCATTTTCTCGACAGCACGGTTTCCCGTATTGACCATTGAGAACATCACGACAGATGCAAGCACTACCCCTGCTAATGCAAGGGGTAGTACCTGTCCACTTTCGCGTTTATGCCTCCTAATTTTAATGTTACTAAACATTAGAATATTCATGAATTCGCCGACTACCGAGGGCGGCCTATTAAGAAGGCAAGGCCGTAATTTTTGCGCCGAGCCCTTCTGCCTTATCCTTAACGTTTTTACCCATAGTGGTGAACCCACCAATCGCAACGATAGCGATCAACGCCACTAGAATTACATACTCGGTCATACCCTGGCCACGTTGCTTGTTGTTAACTGATTTCATAGTTTTTATCCTGTTTAGATGAATTAGTACTTGTTAAATTTAAACAGCTTGATTGCCATTCACAGAGTTTGTACCAGCACTTGCAGGTTTCGTTCATACGTATTTTCGAAATTTGGAAATAAATTCCTAGACGCATATACATGCGTTGATAATTTAAAAATCAATTAGTAGGAACAAACACACGAATTCACCTGCCCGTCCATCTCTTCAGATCAAATTAAAATCAAACCACGATATAACCACCAACTCTTAAATACAT